>CAYYNP010000114.1:0-27864 GCA_964472545.1 uncultured Planctomycetaceae bacterium | reverse complement strand
AGCCGGGAACTTCGTCGGCAGGTTCCGTGTTGATTCTGGCTCGGAGCCAGTCCCCGTTTTCCACTCCCGCGAATCGACTTTGCAGTTCTCCGGCCCGTCAATCGCTGCCGAGACGCGGTTGGCCCAACAGTGCTTTCCGGGTAGGCCACCTGCTGGCGTGGGCGAAAAGCAAACAATCGCCCAACCCGTTCGTAGTGCCCCGATTCATCGGGCCGTGCAGCGGAATCCCGTGAAAGACCGCATGAATGCGGTCACTGCGAACGGCTCGTGACGGGTTCGGCGAATGAGTACGGCGAAAAGCACTTAAGTCTAGGAAGGCCAGGCAGTTCTGTCGTCGGGGACGTCGTCACGGACGTCGTCGGGGGCCTTGTCGGGGCGAAAGAAGCAAACCAACAGCGCCGGCAGCACGACCAGATCGGCCACCAGCGCGGCGCCCAGCGTGATACACGCCATTGCCGCGAATGACCGGTGCGTGGGAAGCTGGCCGGTCAGCACCGTGGCAAAGCCGGCGATCATCACCACGGTGGTCACCACCAAAGCGTTGCCCACCGCCACGAACGCTCGGCGAATCGCTGCGTCCCTCTCCTGCCCCTCGGCCAGTTCTCGTTGGAATCGGGTAAGAAAGTGGATCGTGTCGTCCACGGCAATCCCCAGGCAGATCACCAGCGAACATGCGCTGGCGATATCGAGCGACGAATCCCATACCGCCCGCAACGACGCCGTGGCTGCCAGCGGAAGCAAGTTTGGGATCACCGAGATCAAACCGATGCGGATCGATCGATATGCCCACGAGAGCATCACAAAGATCACCACCGCCGCCAACGCCAGGCTCCATGCCAGATCGCGGATGAAGCCCTGGGCGTATAGTCCGGTGACCATCGCTCGGCCGGTTAACCTGAAGCGGAAACCCGGGTGCTGTTGTTCGATCGACGTCAGCTCCCCGCGGACCCGCTGCAAGACCGGCCCGTATTGGGCGATGCCGCGATCCTGCACGTGCGCAACGATCAGCGCACGGCGGACTTTCGAACGCCAGAACAGCCCCCGATACTCCTCGGGAACGAAGCCCACCAGCGAGAGTTTCTTGCTCGACGGCTTCCCCGGCATCACCGCCAGACAATTGCGGATCGATAGCGGCCCGCGCAGCAGCGGTTCCTCGACCAACCGGGCTTCGGCCTTTGCGAGCACGTCCCAGATTTCATCGTCTCCGGCACCCTCAGGCCATTCGACTACCAGGTGCACCAAGCGGATGCCGCCGAACTCCCGATCGCAGTCGAGCATCGCCTGATAGGCCTCGGCCGCGTGCGGCGTGATCGACGCCCGGCGGTGGTCCGGTTCGAGCGTCAGGGCACCGGCGGCCAACAGCGCGCTGAGTATAATGCCGCCTGCCGCCACCCATCGGGCGCGGCGTGCCACGACGTCGGTCAGAAACGACAATCGCCGCATCGTGCGTGCGACCGGATCGCGGCGATGTCCGCGTTGAATCTGCCGTCCCAGCCAAGACGTGCTCAGCAGCGGGATCACCAGGATCACCGCCAGGAACGTCACCAGCACGCCCACCACCGAAGCCCGGCCGAACTCGTAGATATCCGGCGCATCGGAGATCATCAACGACCCGAACCCCACGGCCGTGGTCAGCGATGTCAACGCGCACGCCCGGCCTACGTGACACACGGCCGATCGGGCCGCCGTTTGGGCGTCGGCGCCTTCGCTGCGTGCCTGCCGCAGGTGGATCACCAGGTGCACGCCGTCGGTAAAGGCGATCATCAAGACCATCACCGGCAGGATGATGTCGACCAGGTAGCTGCTGGGCCGGCCGAAGAGCTGCAGCAATCCGAGCGTCCAAATCAGCCCCAACGCCGGCCCCGCCGCCACGATCAGGATCGCCGAAGGGCGGCGGAAGATAATCGTCGCCAGAATCAGCACCAAACCGCAAGCGATTACCACCACCCGCAAATGATCTTCATCGAAGGCCACCTGTTGCGCACGTCGTAGCGCGGCCGTACCCGTCAACCGCACTCGCATCCCCGAGCCCTCACAGGCCTCTTTCGCCACCTGCTCGATCTCGGCGGCCCCCCACGGCACACCGACCATCATCAGCGTCATCTTGCCGTCGGCCGAGAGGAGTTGGCCCGCCGCCAAGGGATGCTCGAGCAACTCCTCCCGCGCCCGCTGAAAGTCCTCCCGCGGCGCGCCCGCCGGCGGCAACACCGGCACCATCCGCAGCCACTTCAACCGCGGGACCTTGCCGATCCACATCACGGGCCGCTCTGCCGCTTCCCGCTCGAACATTGCCGCGAGCCCCCGCAACACGGCGATCCGCCGCGGGTGAAACAGATCGTCGCATTCGAAGACCAGGATGTACGGCGAGTCGCCGAAGTGGAACGTCTGATACGCCTCCCGCAGCGCCGACAGCTCCTCCGAGGGCGGCACGGACGGCCGCTCCCGATCGAAGACCCGCCGGCCCGACCAGCCCAGCGCAGCCAGTGCCGTGACCGAGACCACCAAGCCCCAGGCCCACACCCGCCGGTAGGCCACGAAATCGCCCAGATACTCGGTCAGACGCTGCAAAGAGGTGGTTCCCCCAAATCGGAGACGCGTTGCCAGCCTCTGATCCTAACGGTCCGGTTGGGGCCATGCAATCGGACGCAGAGTGTGTAGGGCGCGTTGACCAAAGCGACCACACGGGCCTGCCTCCGTCCCGCCAATGCAAGCTGCCTTTCCGCCCTATATCCCCAGCCTTTCCCATCTACAGGGCATATCACCGTCATTTTCCGCAAGGTTTATCGATCTTACTCAACTGGCACGACTGGCATGGCCGATACTATCGTCACCAACCGAATCCGTGGTGGTCGGGCGCTCCTCGTGTGAGCGCCTGGGCAAAATACGCAATGAGCGCAGACCGAGGTGAAACGAAACGATGTTGCTAAACCGCACGAGAATATGGCTGGCCGTCGGCGCGTTGGTCTTGACGATCGGTTCGCATGTCCCTGCCCAAGACCTGCAAACCATGGAGTTGTTCGGTCCGGCCGATGTCAGCTCCTACGGCAGTGGGATTCAACCGAAGGAGGGCTACTTTTTCTCCTTCGACGTACTCCACTGGTCGATTAGCCGTCCAGGTATCGTCCCGATAGGCTTTCCCGACCTTACGCGCCGGGTATTTCACAACCCGTCGGTCGAGGAGATCCAGGCCAATAGCCTCAATACGGGACCGGTCGGCTCGGACTTCACCTCGGGTACGCGGATCGAGTTCGGCCGCGTCACGGAGCGTACCGGCTGGTTCATCAGCACGACGCGTCTGAACTCGCAAGTTCAGCACTTCGAGGCCTCCGACGTCGACATCGTGTTCCAGGACATCGCCTTCGGAGCCGACGGCCTCCGGCACCTGGAAGGCTGGACCGCCGACATGATCGGCGATCTAGGCGGTCAGGCGCAGTACGTCAATTGGCAGATCCTGGACCTGCCGATCAATTTCGACGACGTAAAGGTCGAAAACCGCATGGAGACCTGGGGCGTGGAACTGATGTGTCTGCATCGGATGCGGCCGACCCACTTCGGCGGGTTCATCGAACTCTTCGCCGGCGTGCGATACATGGAAGTCAACGAGTCGTTCAACGTCGAGGCACGCGGCGAAGACGACCCGAACAATACGACCGTCGAGGCCAACTCCCGCTTCGTCTTCGACCAGAACGACATCATCCTCTTCCCCGGCACCGTGTTGGCCGACAGCCGTTGGCTCGCCGAGACCGACAATCGGGTCGTCGGCCCGCAAGTGGGCGCGCGATGGAGCCGCAAGAACGATCGTTGGTCGCTGTCGGTCGAGGGCCGCTTCCTGGCGGGCTTCAACACACAGCGCGTGCATACGGAAGGCACGCTTGGCAGCGAACTCGACGCGCCGGCTCCGTTCCAGTGGGTGGTGACTCCCCCGGTCAATGTGGGCGATCCTCCCGGCGGCTTCTTCGGCAATCCGTTCATCCCGCTGATCACCGAGCCCTACAACTTCAACCACACCGACCATCTTCCCGAGTTCAGTCCCGCGGTCGAATTGCGGATGGAAGCTGCCTACCAGCTTACGCGGGCCGTCTCGGTCAAGGCCGGCTGGACGGGCTTCTGGATGAGCAACGTGGCTCGCGCCTCGGACATCATCGACTACACCATCGCCGAGACCGGCGTGATGGGAATCGACGGAGGCAGCAACGATCAAGAGATCTTCGTCCACGGCCTGAACATCGGCCTGAACGTGAATCGCTAGTCGGGTGTGACCCGTCGCGCAGCACGACCCGCCGGTGGCTCAACGCGACCCGCTGGTGGTCGGGCTGAGGTAGTCGGGGTTGATCTTCTCCAACGCCTCGGTCATTACGTCGACGGCGTAGCGGATCTGCTGCTCGGTGTGCAGCGAGGTGATAAAGAACCGCAGCCTGGCGGCGCTTTCCTCCACGGCCGGATGCAGGATCGGCATCACGTTGACGCCGCGCTGGAACATCGCCTTGGAAAGCTGCAAGGCGTGGATCGAGTTGCCCAAGATCACCGGGATTACCGGCGTGTCTTTGCTGAGCCCGGTGTTCAAACCGCGCTCTTTGGCCAGGGCCAGAAACAGCTCGGCGTTTTCGTGAAGCTGGGCCACGCGCTGGGGCTCGGCCTGTAACAGCCTCAGCGCCGCCAGCGCACCGCCGGCGGGTCCCGGCGGCAGCCCGATGCTGAAGACGAACCCCGGCACCGTGTACTTCAGGTACTCGACCAGCTCTTTGCAGCCGGCGATCAGCCCGCCGCAGTTGCCCATCGACTTGCTGATCGTGGCCATGATGATGTCGACGTCTTGCGGGTCGACGCCGAAGTACTCGTTGATGCCGCGGCCGTGCGGCCCGAGCACGCCAAAGGAGTGCGCCTCGTCGACCATCAACAGGGCCTTGTGACGCTTTTTGACGCGGATGAAGCCGGGCAGATCGGGAATGTCGCCGTCCATGCTGTAGGCACCCTCGATCACCATCAACACGCGGCGGTATTCGTGGCGCAGCTCGGTGAGCAACTCGTCGGCCGCCTGCCAGTCGTTGTGCGGGAAGGGACGCCGCCGGGCGCCGGAGAGGATGCTGCCTTGCACGATGCTGTTGTGCGAGAGGGCGTCGTGCAGGATCAGGTCGCCGGGGCCCAGCAGGTGGCCGATCACGGTTTCGTTGGTGGCGTGTCCGCCGATCAGCACGATGCAGTCTTCCGTGCCGAGAAACGCCGCCATCGCCCGCTCCAGTTCACGGTGCACGTCCTTCTCGCCGGAAACCAAGCGGCTGGCCGAGACGCTGGTGCCGTACTTGTCGACGGCGTCTTTGGCGGCCTGGGTGACGATCGGGTCGCCCGACATCCCGGTGTAGTTGTAGCTGGAGAAGTTGATCAACTCGCGGCCGCCGATCACGGTCGTATCGGCGGTGAGTCCTTCGTGCGGCATGAAGAAGGGGTTGCCCAACTCCGACGACTCGAGCATATCGAGACTCTGCCGCAGCTTGCGATACTCCGGAAACTGGTCGAAGTGGTAGTTCTTCTGCGGGATTTCAAAATCGGCAGGGTAGCTCGGGCGGGGCTTGGGCTTGTCGCCGAGGTGCTCTTCGACCGCCGCGACGAGTTGCCGCGTGGTCTCCAAGTCGGGGAAGATCTCTTCGGGAAAGCGGCCGCCGAAGCGCTCCTCCAACGCCGCCAGGATCTCCATCCGCTCCAGCGAATCGAGCCCCGTCTCGATGATCGGCGAATCGAGCGAGAGGCCGTTGGCCCGTTCTCGGGCGACCCGGCGGATCTCCTCGATCACAATTGTCGTCACGTTGGGCGCGGCCGCAGCGCCGGCAATTGTGGCATCGGCCGGCGCCGCGATGGTTTGGGATCCGGACACGGCTGCTGCCGGGTCCACGGCTGCCGCCGCGGCCAGGTCGGCCGCGTGCCATCGCCCGACCACCGCTAGCGAGCCGTCGAGATAGCCGTCGCGGCAGGCATGACGCTGGATCTTGCCGCTAGACGTCTTGGGAATGCTACCGGCCTTGACCAGCACCACGGCGTCGAGCATCAGGTCGTGTTCGGAGGCGATGATCTTCCGGGCCGCCTCGAAGATCGGCTCGAAGTCGCCCTTCTTGCGGCGTTCCACCTCGTGCACAATGACCAATTCTTCGCCACCGTCGCGCTCGACCGTGAAGGCCGCACCGCAGCCCGGCCGCAGCCGATGATGGCTCTCCTGGACGGTCAACTCCAGGTCCTGCGGATAGTGGTTCACCCCGTGGACGATGATCAGGTCTTTCAGCCGGCCGGTAACGAACAGCTCGCCGTCTTGCAGGAATCCCAAGTCGCCGGTACGCAGGAACGGCCCTTCGCCGGTGTCTTTGAGAAACGCCCGGAACGTGGCCTTGGTGGCGTCCTTCTGATTCCAATATCCCTGGGCAATGCTGGGGCCGCTGGCCCAGATCTCGCCAATCTGACCGGCCGGACATCGGGTCAACGTGACGGGGTCGGCGATCACGATTTTCTGGTCGGGCAGGGTCGCGCCGCAGCCGACCAGCGAGCGCACGTCCTCGTCGTCCGGTTCCGCATCGACCACTTTGCGCTGCGACAGAGCCGCCGCCTCGAACGTGCGGATCACCGGCGCCTGCGCGACGAGGCCGCCGGAAAGGATCAACGTGGCCTCGGCCAGACCGAAGCAAGGATAAAACGCGTCGGGACGGAACCCACAAGGCTCGAACGCCTCGATGAAACTCTCCAGCGTTTCGGCGCGGACCGGCTCGGCCCCGTTGAAAGCCACGCGCCAGGAACTCAGGTCGAGCGTTTCTCGCTGCTCGGGCGTGATCTTCCGCACGCACAGATCGTAAGCGAAATTCGGGCCGCCGCTGGTCGTACAGCCATAACGGGAAATCGCCGACAGCCAGCGGAACGGCTTCTGCAGGAAGCTCATTGGCGACATCAGGATATTCGGACAACCGATATACATCGGCTGCAAGATCCCGCCGATCAGCCCCATGTCGTGGTAGCTAGGCAGCCAGAAGACTCCCGATCCGCTTCGCGTATGCTCGTAGGCATGGGCGATCAAAGCCGAGTTGTGTACCAGGCTCGCATGATTGAGCATCACCCCCTTGGGCGTGCCCGTCGAGCCGGACGTGTACTGCAGGAACGCCAGCGTGTCGCCGTTGACCTCGGGCAGTTCCCACTGCTGCTCCATCGACTCCGGCACCCGGCAGGTGGCCAGCCAGGTGAGGTCTTTCAGGTTCGGCGTCTCGTCGATCAAACCTTCGACCCGATTCAGCACCACGTCGGTCGTCAGGGCCACTTTGGCCCCGGCGTCGTCGGCGATCGCCTGGATGCGGTTGAGCGAGCGGTTGCGGCGCGGCGGATAGACCGGCACGGCCACCACCCCCGCATAGAGGCAGCCGAAGAAGGCCGCAATGAACTCGGCCCCAGCCGGATACAACAACAGCGCACGCTCGCCTACCAGCCCCTGCGACTCGAGCCACGCGCCGATCGCCCTGGCTTGGCGATCGAGTTCCTCGTAGGTCAAGTCAAATCGCTCTTTCTCGCCGTCGACGAGAATCCCGTAGGCGATATCCTTGGCCTGGCACCGAGCTCGATGGCGCAACAATTCCACTAATGTGGAGGGGCCGAAGAACGAACCGGGTAAATGATCCAGATGCACCACCGCTTTGATAACTCCTGACTAGCGAGATTGGGGCCGTCCGGCCGGCGTCCGCCGGTCAATCTAACACGCACGACCCTACGCAGCAAACTACGCCCACTTAATCGCTTCGGTCGATTCGTCTGGGCGGGAGAAACGGAACTCAGCGCCACCGAAGACTTCCACCTGCTTCCGTAATCGACGCATTTTACGATCTTTGGGTGTTGGGCACAATCGGCGCAACTGAATGACTGGATTAACCCAAAATCGCCGTCAGCAGCTATCCTCAAGGGGGGTGTCCGGCGTTTGACCCGGCATGCACGGGTGAAGATCGGGCGATGTCCCGATTCGACCCCAGCCACGCGTCAAATTCGCTGTTGCGGAGTCCTAGAATGCCGGCGTGCCATAGGGCACCGGCGGCTGGACTTCGGTCGCCGGCCCCATGGCGGTGATCAGCCAACCGTTGCGTTGGTGCGTCAGGACCATCTGCTGGCGGACGACGCGGTCGGCATAGACGATCTCCACCTCGAGTTCCACCGTACCGGACGACGCATCGCCGCCGCCGGCGATCGCCAGGCTCTTCACGCCGGCGGCCGAACGCTCGATGTCGCGGCAAAATGCCTCGCGGCCAAGCTGAGAACGCGTCTCCTCCAGCCTATCGCGAAGTTCGCCCCCGAGTAGCCCCAGATACGCCTGGTCGTCGCCTTTGGCGGCCGCGTCGAACAGCGCGTTGACGGCCTGCTGCGGCGTCGGCGGTAGTGGGGATCGGCCGCCGCGCAACGCCAACGCCACGGCCACCAAGGCGACGGCCACCGCGACCGGCAATCCCCATCGCTTCACGCCCGTGCTGCTCACTTGCCTTCCTCGATCAATTCCAGGTCGATCTGCCGACCCACGTCCGCGCCCAGCACGATCTTCTTCAGCCGCGGCAACACCTCTTCCATCGTCTCCACAATCAAGCGACGCGCCGTCAACTCGCGGTTGCCGGCCAACTCGGCCGCGATCTGGCCGAAATGCTGGGCGTTGCCTTGGGCCTGCTGCGTGAGTTGGCCGGCGTCGGCCTCCGCCTGAAGCAACGTCTGCCGGGCTTCGCTCTCCGCTTGGGGCAAGATCTGGCTGGCGTAGGCCCGAGCGGCGTTGATCGTGGTTTGGCGGTCCTCGCGGGCGCTGTTGACGTCGCGAAAGGCGTGGGCCACCTCTTGCGGCGGCGACAGGCCTTCGAGCGTGACCGAAGTGACCGTAACTCCCGCTTCGTAGCGATCCAACGCCTCCTGGCACGCCCGCAGAACGTCGTGGCGGATGACTGTGCGTTTGACGGTGAGCACGTCGTCGACGCTCATCGACGCCACGGCCGAGGAGAGCGCCGAGGCGGCCACGCTCTCGACCAGTGCGGCGACGTCGTCGGTGCGAAAGAGGTAGTCGTGTACGTCGGCCACGTGATATTGAACGACGGCCGAGATCAAGATCAGGTTGCGGTCGCCGGTGAGTCCTTCGGCCCGCTGCGGCTCGATGCGGCGGCCGAGCGTGCGTTCGGTCAGGGCGACGCCCACGCCCACGCGGCGGCTCTGAAGCAACTTGATCCGATCGACTCGCTCGAAGCCGGGAAAGGCGAAGTGCAGGCCCGGCCCGCGGAGCTGTGGCAACGCCTCGCCAAATCGCCGCACGACCGCCTGTTCGTCCGGTCCGACCGTATAGACGCCCATCATCGCGTACGCAGCCGACGCCGCGAACAGCGCGAACACCAGCAGCCGCCGCCATCGAATGCGGCCGGCACCGGTGTGGTGGTCGTGCGAAACGGGCTGATATTCGCGATGCACGTGCTGGATTCCCTACTTGGGCGTCGGCGGGTCGGTCAGTTCGGGGCCCCGCATGAAGTACTTCAGCAAGTCGGAGTCGGCCGAAAGCAGGATCGTCGTCTCTTTGTCGAGGATCGTCTTGTAGGCCTCGAGCGTCCGCATCAACAGGTAGAACTCGGGGTCTTGCCGTCGGGCGGCCGCTTCGATCTTGATCGCCTCGGCTTCGGCCCGGCCGCGAATCTGCCGGGCTTCGGCGTCGGCCTTGGCCAGGGCGATGGTCCGCTGCTTGTCGGCGGCGGCGCGGATTTTCAACGCCTCGCCTTCACCCTCCGCCCGAAATCGCTCGGCCATCCGCAGCCGCTCCTTACGCATCCGATTGAAGACGCTCTCGCGCGATTGGGCCGGCAGGCCGATGCGGCGGAGATTCACGTCGACGATTTCGATGCCGTACGCCGTACGGGCGTGATCGGCACATCGGGCGCTCACCTGACCGACCAACTCGTCGAGCCGGTGGGTCTCGTCGTCGACCGACGCGAGGGCCTCCAGCGGGTTGCGTCCCACTTCCGCCGCCAACTCCGAAAAGACCACGTCGTGGATCCGCGATTCCGCGCCGGTCGGATCGCCGACCGTCTTCAGAAAGGTCGAAGGATCGTCGACCCGCCAGAGGACCCAGACGTCGAGGTTCACGTTCATCCCGATTTCCGAGCGGGCGTCGGCCGAGTCGGCGTCGTCCAAGTCGGTGGCGGCTGCGGCGTCGATGGCATCCGGTGCGCTCTCGCCGACGGCGGGCTTCACCGGCTCGCTGGCGAGGAACTCCGAGGGCGGCGGGTCGTAGATCTGCAGCCGGCGGTCGATGCGGATCGTCGACTGGTAGGGCGGCTTGAAATAGAGCCCCGGTTCGTCGAGCGTGCGGACCGGCGCGCCGAACTGGGTGACGATCACCGTCTCCGTCTCGTCGCAAAAGATCAGGCTGCGGATGCCGCCGACAACGGCCAACGTGGCCGCCAGCGTGGCGATGATCCTGAAGCGAACGCTCTTCATGGTTGTCGTGTCCCTTGCATTTCGAGTTCTTCCAGGGTGCCCTGGCCGTCGGACGCCGGGAGAAGCCGCTGGAGCCTCTCCGCGCCCAGCCAAACGCGCCGCCGCGCGCCGCCGCTTCCGGCCGAATCGACAATGATCTTCCGCCGGCCGGCGAGCGTCTCTTCGAGCGTGTCGAAGTAGAGCCGGAGTCTGGCGACTTCCGGAGCGGCCGCCCGCGCCTTGCCAACGGCGATCACACGGCCTACCGTGCCTCGCGTTCGTTCTACACGGTCCTCTTCCCAGGCCTCGGCGTCGAGGACCCGTTTCTCGATCTGGCCTTCGGCCAGCGCTTCGAGTTGAAGCCGATATGCCGTGGCCTCGTTGACGTCGGCCAGTTTGCCTTCGTGGGCCCCGGCCACTTCGCGGAACGAGGAGACGACCTCGACCGGCGGATGGACGTCGGCCAGGCAGACGCGGTGGACGAAGATGCCGGTACGGTAGCGTTGCAGGGCGTCGTCGATGCGGTGGCGAATCGTGTCTTCGATGCCGTCGCGCCGGTCGCCGAGCACCGCCTGGAGCGTGCGCTGTGAGACGGCCGCGCGAAGCTCGGCCTCGGCCACGCCGCGAACCAGCACGTCCCACTTGTCCGTGTTGTCCGTGCCGCCGGAAGGCGTTTCCGCCATCGAGAAGACCGCAGCCACCGGATCGGCCAGGCGGTATTGCACGATCAAGTTTACGTCGACCAGATTCTCGTCGCCGGTGAGCACGACCGCTTCCTCATCTTGCCGTTGCGTGCGGCCGCCGCGATGCTGAACGTTCCATTCGTAGGCGGGCAACTCGCCGGCCACCTCGGCCACGGTGCGAAAGCCGACCTCGACGCGGCGTATCTCCTCCGGCTTGACGATGCAATGCCGGCCGAAGGGATACGGCAGCCGATAGTGCAAGCCGGGCCCCGCGGCGTCGCCCACCAGCCGGCCGAAATGCTGCACCACGGCCACTTCGCCCAGGGAGACGACGTAGAATCCGCTTAAGGCATACGCCGCCGCCACGATCAATCCACCGGCGAATGCGGCCCGCCGCCAACGACGTCGGACGGTTCGCAGCATACTGCCCAGCAACAGACGCCAGCGTCGAAAGTCGACCAGCAGCCGCATCGAGTTGAGCACGACCGTGAGCGAACTGACCTGGTGCAGCACGGCCGCCGCCACGGGCGACACCCACCCCAGCGACGCCGCCACGATGGCCGCCACGTTGAAGACCACGGCGAAGGCGAGGATATTCTGCCAAACGATCCGCAGCGTCGCCCGGCCGCAGGCGACGGCCTCGGGGAGCTTTGTCAGCCGGTCGCCCAACAGCACCACGTCGGCCGAGGCGATCGCCACGTCGGTGCCGATCTCGGCCATCGCCACGCCCACGTCGGCGGTGGCCAGCGAAGGGGCGTCGTTGATCCCGTCGCCGACCATCGCCACCGGTCCCGCATCGTGCTGCATGCGCCGCACGGCCGCCACCTTGTCGGCCGGCAGCAGCCCGCTGCGTACGTCGTCGATTTCGAGCGTCTCGGCCACTGCTTCGGCAGCCGCTGCGTTGTCGCCGGTGAGCATCGCGATCTGCTCGATACCCAGCGAGCGCAGCCGGCGGATGGTCTGTCGGGCTTCCGGGCGAACCGTGTCTTGCACGGCGATCGCGCCCAGCACGTCTTCACCTCGCGCCACCAGCACGAGCGTGTTGCCTTGGCCGTCGAGTTGGTCGATATGCGAGGAGAAGTCCTTCGGCAGGGCAATCCCGGCCCGCTTGAGAAACCGTGGGCTGCCCGTGCGAACGGGCGTGTTGGCGATGGTAGCTTCCGCCCCGAGACCCGGATGGGCCGTGAAATCGGCGGACTCGACCGTCTCGATCCGTTGTTCGGCCGCCCGAGCGACAATCAGCCGGCCGATCGGATGCTCCGAATGCTGTTCGACGGAAGCGGCCAGCCGCAACAGGTCGGTCTCGTTGCATCCCTCGGCGGGAACGACTTTCGCAATCCGCAATTCCGCCTGCGTGAGCGTGCCGGTCTTGTCGAAGACGATCGAACGCAGTTTGCCGAGATGTTCCAGCGCGGTGCCGCCCTTGACCAACACGCCCCGGCGGACCAGGCTGCCGATGCCCGCCGCAATGGCCGTGGGCGTGGCCAACACCAACGCGCAAGGACACGCCACCACCAATACCGCGACCGACCGGATCACCTCGCCCGTGAGGAGCCAGACCAGTCCGGCCGCCGCCAACACGGCCGGCACGAAGTAGGCGGCGTATCGATCGGCCAGACGCTGAGTGGGGGCCTTGGCGGCTTCGGCCTCTTCGACCAGGTGGATAATCTGCTCGAGCGTGGTCTGACCGCCGATGCGTTCGACGGCGACTTCCAACCGGCCGTAGAGGTTGATGGTGCCGGCGAAGACTTCGTCGCCGACGGTCTTGTCGGCCGGGAGGGATTCGCCGGTAATGGGGCTCTGGTCGACCGACGAACTGCCGCCGGCAACGCGCCCGTCGACCGGAATCCGATCGCCCGGCCGCAGCACCACGACGTCATCGGTGCGGATCTCGTCGACCGGCACCAAGTGTTCGTGATCGCCCCGCCGCACCCGGGCTTCGTCGGGCCGCAGCGCCAACAGCGACGCGATGCCGGAGCGCGTCCGCCCGATGGCGAAGTTCTCTAACGCCTCGCCGATCAGCATGATGAAGATCACCTCGGCCGCCACGGCGTACATATTCTCTTCCGGATAGGCCCCGCTGTAGCCCAGATAGAGCGCCGCGAAGGCCGCCAGGGAAACCGCCAGATCGGCCGAGATCTTCCGCTGTAGCAAAGCCCCCACGGCCCCGTAGTAGACCGGGAATCCGCCCAGCAGGGCCAGCAGCATGGCCAGGTCGAACCCGTAGGCCGACCGCAGCCAGCCGGTCAGATAGATCGCCAGTCCCCCGCCGACCAGCAGCGTCAGGAGGAGGTGTCGTCGATGGGGGTTATCCAGCAGCCCGCGCATGGTGTACTCGTGGCATAGTGGCCCCAGACGGGAAAGGGGCTCGGCCGCGATAGCGAGGCATACAGGCCGGGCCCAATCTAGTCCAGAATAGCCAGCCGCCGCCGGGAGTGCAAACCGAGGTGAAACGCCCCGTTGGAGTGCGATGACTTGCCATCGCTTTGGATTTCTGTACGGTAATGGGGGGTGGCAGCCGCCGGGTTTCGCGTTGGACTGGAACAACGCGTGGATTCGCGAACGAAGAAATGAAAACGGCGACGCGTCGCCGCACTCCAGGGACTCTTCAGCCGACAGGAAAGCCATGTCATTGCACACAGCCACGATTCGTTTCGGCGGCAACGCGATCTGCGCCCGCATGATGATCGCCACGTGTCTCGTGCTGCTGACGTTCGGCGGCATCGCCACGGCGGACGACGCCCCGACACGCGACGCGGCGGGCGCCGCAGAGGACCTGCTGGAACGGCTCTTGCCCGAACGCACGGACGACTTCTCGTTCGAGGCGATCCCGGCGGATGAGGGCCCAGCGGATGGCAGCCACGACGTTTTCGAGATCGAAGCCCGTAACGGACGGGTCGTGATCCGAGGAAACACCGGCGTGTCGATGGCCACGGGCCTGAACTGGTACCTGAAGCACCACTGCGATTGTCACGTTTCGTGGTACGGCAATCAGTTGCGGCTCCCCGATCCGCTGCCGGCAGTGAAGGCGCGGCAGACGGCCTGGGCCAAGCATCGGTACTTCTTGAACTACTGCTGTTTCGGCTACTCGTTGCCGTGGTGGGACTGGCCGCAATGGGAACGGCTGATCGACTGGATGGCGCTCAACGGCGTGAACCTGCCGCTTTCGGTCACCGGCCAGGAAGCCGTTTGGCAGGCGGTCGGAAAGCGCCTGGGGATGAGCGACGCGGAGGTGAGAGAGTTTCTGGCCGGGCCGCCGTTTCTGCCGTTTCAGTGGATGGGCTGTTTGGACGGCTGGGGCGGGCCGCTGCCGCAGAGTTGGATCCGGCGCCATGAGGCACTCCAGCAGAAGATCCTCGCGCGGCAACGGCAACTGGGTATGACGCCCGTGTTGCAGGGCTTCACCGGCCACGTGCCGGCGGCGATCGGCAAGAAGTTTCCCGACGCCAAGCTCCACACCATCCACTGGATCGAGTGGAAGACGCATCTGCTCGACCCGCTCGATCCGCTGTTTCCGAAAGTCGCCGGGATGTTCATGGAGGAGCAGACCAAGCGGTTTGGCACGGACCACTACTACGCCGCCGACACGTTCATCGAGATGACGCCGCCCAGCGGCGAACTGGATTACCTCCGCCAGCTCAGCCGGGCGATCTACGACGGCATGGCCGCCAGCGACCAACGGGCCGTGTGGGTGCTGCAGGGCTGGGCGTTTATGTACCAGCGTTCGTTCTGGACGCAGCCCCGCTTCCAGGCGTTCCTCGACGCGATCGACGACGACCGGATGGTGCTGCTCGATCTATTCTGTGAATCGCGGCCGATGTGGGACCAAACCGAGGCGTTTTGCGGCAAGCCGTGGCTGTGGTGCAACGTGCAGAGTTTTGGCCGGGCCGTACACCTCGGCGGGGCGCTGCCGCGAAACAACGCCGGCCTGGCCGAGGCGAGGGAGAACCCCGAGCGCGGCCGGCTGGCCGGCTTGGGGACGGTCAACGAAGGGCTCTGCTACAACCCGGTGGCCTACGACCTGATGTTCGAAAGGGCCTGGCAGGACGGCCCGGTCGACTTGAGTGCGTGGATTGCCAAGTACGCGCAGCATCGCTATGGCCGGCGCGACGAAGATGCCGTCGCCGCCTGGCAGATCCTCCGCGAGGTCGTCTACAGCGCCCCCTGCCGCACGCGGTCGATCATCGATCACGTTCCCAACCTTGGCGCTGCCCGGGGCGCTCCGTACGACAACGCGCGCTTGGCTCAAGCCTGGCGTCACCTGCTCGACGCCTCCGGCGAGTTGGGCGAGGTCGACACCTACCGATTCGATTTGGTGAACGTTGCGCGGCAGGTACTCTCGAACCATGCGGCAACGCTGCATCAAAAGGTCGCCGCGGCCCACCGGGCGGAGGACCGCGAGGCCTTTCGAGCGGCTGTCGACGATTTCCTCGGGCTGATCCGCGACATGGACGAGTTGCTGGCCACGCGCGAGGAGTTCCTGTTGGGCTGCTGGCTGGAAGACGCCAAGCGATGGGGCGAAACCGACGCCGAGCGGGCCCAATGCGAGTTCAACGCCCGCCGCGTGCTGACGCTTTGGGGAGAAGGCCCGGCGATTGACGACTACGCGCGTAAGGAATGGGCGGGCATGCTGCGTGGATACTACCTGCGGCGGTGGGAGTGGTATTTCAAGGAATTGGAAGAGTCGCTGCGCACGGGAGAGCCTTTCGACGCGAAGCAGTTCGGCGGTGAATTGCGGCAGTGGATGGCTGCGTGGTCCGATCGGCGTGACGTCTATCCGACCGAGGCGCATGGCGATAGCCTGGCCGTTGCCGGGCGGCTATGGGCGAAGTACGGCAAGGCGTTTCGCCCCAACGCCGTCAGCCTGACCACCGGCAAACCCGTTACTTGCTCACACGCGCTGCCGCCGTATCCTGCCCGGCTGGCCAACGACGGCTGGAGCAACAACACCGACCGTTTCTGGGCCACCGACGTGGCCCAGAATCCCGGGCCGGCCTGGTGGTGCGTCGATTTGCAGAAGCCGGTTCCCGTTGCCCGGGTGGTGGTCGTCGGCTACTATGGCGACGGGCGTCACTACGGATTCACCGTGGAAACGTCGCTCGACGGCGAAGCATGGGATAAGGCGGCCGATCGGCCGGAAAACTCGGAGCTCTCGACCGCCGAAGGATATCTGTGCAAGTTCGACCCGCGGCCGGTACGATTCATACGGATAACGCAGACGCACAATTCGGCCAACTCCGGCCGGCATCTGGTGGAGGTGATGGCGTTCGGGCAGTAGCCACGCAGCGCAGGCCCCCAACGGAAGTGAGGGGAAAGGATGAGCGAAGTCTGGATAGCCCTGGGGCTGACCGTTTTCGCCGGTATGGCCACCGGCATCGGCAGCGCGATCGCGTTCTTTGCCAAGCGAACGAACTACCGGTTCTTGTCCGTGGCGACCGGTTTCTCTGCCGGCGTGATGCTCTACGTTTCGTTTGTGGAGATCTTCTACAAGGGCGCCGACGCACTGACCGAGGCCTACCCGGAGTGGGGCGCTTGGCTCAACGTCGCTTCGTTCTTTGGGGGGATCCTGCTGATCGGGATCATCGACAACGTGATCCCCTCGGCAGAGAACCCGCACGAAACGCACACCGAACAAGAGACGGCCCCGCTGCACGACCCGTCCGCCCCCATGCCCGACTTCGACGCGATTGCGGCCGACCCTAAGCACGCCGCTCCGGGGGCCCATGACCACCGTGTCCATGACCGCAAACTCATGCGGATGGGGCTCTTCACGGCCTTGGCCATCGCGATCCACAACTTCCCGGAGGGGCTGGCCACGTTTCTGGCGGCCCTCGATGACCCGGGCCTGGGCGTGGCCATCGCCGTGGCCATCGCCCTGCACAACATCCCCGAGGGCATCAGCGTCTCGGTGCCCATCTTCTACGCCACCGGCAACCGCAAGAAGGCGTTCATGTACTCATTTCTCAGCGGCCTGGCCGAGCCGGTGGGTGCGATCATCGCTTACATGGGGCTGCGGATATTCCTCGGCGGCGAGGGCGGTGTCATTCCACCCCAGGTGATGGGGATTCTCTTCGGCGGAGTGGCCGGGATCATGGTCTACATCAGCCTCGACGAACTGCTGCCCACCAGCCGGGCCTACGGCAAAGGCCACGACAGCCTCTTCGGGCTGCTGGCCGGCATGGCCGTGATGGCACTGAGCCTGCTGATGATGATGTGAGGCGGCCGTAAAGTGGGACAGGGCCGTTTTGTGCGAAGCACCCTACGGGCCGTTCCGGCAAAGTGTACCTGTCCCCTTTCTCCCGTCGAATTCTATCGCTTGTACCGGTTATTCCGTCCGGGCACCCTCACGGCACGCCCGGTTGGTCCGTTTGTCTCGATTGCTCCAGTCCGAACGGGCGATCCTGAAACAGGGCCTGTGCGTCTTGTTCCGACGAAAACCGCCGAAAAGTGAGCTCGTTATGAAACGTCAATACCTGCTGACCGCAATCGTGACGGTTGCGGCCGTGGCCGTGCCGAGCGCCGCCTCGGCGTCGTGGGCGACCGACTTCGATCCGGGCTTCGGACAGTCGAGCCCGCTGACGCGCGAAGCGGCCGACTGGCTCGACCCGAACCGGATCGTTCGCGGGCAAGATTACGACGACGCCCTGGTGACCGACCGGCCCGACTTCACCGAGGCCAGTTCGGTGGTGGGCTACCGGCGGCTACAGATCGAAGGCGGCTACACCTATGGTCACGACCGCGCCGGAGGCATCGAAACGGAAGAGCACGTCTTGCCCGAACTGCTGCTGCGATACGGACTGACCGACTGTCTGGAGCTGCGGATCGGCTGGGTGGGCCACGTTTCCGTCACCGAAACGGTGATCGCTACCAACGTGTCGACCGAAACGCGCGGTGGAACGGGACTCGACGTAGGCTTCAAGCTCCAGCTTACCGACCAGCAGGGTTGGACGCCCGAATTCGCTGTCATTTGCGGAGTCACCGCGCCGATCGGCGACACGGAGGTCGACACGGATCGGGTCGGTGCTTCGGTGGTGAGCGCGTATAGCTGGGAGTTGACCGACTGCCTGTCGATCGGAGGCAATACGGGCATCTTCTCCGCCCCGTCCGCCGACGCCTACTTCAACCTCTTCACGCAGTCGATCGCCTTGGGCATCGGCCTCACGGATCGGATCGGAATGTACCACGAGTGGATCATGCTCGACTTCGACGACGCCCTCGGTTCCCCCACGCAGCACTTCTACAACGGTGGCTTCACCTACCTTGTCACGCCGAACCTGCAACTCGACTGGCGGGCAGGCACGGGGCTGAACGACGCGTCGGGCGATTACTTCACGGGCGTGGGCTTCGCGGTTCGGCGATAGGCCCCGAATCCTATCACGCGGCTGCGTACGTGGCATTCAGCCTCTTGGAAACGGGGGCAGATCCCATGTCTACGGTAGTCCACGTGATCTACGTGGCTACCCTCCATAAGTGCCAGATCCCTGATGCTTAGGGGGGTTGAATGAGTCTCAGCCGGATGCTATTCTAATTGAGAATGCGTCTCACCTGAGTCGTGTCGGGCAGAAGCCTCTCCCTCAGTTGGCGTCGCTGAAGGGAGCCCGCCAAGCACTCGCCCGGCTTCCGATCGATACGGCCTAATGACCCAGAAGGTGTCTGATGAGCAGAATGACGATGTTGTTGATCGCCTTGCTGGCGATGACCGGGGTCCAGTGCAATCAGAGCGCGACCACGGAACCTACCGGTGTGGCCGACGACCAAGGGAAGACGCCCCAGCAGCCCGATATTGTCCGGCTATCGGAGAAGGCGCAGGACCTGGCGGGGATCGAGATCGCGAGGGTCGAGAATCGGGCTTGCCGGTCGATTCTGGCGGCCCGCGGCAAGGTACTTGCACCGCAACAGCAAACGGCGATCATCAGCCACGCGTTCTCCGCCAGGGTGTCGCAGCTCCACGTGAAGGTGGGCGACACGGTCGGCCAAGGCGACCCGCTGGTCACGCTGGAGTGTCACGAAGTCGGCGAAGCGAAATCCGCGTTCTTCAAAACGATTGCCGATCTCGAATTGGCCAAGGAGACGCTCGCCCGCGAGAAGCAACTCGAAGCGGACGGCATCGGCATCGGCAAGAACCGGCTGGCGGCAGAGGCTGCCCACACTATCGCCGTACACGCCCGAGAGGCCGCCGAGAAGAGCCTACACGTGCTGGGGTTCACGGAGGATGACGTGGCCGAGATGATCGAGACGCACCAGATCCACCCTTCGATCACACTCAGTTCCCCGATCGCCGGCAAGGTCGTCACCAGCAAGGCCGTGCTCGGTGCCCTGGTCGACCAGTTGACCGAGATCCTCACCGTGATCGACTTGCAGACCCTTTGGGTCGACGCTCAGGTCTTCGAGAAGGACTTGGAACGCGTGAGGGTTGGCCAGGGCGTCGACGTCGTGGTGACCGCGTATCCGGAGAAGACGTTCCGTGGGCAAGTGACCTACATTGGCGACGTGGTCGATGAAGCCACCCGTACGATCACCGTTCGGGCGGAAGTCGACAACGGCGAGATGCTGCTCAAACCGGGCATGTTCGCCAAGGTCGACGTGCTGCTGAACGGCGGGTGTGAGATGCTGGTTGTGCCGGAGGCCGCCGTGCTGGAAGAGCGTGGCCGCAAGTTCGTCTTCCTCAAAGAGAAGGACTACTTCCGCCGCCGCTTCGTCGAGGTCGGCGATCGCGAGGGAGACGACCGCCAGATCGAACAGGGGCTGCTGGTCGACCAAGAGGTCGTCACCCAGGGCAACTACGAACTCTACTCCGAACTGAAGCAAGAGATCCTGCACCAGGGTCACGGGCACCAGCATTGACTCGCTAGCCGGAGAACTAGGCCGTGATACACGCGATTATCGATTTGGCATTGCGCAACCGCGTGCTGGTGCTGCTGCTGACGGTACTGGTTTCGTTGCTGGGAGTGTTCGTCTATCGGCAGATGCCCAAGGACATCTACCCCGATCTTAACGCGCCGCTGGTGAACATCATCACCTCGGCCCACGGGATGCCGTCGGAGGAGATCGAGCAGCGGATCACCCGCCCGATGGAGAGCTTGATGCGGGGCACGCCGCACGTCACGCGCGTTCGTTCGGAGTCGGCTACGGGCGAATCGGTGGTCACCGTGGAGTTCGACTGGGGCATCGACATCTACGCCGCGCGGCAGATCGTGGCCGGCAAATTGGATATCGTGGCCGGTCAACTCCCACCTGAGGCGTCGGGTCCCAGCCTGGGGCCGGTCTCGTCGCGGATGGGCGAGATCTTCGAGTTCGCCGTGGTCGGCGACGGCGTCGAGCCGATGGAACTGCGGAGCGCGGCCGATTGGACCATTCGCTATCGCCTGCTCGGCACCGAGGGCGTCTCGTTCGTCATCAATCTCGGCGGGTTCGCCCGGCAGTATCAGGTGCTGCTCGATCCCGACATGCTGCACGACCGAGGCGTCACCGTGGCCGAGGTGAAGGAGGCCGTCGAGAATAGCAACCACAATTTCTCCGGCGGCATCATCACGCAGAAGAACCAGGAGTTGCTGATCAAAGGCCTGGGACGGATCGAATCGCTGGACCACATACGCAACACGGTCATCACCTCTCGCAACGGCGTGCCGATCTACGTGAAGGACGTGGCCGAAGTCAAGGAGGGCGAGGCCTTCTCGCGGGGTAACGCCGGGCTCAACGGCCGCGAGGCCGTCTCGGTAATCGCCGAGAAGCAGTACGGCGGCGATACGTTGAAGACGATCGATGGAATCAAGCAGACGCTCGCCTCGCTCAGGGACGACCTGGCCAAGCGGGGTATCGAGATCATCAACTACTACGACCAATCGACGCTGATCGAAAGCTCGCTGGGCCACGTGCAGTTTTCGATCCTCGAAGGCGGCGCGCTGGTGTTCCTGGTAATCCTGCTCTTCCTGGGCAACCTGCGCGCGTCGCTGATCGCCTCGCTGACGATCCCGGTCTCGATCCTGTTTGCATTGGTGTTGATGCACTTAGCCGGCGTAACTCTGACGGTGATGGCCCTGGGCGGGCTGGCGATCGGCGTGGGCAAGATGGCCGGCGGCTCGGTGATCATGGTCGAGAACATCGTCAAGTTCCACCAGAGCGACACGTCCGGGGCATCGCCGGTGCGGCTGGCGGCGGCCGGGGCCAAGGAGATCGGCTCCTATCTCTTCTCGGCGAACATCATCATCATCTTGGTCTTTCTGCCGCTATTGTCGCTGGAGGGTATCGCCGGCAGGATGTTCCGCCCCACCGTCTTCGCCCTGGTCGCCGCGCTGTTGGGGTCGCTAATCATGAACATCACGCTGAAGCCCGTGTTGATGTCGTATGCCCTGAGGCGCCGCGACCGCGAGAAGAAAGAGAACCGTTTCGTGGCCTTCGCCACGCGGCTATACGTGGGCGTGTTGAAGAGGTGCTTCCGAATAAGGTGGGCGATCTTGGCGGCGTCGCTGGCCGTGTTGGTCTTGGCGGGGTTCTGCTACCAGCAACTCGGCAGCGAGTTCGTGCCCTTCTTGGATGAAGGCTCGATGATTGCCTCGACCGTCATGCTGCCGGAGACGTCGCTGGAGGAGTCGGTGCGGATCGGCAAGAGGATCGAAGAGATCTTCCTCTCATATCCCGAGGTGGTGAAGGTCTGTCGTACGACGGGCATGGCCGAGGAATCCGAACACGTTCATCCGGTCAACCACAGCCATTACATTTTGGAACTGAAGCCGCTCGAAGAGCGAGAACGCGGCTACCACGAACTGACCGAGGCGATGCGGCAGGAACTCGACGAGTTTCCCGGCGTCGCCTACATCTTCGAGCAGCCCATCGCCAACAAGCTCGGCGAGATGCTCACCGGCACGGAAGGTCAGATCGCGCTGAAGGTCTTTGGCGAAGATATCGAGCAACTCGATGCACTCACCCGGGAAATCGGTCACGTGATGAGCCGCGTTCCCGGCGTGGCCGACTTGCAGATCGAGCAGACTACGGGCATCCCCGAGGTGACCGTTCGGTTGAATCACGAGTTGATGGGGCCTTATGGCTTGCAGGCTGCCGAAGTGGCCGAACTGGTCGAAACGGCCTTAAACGGCGTCGAAGTGACGCACGTGATCGGCACCGGCACAATGACCGGCGTGCTGCTGCGGTTGCCGCCCGAGTGGCGCCAAGACGTCCAGACGATCGAGAATCTGCTGGTCGACACGCCTACCGGGCATCGTATCCCGCTCTCGCAGATTGCCGATATCGACCGCAGCGAAGGGCCGCAGACGATCTTCCGCGAGAATCTCACCAAGCGGAAGACGATCCTCTGCAACGTCGTGGGACGCGACCTGGGCCACTTCGTCGAGGATGCCCAGAAGCGTATCCGCGACCAGATCCAATTCCCCAGCGACCGCTACTACATCGAGTTCGGCGGGCAATTCGAGAGCCAGCAGCGGACGATGCAACATCTGAAGTGGCTGATGCTGGTCGTAGGGCTGAGCGTGCTGGTGGTGCTGTTCGCCTCGCTCGGGTCGATGCGCCAGTCGGCGTTGCTGCTGTTGAACGTGCCGATGACGGCCGCCGGGGGAATCGTGGCCCTCTTGCTGACCGGACAGACGTTGAACGTCTCGTCGCTGATTGGTTTCATCGCACTGTTCGGCATCGCCCTGCAAAACGGCGTGATCCTGGTAGGCAAAATCAATGACCTGCGCCGCGAGGGGATGGGGCTGCACGCGGCCGTAATCGAAGGCGCAAAGCGGCGCTTCCGGCCGATCCTGATGACCGAGTTGATCTTGATCCTCGGCGTGCTGCCGTTGGCCTTGGGCACCAGTTCCGGTTCCGAGGTCCACCGCCCGTTGGCCGTGGTCTATATCGGCGGCTTCATCGTGGCCATCTTCTTCGAGCAGATCGTGCTGCCGATCCTCTACGAGATGTTCTCCCGGCTGACGCGGGAACCGGCGTTCGAGTAGTGCCCCATAGTAGGCGTCTCGCTCCGCGAGACGTCATCCCATCTCGCGGAGCGAGATGGCGAATCTGCTCTTGGACATCTCGCGGAGCGAGATGTCTACTTTCCTCACTCACCCCACTCCAACCCGCCGCTGAGCATCAACCCTTCGAGTTGTACCGTCTCTGCCCAGAAGGCACGCAGGCTGTCGAGATACTCCAGGTTGACCGTCAACACGGTCCGCTCGGCGGTGAGCGCGTCGAGTTGGCCGAACTCCCCTTGGGCCCGGCCGCGGCGGATCAGGTCCCAGGACTCGTTGGCCTTCGGAAGGATCGAGTCTCTGTAGGTCTCGACCTGCCGCCGGGCGATGGCGTACTGGCCGAAGGCCGCGGCGAATCGCTCGCGCAGATCGAGTTCCACGCGGTGCAACTCGCTCTCGGCCGCCCGCCAATCCGCCCGCGCGCTGACAATGTTGCCTTGGTTGCGGTCGAACAGCGGCAGTGGCAGACTCAACGATACGTCGGCCAGCGCACCCTGGGAAGCATAGTCGTACTTCGCGCCCGTGCCGATCTCGACGTTCGGAATCCACTCGGCACGCTGCCTGGCCACCTCGCAGGCCGCGCTATGCATGCCCGCGCGGGCTGCGGCCAACTCGGGACTCTCGGCCAGCAGCCGGGCCAGCAAGTCTTCCCAATTCAGCAGCGGCAAGTCTCCGACCAGATTGCCGTCCAGTTCCAAGGGCGTCATCTCCGGTCGCCCCAGCACGGCCGCCAACTGTCGCCAGGCCACTTCGTGCTGGTTTTGGGCGTCTTGAAGGACCAGTTTCGTCTTCTCGGCCTCAATGTAGACCTGTAGCACTTCCGCCCGGCTGACCTCTTCGGCGGCTTGGAGCTTCTCGGTCGTGGTCACGCCTTCGGTGGTGATCCGCACCAATTGCTGGCTGATCTCGATCATCTTCCGCGCCAGCAACACCTCGTAGTAGCCGGCCCGTACGGCGTTGAGCACGCGCTGGCGTTGCGCCTGCAGTGTATGTTCCGTCTGATGGACCTGATGCCCGACGGCGGCTCGGGCGAGTCCGATCTTCCCGCCGGTGACGATCTCCTGCGAGATGGTGGCCCCTTGCATGCCGGCCGTTCCTTCGATCCCCAGGTCGGCCCCTTCGTATCCGATGGTGGGATTCGGATAGAGCCGGGCTTGTAGGTATTGGCCCCGGGCGGCGCGGACGGCCATGCGGGCCTGCGCGAGCGTAGGATTGTGTTGCAGGGCGATCTGCTGCAAATCTCCCAGGGTCATGCGCGTGGCGGGAATCAGCGGCTGCCCGACCGACGGCGGGGCAAGCGCGGGGGCCGGTGCGACCTGCGGCGCCGCGGGCTCGGAATACGCAAATCTTGGCTTCGTGTGGCGATAGTGCGACTCAGTGGGCCGAGGCGCCGGCGTCGCTTGATAAGCTGAACGCACGGCGAGCAGATGCAACGGCTCGGGCGCTGGCGGAGCGGGCTGCTCGAAAGTCGCCGGCCCGGCGGACGCCGCCGGGGGCCAGTCGCCGTTGGGAACTGCGTAGGGCTGTCGTGGCGCAAACGTCCAAGGCGGCTGAGCGGGGTCGGCCGCCGGGACGGCCTGCCACACCAAAAACCCGATTGCCAGCGACACACATGCGATTGCGAGCCAAGGTCTCATCCGGACTGTCTCCTACGATCTTCCGTCACACGAGCGACCACGTCGCTTTGTATCGTCTGTTCCGATTCTGCCATCTGAAACGATCGTAGAGTGCCTGTCTCATGCTGCCTGCCTTACCCAAGTTCCGCATCGTGAGAGCCAAGCCATCGGACGTAGCTGACTCGCAAGAACTCAGCCGCTATGGGAAGATCGTAGGGCCGGGAGAACAACCGCGCTACGCAGTTAGTTCCCCGGCTCGGGTGGGAAGTACAGATGCCTCCCCTGGCGGGCGGCCTGATGTGCTTCGTGCGTGTCTTGCGGCGTGCCGGGGTCTCCTTGCGAGGTCATCCAACGATCGAGTTCCGCAGACAGCCGCGACTTGAGGTCCGCGCGCTGCGGGTCGGCGGCGACGTTGTTCAACTCGTAGGGATCGGCCGCCGTGTCGTAGAGCTGTTCGGCCGGCCGCTGCACGTAGCGCTTCACCAGACGGTAGGTGTGTGGGTTGTTCCACGCCTGGCCGACCCACGTTCCCCAATACGGATTGTTCAACGCGCCGTTGCCTTGCACGCCCATCAGGTGCTTCTCGATGTAGATCTCCCCCGGCGTGAGATTGCGGATGTAGCGGTATCGGCCGTCGAAGACCGTGCGGATGGGATACGCGGGTCCTTCCGGGATGTTGTTGTGGATGCCGTAGGCGTATTCGCGATGTTCGATCTTCTCACCCAACAACACCGGCAGGAAACTGCGGCCGTCGTACACGTGTTCCGACGCATCACCGCCGGCGGCCTGAAGCAGCGTGGGCAAGACGTCGGCGTACTGTACCATGGCGTCGGTCCGTTTGCCGACGGCCACCCGGCCCGGCCAGCGGGCGATCAGCGCCGTGTGCAGGCCCGTGTCCCAGTTGGTCCACTTGCAGCCGGGAAACTGCGACCCCTGCTCTGAAGTGAACAGCACCAGCGTGTTGTCGGCTTGGCCGCTCTGTTCGAGTGTTTTCAGGATCTCGCCGACCTGCGAGTCCATGTACGTGATCTCGGCCAGATAGCGGCCGTAGTCTTCACGCGTCCGCTGCGTATCGGCCAAATTTGGCGGCAAGGCGATCTTCTTCGGCGGATACACCGAGGCGTCGCCCATCACCCACGGCACGTGCGGTTCCACCAGCGCGATCACCAGACAGAACGGTTGGTCGCCTCGCCGCGTGAAGAACTCGCGGGCCGGCTTCAGGTCGTGCGGCCGCGTGGGATTTCGCACGCAGCCCGGTTCGAACCCGGCGACCTTCTCGAACGGAAAGGCCTTCGGTGGAACCACGTGTACCTTTCCGGCCAGCCCCACGCGATAGCCGACACGCCCGAGATGCATCGGCATGCTGGTGGCCGTCGGCCGGCTGGCCGAGTGGTTCCAGGCGCATCCGTTACGCAGCGGATACTGGCCCGTGTAGAGTTCCGCCCGGCACGGCTGGCACATCGCTTCGGCCAGATACGCCCGATTGAAGACCAGCCCCTGCGAAGCGAGCCGGTCGATGTTGGGCGTACGCGCATTGGCCCCGCCGTAGAGCGGCAGGTCGTTGTAGGTACAATCGTCGGCCATCACGATCAGGAAGTTGGGACGCTTGGCATCGGCGGCGCCGGCCGACGCGACGGGCAACGTCAGTGTCAACACGACGGCAACAAGGCAGAATCTGCTCACGGATCGGTCTCCGCATCGAAGGTTGGCGAGTATCGATAGTGCCGCCATCGTAGTGACCTTTGGGGAGCCGGTCAATCCACTCGTGATCACGCCATGCCCCGGGTCGGTCTGTAGAGCTTTTGTGGGTTCTTCGGCGCCATGGGGCCATCAGCCGTGGCCGCCGTAAGCTACCCTTGCGAGGTAACATGGCTCGCAATTTCAAGGAGATCCCCGTGGAGATTCAACCGCGTCAACTGCCGTTTGGCACGATGGTCGTTTTGGGCCTGTTTTCGTTGGGCGTCGCGCCTTGGGCGATTTGGCGCACCATGCGGCGCTGGCCGGCGCGCGTCGACGAACAGGGCATGACGCTTCGCAACGGAACGCATATCCCCTGGACCGACTTCACCCAAATCCGCAAGGTCGACGTGATGCTCAACGGCCGCAAGGTATCCGAGCGCTTCGATCTGCGTTCGCCCCAGGGGAAGGTCTCGATCGTGCCGGATCGGCTCTTCGACGGCAACGCGGTCGCCAACTACGTCTGGGAGCAACTCCCGGCGGCGGTGACCGAGGAAGCGTTGGCGGCGTAGAGCGGATCGCGTGCCGCGGCCGTACTGCCGTTTTTGTGGTTTCTATTGGCCGTAGGTCGTTAGCAGGCGGTCGACGACCGGTTGCACCGGCATCCGGCCCCATCCGACGCAATCTCCCCGTGGCGCCATAAGGTATAGTTGTCCAGGGAGGTTGCTTATGCCGCCTGGCAACGTCGTATGGTGTTTGTTGCTGCTGACCGCCATTCTCTATGCGGTCAGTGCGTTCGTCTTACGGCTGAGTTGCGTGTTGGCCAACTCCGTCGGCCGTGTTGCCGGCCCTGCTGCCGGCCCTGCCTTCCGGATGCCGATTCCCGGTTACTGGGCCACGTTGGGGATCCTCTTCGCCGCCTGTTTTCTGATGGGCATACTGGAGTCGACGGTCTATTCGGTGACGTCTCTTTTCGGCGGCGGATGTCTCGAAGGCCAGTTCGCACGCGCGGCAACGCTAACGGCCGAAATGCTGCTGTTCGCGCTGCTGATAGCCGGCTGGCTCCGCCCACAGCCGCAAGTGCCAAGATCGCTCGCGCTGCTGGCCGCCTTGCTCTACGTGATTCTCTTGTTCGCGCTGATCCTGCCTTGCGCGCGTTTGCTGCTGGCGGCCTGATGCGCCGCCCGTCTGATGCGTTACTCTCCCTTCTGCCCGGCGGGAAGATCGAGCAGCCGCAGCATCGTGAGGAAGTTCGTCACGTTGTTCCGCGCCAACAACACGTCGGTGGCGTTGACCCGGGCGTCGCGGTTGTAATCGTAGGCAAAGTCGACCGCCGCAGGGTCGATGAAATTGCGCGGGTTGTTTCGGGCAAGCAACAGATCGGTAGCCGTCACCTGCGCGTCGCCGTCCGCGTTGCCGGCCTCGCCCACGGCGTTGCCGAAGTAGAACACCTCGTCGGCCTCCAGGCCGGTTCGG
>CAYYNP010000113.1:0-27999 GCA_964472545.1 uncultured Planctomycetaceae bacterium | reverse complement strand
ATCTCGTCGGCAGGTTCCGTGTTGATTCTGGCTCGGAGCCAGTCCCCGTTTTCCATTCCCGCGAATCGACTTTGCAGTTCTCCTGCAAGAAACGGGCGCCACCGGGCCGCACGTAACCACTCTGGAGTTCTATACATGAACCTCCCCGCTCAACTCCTCTCGATCGGCGTACCGGGACCGGATCGGCTCGACCACCTCGGCGATGAACTCGTCGACCTGCTGGGCCGAACGGCCCGTGTACTGCATCGGTTCGAGCACAGCGGATAGATCGACGGCCGCGAGAGCCTCGTCGTTGGCAAGCCGTTCGATCAAGTCGTTCGGGCGGCCCTCCTGTTTAACTCCGTCGGCGGCGTCTCGGCTGTGCAGCAGAATCCGATTGTGCACCTCCTGGCGATCACCGCCGGCGGCCACCGCGGCCATGAGAATGTTCTCGGTGGCCATGAACGGCAACTCCGCGTTGAGATGCGACGCGATCACGTTCGGGTAGACCACCAATCCCTCGGCCACGTTCTGATAGAGCACCATCACCGCGTCGATTGCTAGGAAAGCCTGCGGCAGCACCAGCCGGCGGTTGGCGCTGTCGTCGAGCGTGCGTTCCAGCCACTGGGTGGCCATCGTGTGGGCCGTGCTCGACTCCAGGCTCATCACGAAACGCGACAGCGAACAGATCCGCTCGCTCCGCATCGGGTTTCGCTTGTAGGCCATCGCCGACGAGCCGATCTGCTCCTTGCCGAACGGCTCTTCGATCTCCTTGCGATGGGCCAACAGCCGCAGGTCGGTGGCAGCCTTGTGGGCGCTTTGGGCGACGCCGGAGAGGACGCCCACAACCTGCGAGTCGATCTTTCGAGGATAGGTTTGGCCGGTCACCGCATAGCTGGCCTCGAAGCCGATCTTGCGGCAAACGAGTTCCTCCAGCTTGCGTACCTTGTCGTGGTCGCCGCCGAAGAGTTCCAGGAAGCTGGCCTGGGTGCCCGTCGTGCCTTTCGGTCCTCGAGCCTTCAACTCGGCCAGCCGGTGTTCGATCTCCGCCAGATCGAGCACCAGGTCGTACGCCCAAAGGCACGCCCGCTTGCCGATCGTCGTCGGCTGGGCCGCCTGCATGTGCGTGAAGCCCAGGCACGGCAACTCGCGATACTCCTGGGCGAACTTGGCCAGTGCATCGATCACGCCGGCGGTGCGTCGAGCGACCAGTTGCAGCGCGTCTCGCAACAGCAGCACGTCGGTGTTGTCGGTCACGAAGCAACTCGTTGCCCCGAGGTGGATGATTGCCTTGGCGTCGGGGCAGACGTCGCCGTACGCCGCAACGTGTGCCATCACGTCGTGCCGCTTGCGCATCTCATACGCCTTGGCAGCACCGAAGTCGATGTCGTCGACGTGCTGGCGAAGCTGCTCGACTTGCTCCGCGGTGATCGGCAGCCCCAATTCCGATTCCGCCTCGGCCAGCGCGACCCAGAGCCGACGCCAGGTACTGAACTTCCGTTGCGGGCTCCAGAGCTGGCTCATCTCCGGAGAGGAGTAGCGGGCGATAAGAGGGTTTTGGTAGAGGTTGTGGTCGTTGGACATGGTGTCTCGTTCCTCCATGTTTGCTTGTGTTCTGGCGGCTGAAGCCGTCGCATCGAGAACGCTCGTAAACGGGCGTCCGCCGTCGATGGCGAGGTGAAGGGAGGTTGTCGTCTCCCTTCACCCGGCATAAATGCCGGGCCTAGTACCGGCCGCGCCGGAAAGGGGCCTGAAGGCCCCTCAATGTCAACGTTCGACCCAGCCGTGTCGGCAATCCATCGATGCTCGATCGTACCGACGGCCCTCTAACGGTCGGGCGTTTCGATGATCCTCTCTAGCCGTTCCACCGTGGTTCTGTTGGCGTGGTGCTCCCGCTGATTCCGAACGTACGCTCTGACCCAATTCATATTCCGCGTGCCAAAACCGATCACTCCGTAGCCGGATTGCCATTGCAGCGTCTTGTCTCGTTGGCCGAGTTGCTTGTTGACATCGTGTGAGGTTCCACCTTTGAGTTGCCCCACCAATTCGCTGATGAGGATCGTTGGTGAAAGGGTGATTACAACGTGGACGTGCGTTTCCGTGCCGCCGACCTCGTGGACGTATGCCCCTTCGGTATTGACCAGCCGTTGCCGAATGAACTGATGCGCCAGCGGCTCGACCCTCGGCGTCAGCAGCGGCAAGCTGCCTTTGGTATGCCACGTCAGATGCAGATGAATCTCACTATAGTAGTTGCGTCCCATGGCGGCCTTCCCCTATAAGCGCCAAGGTGGCGTCCAAAATCCTCAACTCGTGCCAACGCTAATCCTCTTCAGGCCGCTTCAGCGGTCTTCCCGCCGCAGGCGGTATTAGGCCCGGCATTTATGCCGGGTGTGCGATGACGCGGAACCATACTGCCATATCGGAAATCGCCGAGGCCCGTTTACGGGCCTTCTCGCTGTTCGGCTTTAGCCGCCGCCCTCTCTCACCCCTCCCCCAACCGTTTCTTACACTCGTCGAGCATCACCACCGTGCTCGTCGCCCCCGCCCGGGTGACACCCAATGCGCGAACCTCCAACAGCCGATCCAACGTACGCACGCCGCCGGCCGCTTTGACCTGCACGCGGGGCGGGGAGTGCGTCCGCATCAGCGTCAAATCCGCGTCGGTCGCGCCGCCGGTGCCGTAGCCGGTCGAGGTCTTGACCCAATCGACGCCCACTTCGCCGCAGATCTCGCAGAGGCGGATCTTCTGGTCGTCATTGAGGAAACAGTTCTCGAAGATCACCTTGATCAGCCCGCCGCCTTGGTGGGTGCAATCGGACACTGCGCGGATATCCTGGCGGACGTAGTCCCAATCGCCGCTCATGACCTTGCCTATATTGACCACGTAGTCGAGTTCTTTGCCGCCGTCGCGCAGGGCCGTCTCGGCCTCGGCCACTTTCACGGCGGTGGTGTTGCCGCCTTGCGGGAAGCCGATCACCGTGCTGGGGGCCACCGTGCTGCCGGCCAGCAACTCCGCACATCGCCGCAGGTAATACGGCTTGATGCAGACCGAGGCCACGTCGTAAGCCAACGCCACCTGGCAACCGGCTTCGAGTTCCTCGTCGGTCAACACCGGGTTCAACAGCGAGTGGTCGATCATCTTGGCGATCTGGTCGTACGTATAGTCTGGCACCTTTCCGGCCTCCTGAACGGTTGTCTAACGGATCGCATCGCGCAATCTGGTAGTCTACCAGGCGATCTGCCGGCGGACAAGCGGGGATCGCGGCGGCTCGGAGGAAGGCGTGGCCAGGACGAAGTGCAATCGTACGCCTGGGAATCGACGTCGATCTTCCCGCCCCCGCAACGGCATCCCACCGAGCGCTACCGCCGGAACCTTGATCGCCGGAAAAGCGATATCTTCCGCTGACGGATCGGCCGCTGCGGCTTGCAGCCCAACCGTCGGGCCTTGGCGAAATCGAGCCGAGCCCGCAAGAGGCGGCCCTCACTTCGATAGACGACGCCCCTGTAGAAGTAGGCGAGCCCATAGTCCGGTTTCAGCCGAATGGCTTTGCTGTAGTCGGCAATCGCCAGGGCGCGTTGTCCGGTGGCCAGATACGAGTTTCCGCGGGCGTAGTAGCTCCCGCAGTACGTTGGGGCGAGATGAATGGCCTTCGTGAGATCAGAGATCGCTCCGTCAAACTCCCTCTTGTTGTACCTCGCAACGCCACGGCCAAGATATGCGCTTTCGGCCAGAGCCCCCCCGTAGCGAATCGCGACGTTATAATCCTCGATGGCTTCGTCGAAGTCACGTGCCCGGCAACGCGCGTCCGCCCGCTCGGCGTATGCTCCCCAGTCGTACGGCCTAAGCCGAATCGCCTCCGTGCAGTCGTCAATGGCACCGCGAAGCTCTCCCTTTCCACGTCTGGCACGTGCTCTCCCTACGTAGGCTTCAACATAGGACGGGGTCAATCGGATCGCCTCGGAGAAGTCGTCGATCGCCTCACCGAATCGCCCTTCGCGCTCCAGCGGAATGCCGCGGCCGTAGTACGCAAAGCTAAACCTCGGGCTTAAGCGGATCGCCTCCGTGTAGTCGGCGATCGCCGCGTTGTTCTCGTGTCTCTTCGAATGGAGCACGCCACGGCCGTAGTATCCGAACGCGTACTCGGGCCGAATCCGAATAGACTCCGACATGTCGGCAATGGCCTTGGCGAATTCGCCTTTCGCGGCATACGCGCCGGACCGCAACCAGTAGGCGGAGTGCAACTTGGGACCAAGCCGAATCGCCTCGGTCTCGATAGCGATGGCGGCATCGTACTTCCCCCTCCAAAAAAGCGTCACGCCTCGATCGTGTCTCTCCATCGCCCGTCGTTGTCTGTCGTAGGCCGCGCCGTCCTCCGGGCCCAACAGTTCCTCTTGCGGCAGACTGCGGCAAAACTCCTCCGCATGAACCGTGCCGGGGTGGGTGTCGCCCTCGGCTTCCGGCCCATACCATTGCTGTGAATCATGGTCGTAGATGGTGTCGCCGTAGATGAGGTCAGAATCCGGCTCCTCCTCACCACTCGGTTGGGTCCACTCGTTGAGCTTCTGCGGATCATACTCATAGGTCCGGCTGAAGTCGTACGGGGAGGCGCCTCCGTCCTCTTGGGCGGCCGGCCGACTGTCAGCCAGAGCAAAGAGTGAGCCCAGAAAGACCGCTCCGATCGAACTCGCGCTTACGATGCACATCGGTCGCCCTCTTCTGCTGAGTGTGCGGAAGTCTCCTGCAAAGTATAGCTTGGACGTCGAGGAACTGCCAGCCGCCCAGGCAGAGCAGCCAACGGACGACCGGGCAAACGCGGCGCAGCCAACGTGCAATGTGAAATCGCGGCCTGTCCATTCGTCAGTCTCCTACGTGAACCGGGTGGGCGCGGCCGCCAGACACGGGCGACACCCAACCACCGGGCGCAAGAGCCGCGACCTGGCACCGGCGGCGACGCGTCAGGACGACGGCGGCGACGCGTCCGGCTGCGATGCGGACGTGTCGTCCTCGCGATCGTCGAGATGGCTCTCGAGCCGGGATCGCAAGTTTGCCAACTCCTTCGACCTGAATCGCCTTCTGGTCTCCTTCAACACGGCGACTGCGTCGACCAGCGCACCGCGGTGAAGCCGCCACTGGGGGCATTCGAGCAACTCGCAGAGCCGCACCCGGGAACCGTGCGGCGCGGCTTCGGTGTCCAGCTTTACCAGTTGCGTGAGGCATTCGCTCAACGTGCGGAGCGTACGAACGGGTATCGCCGCGCCGGCGTGTCCGTCGGTGCCCTTTGGCTCGCGGCCGGCCTCCTCGACGCGCTTCAAATCGACGACCGACTCTTCGAGCAGTTCACGCACGCGGGAAACCGCCCGGTAGCTCTCGGACCGCGCAATCGACGCTTCCACGTGTTCGCGCAGGTCCGCGTGATCCAGGGGCTTCTGCAAGTAGGCGACCACCGGAAGCTCGATCGCACTGACGGCCGTATCGACCGTAGGATACGCCGTGACCAGAATCACCGGCGTGCCGCGGGCCAATCGGTGAGCCTCGCGCACCACGAGCAAGTCGGGGTTGTTGGGCATGCGGATGTCGGAGATCACGACGTCGTAGCGTCGCTGGCCGAGCTTCGCAACGGCTTCGGCCGCAGCCGCCGCACAATCGCACTCGTAGCCGTCACGCCGCAACAACTCCGCGGTCGACTCCAAGAAGGCGGGTTCATCATCGACGACCAGAATCGAGTTGGCGGCAGTCATCTCTAGGGACCTGCTCCGGAAACCGCGGCTACGTACGACAATTCCACAAGGTGTGACCTTCCCGGTCGCCGGGAAAGAATACCACAATCCCACGGGCCTCGCCAATCCCTCTCAAACCGAAGTCCCGCGATTCACGTTAGGGGCGGCCGATGAATAGCTATCCGGTTTCAGTGATGGGTGGCTGGGGCATAGTGCAGCGGTGCCCCCAGTTGTCCGGGTCCTGGGGCTTCGCTGCGCTCAGCCACCAGCCACCCCAAATGGGCAACTCGTTCGTCGGCCGCCCCTTAGCCGCTTCGACGCGATCGATCGTCATCATCGGGCACTTGGACCTGCGGTTGCGGTATTGCGATCCCGACGGTCGTCCCTTCTCCCGAGGCGCTTTCCACAGACAAGGTCCCACCCATCGATCGGACGATTCGCCGCGAAATCGGCAATCCGAGGCCGAGCCCGCCGTCGCCGTCCTTGGTGGTAAAGAAGGGGTCGAAAACGCGGTCGCGCAGGTTGTCGGCAATACCCGGGCCGCGGTCGGAGATTTCGATCTCCATCAGGCCTGCTGTCCTTGATGCGGCAATTTCCACGTCCGCGCCGGCCGGCGACGCTTCGACCGCATTGGCCAATAGGTTGTGCAACACCTGGCGGAGGCCGTTTGGGGGGATTCTCGCCGGCAGGTGCTCTGCAACGCGGCGCGTTTGAAAACAACTCTCGCCGCCCGGGCGGTTCGCTTGCAGCAACTCGGCCACCTCGGCGATGATCTCCGCGACATCGACGTCCTGGTCGGGCTCTTGCAGCGGACGGTGAAGTTCATAAAGTTGATTTACAATGCCACAAATGCGAGCGATCTCGTTTTCGACCAACTCGACGAAGCGATAGTCGGGGTGGTCCGGAGAAATCGCCTCCTTGATCAGCGTGTGGCAACTCCTGATGCCCGCCAGGGGGCCGTTGATCTCGTGGGCCACGACGGCGGCCATCCGGCTGGCCTCCTCCAGCCGTTTCCGGCTCTCCCGCAGATCCTCCTCGGCGCGGGCCTTCTCCCGGGCGAGGCGGCGTTGTCGCAGGACGCGCTCGATGACCACCGGCAGCAGGTCGAGCCAGCCGCCGGTGAGGTCTTTGACGATGTAGTCGTCGGCCCCGAGCTTCATGGTCTCCACGGCAATCTTCTCGTCACCGTGTCCGGTAATCATGATCGTAGGCGGCAGCGGCCCCTGGGCGGCCAGCATGCGGATCACGTCGAGGCCGTCGCGCACGGGAAGCGAATGGTCGACGGCCACCAGATCGTAGTGCCCGGCGCCGGCCATCGCCAGCCCTTGACCGCCGTCGTAGGCCAGGTCCACGTCGTATCCGGCGCGTTCGAGATGCAGCTTCGCCAAAGCGGCCAGGCTGCGGTCGTCTTCAACGTACAACACGCGGATGGGAGCGGGCATGGAGCGTGTCTCGTGGGATTTCAATCGGTGTCGTCTTGCCGCGCGGCCGAAGCGTTGTTCGCTGCTCCGGTGGCCCCTCCCTTAGTGGCCCTTCCCTTAGCAGCCTGCCTGCAGAGCGCCATCAACTCCAAGACCAACTCCGCCAGTTGCCCCACGTCGGCCTCGCCGCCGGCCCGTTCGTGGGCTTGCTGGGCCGTCTCGGCGATCTCGAGCAGGCCGTAGGCCCCGGCGGTGCCTTTCAATTGGTGCAGCAGTTTCTGCAGCGCCGGCAGGTCGTTCGCCTGCAAGGCGCGTTCGATCTTGCCGGACAGCGCCGGCAGCTTGCCCACGAACTCCTCCAGAAGTTGTAGGCGGGCGGACTCCTCGACGTCGATCCCCGCGGACGACGCTGCCGGCGGTGCGGCCTCTTGCGGGCTCAAGTGCCGAGTGATCGTGTCGAAGAGGTGTTCCTCGGTCATCGGCTTGGTGATGTAGTCGTCGCAGCCGGCCGCAGTGCATCTCTCCCGATCGCCGGTCATCGCGTGGGCGGTCAGCGCCACGATCGGCAAATCCCACCCGGCCCCGCGTAACTGCCCGGTGGCCTCCAAACCGTCCATGGCCGGCATCTGCACGTCCATCAAGATCAGGTCGTAGGGACGCTGCTGCGCACGCGATGCCAGGGCCATCTTCACCGCCACCTCGCCGTCCTCCGCCAGATCGACTTCCAGGCCGGCGGCCCGAAGCGTGATGCGAATCAGCAACCTCACCTCGGGTACGTCTTCGACCACCAGCACACGGCCCTCGAGCTTCCTCGGCGCGGGCTGCTCTGCCGACCCTCCTGCGCGTGGGGCGTGTGGGTCGGCGGGCAGTTGGCGCGCCGCCGGCCGGCCGACGTCGATCGTCAGCGCGAACGTGCTGCCAACGCCCGGTTCGCTCTGCACGTCGAGCCGTCCTCCGAGCATCTCGGTAATCCTCCGGGCAACGTACAGCCCAAGCCCCACTCCTCCGAAGCGCCGCGTGTGCGACATATCCGCTTGCGTAAACGGCTGGAAGACGCGGCGGACTTCGTCCTCGCTCATGCCGATGCCGGTGTCCGACACCTCGAACTGCATCTGCCCCGCGTCCTCTTCTCGCGGCACGTGGCGCAGCCGCACCGTAACCCGCCCCCGCTCGGTAAACTTCACGGCGTTTCCCAGCAGGTTCAGCAGCACCTGGCGCAATCGGACCGGATCGGTCCGGACGCGATCGGGAATCGGGTGAGTATACGTCACGTCCACGGCCAGGCCCTTCTCCGCCGCACGGCTGCGCACCAGCGAGCACACCTCTTCGACGATCTCCTTCGGCGAGCAGTCGGCCGGCTCGATCTCGAACTTGTCGGCTTCGATCTTCGACAGATCGAGGATGTCGTTGATCACCCGCAGCAAGTTATGTGTGTTGCGGCGGATCGTCTCCAGGTGCTCGCGGCGCTGCGACGGCGGCCATTCGCGGGAGAGCAACAGGTCGGTAAAGCCCATGATGGCGGTCATCGGCGTGCGGATCTCGTGGCTCATGTTGGCCAAGAACAGGCTCTTCGCCCGGTTGGCGGCTTCGGCGGCCACTTTGGCCTCGGCGAGTTGCTCTTCGTACTTCGTGCGGTCTCTTTCACGGGCGTCTCGCTGCAACCGGGCATCGAGCACCGGCGCGACGTACCCGGCGATCGTCGCCAGCAGTCGCTTATCGTCGTCGTCGTATCCGCCCGGCTTGTTGGCAAGATGAATCGCGCTGATGACGTTTCCCCGATAGACGACCGGCGCGACGATGGTATTCTCGATGGCGACGTGCCCCTCGGGCGTCCTAAACGGACCGCTATTCGAGTACAGGACTTCCTTCGCGTCAATTGCCTGCAGCCATATCCCCGAGAAAGTGCCCTTGTCGAGGATCCGCTCCTTCTCGGGGATATTGCACTTCTCCCAATAGGCTTCCCGCGTGATCACCGGTGTAACGAACGACCCGTCTTCGTTGAAGTAGCCAAAGGTGCCGATCTCGCTTTCGAGCAGTTCTCTGGAGAAATCGAGCACTCCGCCGTAGACGTGCTCGTCGTCCGCGGTGAGGAAGATCTCGTTGACGCGGTTCCTGATTGACAGGTCTGCTTCCGTTTGCTTGCGGGCGGATACGTCGCGGACGATCCCCTGCACAATCTTTGCCATCGGGTCGGTGATTCCAGCGTTGATATCGACGTCGATAGGCGTCCCGTCGGCGCGCACCATCTGGGTCTCGAACTGAGCGGCACCGGTCTTCCTTGTGGTCTCGATGGCCCGGCCGGAGGTTGCCAGTTCGCTCTCGGGATGGAATTCGGAGACGTTCTTGCCGAGCATTTCCTCGCGGGTGTACCCGAGCAACCCGCAGGCTCGCCGGTTCACGTCGAGCACGGTTCCGTCGAGGTCGTGAACGAACACGGCGTCGTTCGACTGCTCGAAAAGTCCACGATAGCGCCGTTCGCTCGCTTCCAGCGAATGAAGCGTGCGGCTGTTGCTCAGCGCGATGGCGGCAAGCTCGCCGAACGCTTTGGCCATCCGGACGTCGCGGTCGGTAAACCCACCGGGCTTGTTGGCGATGCCCATCAGGCCCACCGCTTCACCGTCGATAAGCAACGGTGCGAAGAGCACGTTCTTCAGCGAGACGTGTCCCTCGGGAAGGAATTCGGCCCACCCGCTGTGCGCGAAGTCGTTCTCGAATTCCGGCGTGCCGTTTCGATAGGCCGTCTCGCGGAGGCCCCGAATCGGCATCGGCAACTCCGGGTCGACCGTACAAGGAGCCCCGCCGGCGTCGAAAAAGAGCACCTCGTTCTCCGTGCCGTCCTCGCTCAACAACGCCATGTATCCGCTGGCCGCGCCGATTAGGTTCTTGCACGAGTCGAAGATCGAGCGAGCTGCTGAGTCGAATTCACGATTCTCCAGAACGGCCTGAGCGCCGTCGAGCAGTGCGGCAACTTCATGCCGGCGCAACTGCGATTCCTGCAAAGACTGGGCGAGTTGTTCCTCGGCTCGCTTCCGCTCGGTGACGTCCCTGACGAAAGCGATGACACCCGTTATCTCACCATCTTCATTCCTATAGGGGATCTTGTCCGTGCTTACCCATCGTCTTTGGCCTGATGCCGTCTGCATTCTCTCTGCTATGTTCAGTTTGGCTCTTCCCGATTCCATCACTTCCACGTCATCTTCGAAATAGTGATCGGCGTCAGCTTCGGGGAAGAGTTCCTTTACGGGCTTGTTCTCAATATCTTCGACCTGAAGCCCCAGAGCGTCAGCACCTGCGTTGTTGACCCTCATGATTTCATTATGCCTGTTCTTATACCATATGGCGGTTGGATCAGAATTGAAGATAGTATTCAACTCCACCTGATACCTTCGCAACTCTGCCTCCGTCCGTTTCCGCTCGCTGATATCGAAGATATAGTGGGCGTACCGGTCTTCGTCTAAGGGAACCCAGATGCCCTCATAATGCGTGCCTCGATACTCGACCTCCAGCCGCCTCGGTTCGTCGGTGGCCCAGACTTCCGGGGCCAGGCACCATGGGCAGTTGTCGTCGCGTTGGGCACACGTTGCGTAGCACGTCTGTCCGGGAACGGCGCCAATGTCTCTAGCGGCCTGATTGGAGGCGACGATCTCCCGCGTGCCCTTCTCGAGAATCATGGCGATGCAGGGGAGATTGTCGAGGAGATTGCTGCGCATCGCAGCTTCCTGCCGAAGCTTCTCTTCGTTGAGCTTGCTCTCGGTGACGTCTTGGAGTTGGCCCAGGGAGTACATGAGCTTCCCGTCGCTATCTCGAACGGCGGAAGCGACGACGTCGGCCCAGACCGTGTGACCGTCCTTGTGAACGTAACGCTTCTGTAGCGTGAAGCTGTCGATTTTGCCGGCCCTCAACCGCCGGGCGATATCGTTGTTCGTATTCACGTCACCCGGATAGGTGACGTCGTTGGTTCCCATGGTAAGCAGCTCGCGCCGCGAATACCCGAGAACACCGCTCAGCGCCCGATTGACTTCGGTATACCGGCCGCTCGTATCGACGAGGGCCATGCCGACCGCCGAATCCTCGAACGCCCTGCGGAACCGCTCTTCGCTCTCTCGCAAGGCTTCCTCGGCCCGTTCGCGATGTTTCTCCTGCCGGTCTCTCTGCAACCTCGCATTGAGAACGGGAGCGATGTACGCGGCGATGGCCTCCAGTAGCCGGACGTCTCTCTCGACGTAGTCCGTCGCCTTGTTTGCCACAAGAAGGTTGCCGATGAGTTGCCCACGATGAACAATGGGAACGTCCACGGCTCGGAGCATAGGGATGTGCCCCTCGGGCACACGGAAGGGTTCGTTGCAGTAGAGGGTCTTCTTCTCCTTGAGGGCCTTGCCCCAGATGCCGCCCCAAGTTTCCGGCGGGAACACGATCTCCTTGTCGGGGATCTGACATCGCTGCCACACGTCTCTGCTCATCGACGGGCAGACCATGGCGCCCTCTTCGTCTACGTACCCGAAGACGCCCTGCTCGCTCTGCAAGGCGTCCAAGACGATCTCGAGCACGTCGGCGTACATCTCTTCGTCGGCACCGGTGAGAAAGACGTCGGCAATCCGATTCCGGATTTCCGCTTCCTCCCGAGACGTCTGCAACAACTGCTCGGTGTGCTTGCGCGCGGTGATGTCTTCCACAACGGCAATATGGTAAACGGGCTCTTCGCCCACGCTCCACATGGGAGATACCGTGAGATCCACCCATACAATGGAGCCGTCCTTTCGGAAGTAGCGTTTTTCCATGGTGAATTCTCGGATTTCACCGGCCACGAGCTTCTGCATGTTGTCCAAGTCGGTCTGGAGATCGTCCGGATGCGTAATCTCCATGAACGTGGTTGCCGTCATTTCCTCTCGGGTGTGGCCGACGATGTTGCAGTAAGTCTCGTTAATCCGCAGGAAGCGTCCGGTCTGCGTTTCAATTTGGGCAACGCCAACGGCGGCCTGCTCGAAGATGGCGCGAAATCTCTCTTCGCTTTCGCGCAGCGCTGCCTCAGCCTGCTTCTGCTCCGTGACGTCTAGCGCCACGCCAATCACGCCGACTACGTTGCCGTCCTCATCTCGATAAGGAGACTTCGTAGTCTGATAGATCCGCGTGTTTCCTTCCACCTCGACCACTTCCTGCGCCACGTCGGGTTGCCCCGAGGCCATCACATGGCGGTCGTTCTCCTGAAGCTGGCGTGCAGTTTCCAGCGGCAGGTGGGCCGTGTCGTCCGTGCCGATGATCTCATCGGCCGACGACCTCCCTGCCGCCTGGACCGCTGCCGTATTCAGCATCAAGTAGCAGCCCTCGCGATCCTTCAGAAAGATGGGCTCGGGCGTGCCTTCGGTCACCGCGCGCAGCAGGTTGTGATCCCTCCTCTGCGCTTCCTCCGCTTGCTTGCGCTCCTCGATCTCCTCGTTCAATCTGTCGACCGTTGACGCTATTTCGGCCGTTCTCTGCCGGACCTTGACCTCCAACTCGTCGTGGGCCCTTTGCAGCGCCTCCTCCGCCCGCCGGCGTGCCAGGACGTTCTCGCGTTGCTTCAGCGTGGATTCGATGGTCAACGGCAGCATCCGTAGGTACTGCCGTTGGGTGTCCTTGACCAGGAAATCGGCGGCGCCGGCCTTCATTGCTTCCACGGCAACGGATAAATCGTCCGCTCCGCTGATGAAGATGCTCGGAGTCCCGGCGGCCTCCTTCTGAACGTCTAGCCCGCTGCCGTCGGGCAGTCTCTGGTCGATCAACACCAGGTCGACCCCACCCTCGCGCAATCGCGACGTCGCTTCGGCCACCGTGGTGGCAACGGTCAGTTCGTAGGGCAGAGAATCCTTGGCAAACAGCCGCTCGACGGCCATCCGATCGACATGGTCGTCCTCGGCCAACAGAATCCGAACGCGTTGCGACTTTACCATGGCTATCCCCCGGGTAATTCGCTAATTGTCCAGTACAGGTGCAGCGCAGCGAGCGCCTCGACGAAGTTTCCAAAGACTACCGGCTTGACGATATACCCCGCCGCTCCCCGGGCAAAGGCCGTCTTTACGTCCTGATGTTCGTCCGAAGACGTCAGCACGACGACCGGGATCTCGCGCAGATCGGGATCGCTCTTGATGGCCAGCAGAAGCTCCAACCCGTTCATTCGCGGCATGGCGAGGTCGGCCAGTATCAGACTCGGGCGGGGCGAAGAGTCCGCGGCGGCAAACTTGCCTTTGTGTCGAAGGTACTCCAAGGCCTCTTCGCCGTTGCCGACCACGTAGAGCGGATTGGTCACGTTGTTCTTCTTCAGCGCCCGCTTGGTAGTCATCACGTCGACGGTGTCGTCTTCCACCAGCAGGATAGTCAAGACTTTATGCATCGTTCGGTCAGTCCTCTGTTTTCGGCCACGTGAATCTGAAGGCCGCGCCTTCGCCCGGCACGCCGTTGGAATCTACCCAGACTTCCCCGCCGTTGTCCTCCACGATCCTCTGCACGAGCGAGAGCCCCACGCCGGTGCTCTCCACCTCGTCGCGTGTGTGCAGCGTCTGGAAGATCTGGAAGATCCGCTGATGATAACGTGGTGCGATCCCCGCACCGTCGTCGCTGATGCAGAATTCCCAGAAGCCGTCGGTTTCGCGGCAGTCTATGCGAACGTTCCCCTCCGGGCCGGGATGGTACTTCACCGCGTTCTGGATCAAGTTCTGGAAGACCTGGCCTAGTCTCAACTCGTCCGCTTCGACGGTCGGCATATCGTCGCAAAGCTCTACGCGAATGTGGTCCGGTGGATCGACGGCGTCGATCATCGCGCCCACCAAGGCGTCGGTGTGTACTTCGGCACTCGGATTTCGGACGCGTCCGATCCGCGAATACTCGAGCAATCCGTCGATCAGCCCGCCCATTCGCCGTACTCGGCCGCGGAGCAAGTTCATTTGCGTTTGATGCTCCTCGTTCAGGCCGTCTGCGAGGTCTTCTTGCAGCCACTCGGCAAGGTTGTCGATCGCCCGCAGCGGGGCCTTCAGATCGTGAGAAACGACGTAAGCGAAGGCCGACAACTCGTGGTTCTTCCGTTGCAGGTCGTCGCGTGCCTCGCGGAGGTGGTCCACCATCGCATTGAAGGACTGTGCCAGGCGTCCGACTTCGTCGTCCGACTTCCCCGAGACGTGCGTACTCAGGTCGCCTTCAGACACGCGGCGTGTGGCGTCCTCCAATTCGCGCAGCGGTCGGGTGAAGGTGTATGCCAGTGGGAGCGTGGCGATCGTTCCGAGGCCCAACAGAACGAGCAACCCGACGACCAAAGTCGTCTGGAGCCGCGCGACGGTGGCCAGCGTTTCGCTGACGTCTTGCTTGACGACCAGCCCCCAGCCGGTCGGAGAAACGGGCCGATAGGCGGCGACCACCCGCGTGTCTCGGTAGTCCATCGCTTCGGTCGTGCCCGACTGTCCGGCCGTGGCGTGTATCAACGGCTTGGCTCGCTCGCCGTCGGCCGCGGCCGGTTCGATCTGGCTCATGTTGGGATCGAAGCGCAGCGGTGCCAGGAAGTGGACTACGTCTCCCCGCCGCGCGCCGAGAACCGTCTCGCCCGTGTCTCCCAGTCCGGTGTAGTCTCCGGTGATGGACAGGATCTCCCGGCCGCTGACGCGGAGGATCAACACCGCCGTCGTGTCGCCCTTCAGGTCGCGCAACGGCGTGGCCATGTCCAGGTAGACGTTCTCACCTCGGGCAACCGGATCGGAGATGAACGCCCTTGACGTCCCTTGCTCTACCAGTGACGAAATCCGGTCCATGCTCTCCCCGAGTTCCTCAGACGTTTGGACAATCACGCCACCTTCGAGATCGACAATCGTGGCGCCCAGCGTGTGCTCGGTCGCCCCCATACTACGCCGCATCTTGGCCGCCAAGTCTTGGCGCAGAGTCTCCTGCTGTGGGCCTTCGGCCTGAAGCAGCGCCGTCACGTCGGCCTCCAAATCGGGCTCCACGAACGCGCTGGCAGTCTCCAAGAAGTCGCGGAGTTGGATCTGCAACGCCGTCTGCCGGGCGGATGCCAACGCCTCGAGGTGAGAGACGGCGGTCTGCTCCAGCCAGTTGCGGGTGATCGTGTAGGCGGTCAGCCCCAATGCCAAAGAGAACACGGTCAGCGCGGTCAGGACCAGCACAACGACCCGCACCGTCAACGATCGAAACTGCACTGAGAGACCCATCTCGGCTGCCTTTATTCGAGCGTGGTTTCAAGCCGCACGGCTCTGCAAGCCGCCGGAAGCTCCTCGGAGCGTGATCTCCTTTAGCCAGTTGACAAGAGCATACCGTACCCCAATGGGGGTGCCAATGGCAGTTGAGCCAGGCAACGATGGGATATCTGATGGGTGCAGGCAATACGGGGGGTAGTTGCTGTAGTGCATGAAGGTCGTCGTCGAGGAGAAACTCCGTGCCGACCGGCCTGCCCGACGGAAGAAGTTTGGATACTATCCGATGCACACGTCCCTTCCCTCGGCCGTCTGTCGCTTCCGAGCATATTGAGCCACCAGCGGCAAGAACGTCTTGCTGTCGAAAGGCTTAGCGAGGTACTCGTCGCAACCCGCGCGAAGGCACTTCTCGGCGTCGCCCGCCATGGCGTTGGCCGTGAGTGCGATGATCGCAGTCGTACAGCCGTCGGCGCGCAGCTCGCGGGTCGCCTGGTAGCCGTCCTTGTTGGGCATCATCATATCCATGAGGATCACGTCGTAGGGCTCGCCTCTTGCGTTGGCCGCCGAGACCATATCGCAGGCGACTTGCCCGTCCTCAGCCACCTCGACAACGGCGCCGGACATCTTCAGTATGAGGCTGATCAGCCTTTGGTTGTCCGGGCCGTCTTCGGCCAACAAGACTCGGCAATCGAGTTCGTCTTTCGCAGTAGCCGTCTGTGCCGGCTCTCGTTGAATGCCTGCCGGCTCCGCGGTCGCGTTTTCCCGCAAGGCGACTCCTTCCAGCGAGCCGGTATCGACCGTGAGGCTGAAAGTGCTTCCCTTTCCGAGACTGCTGGTGACGGAAATATCGCCGCCGAGCGCCTCTGCCAGCCGCCGGCTGATGGCCAACCCCAAACCGCTGCCGGAGTGTTTTCGGCTGGTCGAAGAGTCGGCCTGCGTGAACGGCTCGAAGAGTTCCGGGAGCTGGTCGGGGCGCATGCCGACGCCGGTGTCCGTCACGTCGAATCGAAGCAGCGCCGGCCCGCCCGCACCTCGGACCAATTGCGCGACGAGCCGCACACCACCAGCATCCGTGAACTTGACGGCGTTCCCCAGCAGGTTGATCAGTATCTGCCGGAGTCGGATCGGGTCGCTGAGAATCGCATCGGGGATCGCCCCGCGGAACTCGACCTCCAGGCGCAGGCCCTTCGACTCGGCAGGGACGCACATCAGCGACGCAACGTCGTTGACGACGGATGCCGGCGAACACTCGGTGCGTTCGACCTCGAGCTTGCCGGCCTCGATCCTGGAAAGGTCGAGGATATCGTTGATCAACTCGAGCAAATACTCTCCGTTGCGTTTGATGGTCTCGACTGCCGAAACGTCCTGTTGATCTTCGAGCCTTCCTCGAAGCACGTCCGAGAAGCCGAGGATCGCCGTCATCGGTGTGCGGATTTCGTGGCTCATGTTGGCCAGGAACTCGCTCTTTGCCTTGGTGGCCGCCCGGGCGACTGCAAACTGCTCCTGCAGTGACGCGTTTGCCCGCTTGAGGTCCTCGGCCGTGGCCTCGAGACGGCGCGCGGCCGTCTCTCGTTGCGTCATGTGCCGCCGTAGTTCTCTGCCGCCGAAGCCGATCGTGGCGATCCCCAGCACCCACAGACAGCCGTACCCGAACAGTACCCACTGCGACTGCTGCGATTGGGTCGACCAGATCGAGGCGACCGGCACGGACACGCTGATCCCGCCTCGCACGTCGCCCAGTTCATAGCCTTGATCGCCGTGGCATTTCAGACAGCCTTGCTCGACGTAGAGCGGTCGAATGAGGCGCATGTGGGGCTCCTCGCCGACGCTTTGGATGCCGCTGACCTCGGTCTGCCCTTGTTCGATGGCCTCCAAGGCCCGCCGTTCCCAGGGTCCCGGTGCGTTGGCCGGGTTCAACGGTTTGAGGCTCGTGATATGTGCGTTGATGCCGCCATGCGTCGCGGCGACTTCATGAACTTGACGGGTCATATAGGCCGGATTCACCAACGTGAGCTGCTTGCCCGACGGCGTGACCAAGTCGCGTTCGGGAACGTCGAGGTAGGGATTCGGCGGCGTGGCTTTCGTAACCGGTACGTAAACTCCCCCGTGAAACGCGTTCCACCGGCGATAGAGCACGTCCTTTTCGTGGGCCGCCCTGGCGTACGCCCTGGCCATCTCGAGGCCGTTGCTGCGCTGGCTGGCAACGTACCAGATCGAAAGGCCGGCGATCATCACCGACCAAGCTGCCGCGGCCGCCCAGACATATCGTGTACGCCGGAACCGTTGACGCATTGAAGTCCTCATCACGTCCTCTCGGCTACCGGCCCTCGACGCGAAACTGCGGTCCCGTATCATTTTCTTCTTCGTCATGTGAGCGAAGTTCGATGCCGTCGTCGGCGCCCCAATCCCGGCGAGAGTTCTGCGTGCATGGGCTCGCACGCCTTCACGTGCGCCGCCGAACAAAAAATGGCACAACGGAAGCCGACCCTGACGCGAAAAAAGGTGCTTCGTCCGTTGTGCCTTCAAGTGACGGGCCCGAAACCCGGCAACTAAGGCCGCCCCGCTATCGGGGCCGATCCCGTTGAAGGGAAACCTCACCTATGACAGCATAGCTTCCGGCCGGGTCTTCCGTGCCACAAGTTCCGTGATATCAACGGACTGCCGCTGGTGCCGCAGAATCGATGCGTACCTGCGGAAATGCGATCCGTTCAGTAGGCATTTGACACGGCGATATTTGCGACCTAGCGTTTTGACACAAGCGTCCCTTCTGGCCGTTTCCAGAAGGAAGCCGGGCTCGCCTTTGCGAGCCGGCCTTAGCTGGCAGGTCCCGTACGGTGGATCTGTCATTTGAAGGCACAACGGACGTCAACCGCCTGTCGCAAGGCAAGCGCGACCTCCGTTGTGCCTTTTTTTGTTGGTGTGGGGAGGGTTCGGCCGCGTGGCCGACTCCAGCGTGCGTTCTATTCGATGTTCTTGGAGGAGTGAGTGATGAATCTCTGGAAGAAGTTCCTCGACCGCAGCATGAAGTTCAAGCTGATTACGTTCTTCTTGCTCGTGGGTGTGATCCCGCTGGCGTGTGCCGCTTGGTTCTCCTACGGCGGAGCCAGCGACGCCCTGCAGACCGCGGAAGACGAGTCGGCCACGGCGCTGGAGACGCAAGTCTTCTCGCAATTGGTCGCCTTGCGAGACGTGAAGAAGAACCAGATCGAGAACTACTTCGAGGAACGCCAAGGCGACATGGGCGTGCTCGTGGAAACGGTGGCCACGCTCCGCGAAGAGGCCTTCAAGAAACTGATGGCCGTTCGCGAAATCAAGAAAAACCAGATCAGCGACTACTTCGGCCAACGACTCGCCCTGATGCGTGACACTCAGAAGAATCTCCGCTACACCACGGGCTTGTCGGCGTTTACCGAGGCCTTTAGCGAAGGCGTCGAGAGCGAAGCCTACAAGGCCGTCCACGACCAGCGTCATCCGGGTCTGAAGACCCATTGCGAGACCTACGGATTCTACGATCTGTTTCTGATCGACCCGAGCGGAAACGTCGTCTATACCGTGGCCCAAGAGTCCGATTTCGGCGAAAACCTCGAATCGGGGCCGCTCAGCGACAGCGGCCTGGCAGAAGCCTTCCGCGAGGGAAAGACGGACATCGCCTTCGCCGACTTTGCCTGGTACGAGCCTTCCAACGAACCGGCGGCTTTTGTCTCCACACCGATCCACGATGCAGACGGGACGTTTGTCGGCGTGGCGGCCTTTCAGGTTTCGCTGAAAGAAATCAACCAGATCATGCAGGTACGAACCGGATTGGGAGAGACCGGGGAAACCTATCTGGTCGGCCCCGATCTCTTGATGCGATCCGACTCCTTTCTCGATCCCACACACCACACGGTCACTGCCTCGTTCAAAAACCCTGAAAAGGGTAGCGCAGATACGGAGGCCGTCAAGAGTGCGTTGGCAGGTAACACCGACGCCAACGTGATCATCGACTACAACGGCAACCCGGTCCTCTCGGCGTGGGCACCGCTGAAGATAGGAACCACAACCTGGGTGGTACTCGCGGAAATCGACGTGGCCGAGGCCTTTTGCCCGAAGATCGAGGGCAAGGATAAGGACTTCTTCACGCAGTACAACGAGCAGTACGGCTACTACGATCTGTTCCTGATCAACCCGGACGGCTATTGCTTCTACACGGTTTGCCACGAGGCGGACTACCAGACGAACTTCGTCAACGGGACGTATAAGGACTCGAACCTGGGTCAGTTGGTGCGAGACGTCATCGATACGAAGCAAGTGGGCTTCGCCGACTTCGCTCCCTACGCACCCAGCAACAACGATCCCTGCGGCTTCGTAGCCGGGCCGGTCACGCACGAAGGAAACGTCGAGGTGATCGTCGCCCTGCAACTGCCGTTGGATGCGATCAACGGCATCATGGGCGTGCGGGCCGGCATGGGCGAAACGGGCGAGACCTATCTCGTCGGACCCGACAAGCGGATGCGTTCCGATTCGTTCCTCGACGCGACGGGCCACTCGGTCAAGGCGTCGTTCGCCGGGACGATCGAGAAGAACGGCGTCGATACGGAAGCCGCCACACAGGCCCTCAGCGGCAAGGTCGACGCCAAGATCATCACCGACTACAACGGAAACCCGGTGCTCAGCGCCTACACGCCGATTACGCTCTTCGATACGACCTGGGCCTTGCTGGCCGAAATCGACCAGGCCGAGGCGTTTGCTCCGATCGAGGAAATGCAAGCCAGTTCGGCGGCGGCCAAGGGCGGGCTGCGCAACAACGCCGTGATGATCGCCCTGATCGCCGTCGGCATCATCGTGGCCGTGGCCTACTGGATCTCCGGGTTGGTCGTCACCCCGGTGCGCAAGGTGGCCGGTGTGCTCGAGGTGGTGGCCTCGGGCGATTATAGCCGGAAGGCCGAAGTGAGCACCAAAGACGAACTGGGCCAGATGGCCGGTTCGCTGAACATCGCCATCGACGCCGTCGGCAAGGCGATGCAAGACGTCAAAGACGCCGCCGAGCGCGAGCAGGCGGCGCAGCAAGAGCGGGCCGAGGCCGAACGCCAACAGGCCGAGGCCGAGCGTAAGCGCCAAGAGGAAGAAGCCCAACGCGAAAAGGAACGCGCCGACGCCGAACGCCAGCAACAGGAAGAGCAGGCCGCCCGAGAACGCGAGCAGGCCGAGAAGGAACGTCAACTGGCCGAGGCACTCCGCCGCAAGGTCGACCAATTGCTGGAGGTCGTCGGCGCCGCCGCCGAAGGCGATCTGACTCGAAGCATCACCGTCGAAGGCGACGAGGCCATCGACGAGTTGGCCGGCGGCTTCGACCGCATGCTGCGAGATCTCTCCAGCATCATCGGCCAGGTTACCGAAAGTGCGGCTCAGTTCAACGAGGGCTCGCGCGTGATCGCCGAGAGTTCACAATCGCTGGCCAGCGGAGCGCAGACGCAAAGCTCCAGCGTGGAGGAGGTCAGCGCGGCGATCGAACAACTGACCGCTTCGATCGACGGCGTGAAGAACAACGCCCACGAGGCCGACAAGGTCGCCAAGAAGACCAACGAGTTGGCCGAACAGGGCGGCCAGGCCGTGCAGAAGTCGATCGAGGCGATGGAACTGATCCGTACCAGTTCGGATCAGATCGCCGAGATCATTCAGGTGATCTCCGAGATCGCCAGCCAGACGAACCTGCTGGCCCTGAACGCGGCCATCGAAGCCGCCCGCGCCGGCGAACACGGCATGGGATTCGCCGTCGTGGCCGACGAAGTCCGCAAACTGGCCGAACGCTCGAATCAGGCCGCCGGAGAAATCACGTCGCTGATCAAGGAGTCGAGCAATCGCGTCCAGGAAGGCGCACAACTCAGCGACGAGACCGGCAGCGCACTGAAGGAGATCATCTCCGGCGTCGAAGAGACGGTGGCCAAGATCTCCCAAATCGCCACGGCCACGGTCGAGCAGGCCAGCAACGCCACCCAAGTCGGCGAGGCGGTCCAAGGCATCGCCGAAGTTACCGAGCAGGCGGCCGCCGGAAGCGAAGAGATGGCTTCCAGCAGCGAAGAACTCGGGGCTCAAGCCAGTGCCCTGCGCGATCTCGTGTCGCGGTTCAAGACCGATACGACCACCGCGACGATGTAGCCTCACGTTCGCTCCTTGGGCGAGCGTGGAATGGCCGTCTGCCGCCATTCCACCTTGCCCGAGGGCGTTTTTCGAACCTCACCATATCATACAGGAATACGGGAATGTCTACGGCAATTCAAGAATCTCCCCAGGAAACCACGACGTCGGAAGCCACCGGGACGATCCAGATCGTCAGCTTCCGTCTGGCGGAAGAGACCTTCGGTGTTCAGATCACCAAGGTCCGCGAGATCATCCTGATGTGCGACATCACCCGAGTCCCCCAGACGCCCCATTACGTCAAGGGACTGATCAACCTCCGCAGCACGGTCATCCCGGTGATCGACCTGCGGGCACTCTTCGGTTTGCCCGAAGGGGAACAGACGGCCGACAGCCGGATCATGGTCCTGCAAGTCGGCACGAAGACGGTCGGCATCGTGGTCGACGGCGTCGATGAGGTGTTGCGTATTGCGCAAGACCAGATCGCCCCGCCGCCACCGACGGTCGCCAGCCTGGGGAACGAATACCTCAACGGCCTGGTCAAACTCGAAGAGCAACTGCTGATCTTGCTCGATATCGATAAGATCCTCGGACAGGAGGAGGCGGCGCTTTCCAACGCCATGGCCGGCGCGTAGAGAGCGCGGCTTGCCGCTTCCGAGAAGTGTCCAATAAAGCCCACGAGCGTTCGCGCTGCGTGGGCTTCTTTGTGGCCTGAACTCGTTGGTGACGCAAGATGAACTGGAAACTCGGGACTGGGAACTCGGGACTGGGGCTCGGGAGCCTCGCACCGGCGCCGCTTTGCACGCTCATGAGCGTATGCCTCTTGACCGAGGTTGTTGTCGGATCCTTCCGCGAGCAGCATCGTCGCGCTTCCTGTCAAAACACTTGACAGAAGCAGCTTGGCCACGAATAATGGAAGTTACCGGGCCGTCGTTTCCGTTGCGCAAAACCTCATCTGCCCTCCGGCTATGCTCACCTCGAATTGGCTTTGCTCCGGCCGAACGCGCGGCTATGGGGTGACGCTTGCGCTGATGCTGCTGATCCTCTCGTCGGGGCGTCGGGCTCGCGGCGTGATCCTCTTGGACTCCGGCGACCCGGCCCATAACACGACCGCTCCGACGGGCGCATTGCTCGACAGCGGCTGGCAGTACCAGGGCGACTTGGGCGACTTCTCCGGTACGCCGATTCAGGAGAACTACTTCATCACGGCCAGACACTTCGGCGGCGTCACGGGCACTCCCTTCACGCTCGGCGGCGCGGCCTACACGACCATCCGGAAACAGAACAGTCCCAACGCCGATCTGACGATCTGGCAGATCGGCGGGGCCTTTCCACCGGATCGGATCGCCCCGCTCTACACCGACGATAACGAAGTCGGTAAAACGGCCGTGCTGTTCGGCCGGGGCACACAACGCGGCGAGGAAGTTCGCGACGGTCAGAACGAACTCAAAGGCTGGCGCTGGGGGCCGCGCGATCACGTGCGGCGATGGGGACAGAACGAGATCCACTCGATTAAGACCATCAAGGGCGAAGAGTTCCTAACCGCCCGATTCAACGCCGGCAATCCCGTCGACCACGAGGCCATGCTGTCGACCGGCGATTCCGGCGGGGCAGTGTTTCTTCAAGACGCCGGCGTATGGAAACTGGCCGGCATTCACACTGCGGTCGAAGGGCCCTTCAACGATACCGATACGGGCGATGGTTTCAACGCGGCCATTTTCGACAAGGGCGATCTCTACACCAAACCCAACGAGACCTGGGTGCTCACGCGCGACCGCGCCTTTGACGTGCCGGCCTTCTTCCACTCCGCCAGGATTTCGGCCAGCCTCGATTGGATCAACGGGATTATCGACGTCGATCGCACCACGCTGACCAGTGCGGGCGACGGTGACTTTCGCACCGCCGCCACTTGGCACCCCGGAACGCTCCAGCCCGGGCTCGATACGCCCGTCGTGATGGCGGGCCATACGGTTAACGTCGACGGCGACGCCGCGGCCTACTCGCTCTCGATCGAATCGGCCGGCGCAGCGCTGCACGTCGGCGGCGACGATTCGCTGACCACGGTTCATCGCGTGCAGCTCGCGGCCGGCACGCTCGACGTGGCGCCCGGGGGGCTGCTCAGCGCCGGCGGCGATTTCGATTGGACCGGCCCGGCGGAATACGTTTCTCAACTTGGAGCGTCGACGACCGGCAGGGTCGCGGCGGCCGGCGATATCCACCTGGGCGGAACGCTGACGCTTCAGGTGACGTCGGTGGGCTTGCCCGGGCTCTCGTCACATACGATCCTCAGCGCGGCCGGCGTCAACGGCATCGTGGGCACCTTCGACAACGTCCCCACGGTGCACGTCCCGGCGTCCGGTCCGACAGGGCACTTGGGATTTGGCGTGTTTCATCGCGGCCTCGAGTACGTCGAGAACGTGCCCGGCCGGGTTGCGGAGGTGGCGGCCCGGCAGTACGTGGCCGGCCCCGGCGACGGCAACGGCGACGGCAATGTCGACGGACAGGACATCCAAAACTTGATCGTCAGCTTCTCGTTGCCCGGCCAGCCTCGCGACCGTGTTTGGCCCCAGAACGACACCGCGGGGGGACCGCTGGGCCGCGGCGACGGCAACGTTGACGGCCAGGACATCACCGATCTGATCACGCACTTCACCGGAGACTCCGGCCCGCCGGCCGACGGCAGTGCCGAAGCCACCTACAACCCGGCCACCGGCGAGTTCGCCGTGTCGGTCGATGCGGTGATGAGTTGGTCGCTCGTCGGCCCGGGCGTTTTCACCGGCGAAGCACTGGGCAGCGTACCCGAAACCCTCGGCGGGCATCCCGGAACGTTGATCTCGGCCAACGTCAACACGATCGGCGAGGGCGGCTTCGGCACGCGGCTCTCGTACGAAGACGCCCGTCTCGGGCAAGTCTCCGCCGTGGGCACTCCGCCGGGCGAGTTCGCTCTGGAGTACGTGCTCGGCTTCGGCCGGCCGAAGCAGATCGGCCGGATCGTGGTCGTGCCGGAGCCGGGCGTGTGGATGCTGCTGGGAGTTGGGATGTGCTGCTGGTTCGCATTGCGTCGTCGGCCACGTAGAGCCGGATTGCCTTACTGTGTAGCGGTCAACGTTTAGCGATCAACGTTTAGCCGCCGCCGGCACGGCGGCGTTTCTGACGGCATCGTTCACCGACCCCCGCAAACGCCGCCGTGCCGGCGGCGGCTAAACGACAATCGCGGCGACTCGATAAGCTGCCATCGCGGCGGCCAAACGGCGATCGCGGCTCCCCTTGGGCGTTACTCAATACGCCGCAAACTCCCGAATCATCGGCTCGGCCGCACAGCGCGTAACGGTGAGTTTTAGCCGGGCCACTTCGACGCGCTCGAAGCGGTGGATCCACTTGTGGCCGATCGATTCGCCCTCGGCCATTTTCTGCCACGTATCGCCGCCCACCAGACCGTGCAGTTCATACTGCCGGACGCGTTGCCCATGGGCGATATCTTCCATCAGCACGATTTGCTCGACCTTCCGCGGCGCCGGCAATCGCAGTTCGAGCGTCGTGCCGACGCCTTGCGCCTTTCCGGCCGGCCGGGCGAAACGGCGGCGGATCGCCGTGCCGAACTCGGCCAAGTTCCGGACGTCGCTCTCGGGCACCAGCCCGTCGGACGTCACCACCTCGCCGATTATCAGGTTGCAGTTGCGGCCGACCGAGCGGTCGTACATCCTGTCGAGTTGCTCGGCGGAATAGGCCCCGTGATCTTGCTCCGGGCGCCAGAACCAGTTGTGAACGCGATTGGCTCCCCGCATCGGCACGTCGACCATACCCGGCGACCAGTAGCCGCCGTCGGCCGCGCCGCCATGGAGGTGTCGCTTCCAGGAGGGCGCGTTGTGTGAAATGCGGCCGTCGCCGCCTTGAACGTCGGCGGCGGGCCTCGTGGCCCAGCAGGGGACGCCCCCCTGGCCGCTCACGTTGCCGATACAACGATGATCGCTGCGCTGCCCGGTGTGGTAGAAGACGCCGTCGGGTTGGTGCTTCTCGAAGATCGGCAAGACGTCGGGCCCGCCCTCGGCTGGTGTTTTCACGCCGGCATCATACCAGATCTGCAACAGCGGCCCGTAACGCGAGCAGAGTTCCTCGGTCATCTTCTCCGCCACGCGATTGAACCGCTGCTGGGCGTCGGTCCCACGTCCCTTGCCCCACGCGACGTAATGCCCCCAGACTTCCCAATAGACGTTGCGATGGGTGCTGAAGTAGATCCCGGGGTGGATCTTCGCCTTGTGGCACGACTCGACGAAATCGGCCACCACGTCGCCTTTACCGCCGCGCCATTTCGACTGCTTGAGACCATACGGATAGAGACCGCTCTGCCACTGCATGAAGCCGTTGAAGTGGGTGGCGGTGAAGATGGCGTACTTGGCGCCGGCCACCTTGGCCGCCTCGAGCCACTGGTCCGTGTCGAGCTTCGTCGGATTGTAGAGGTTCGGGTCGAGCCGCCGGCGGACCGTGTTGTTGCCGGCAAACTGCCCCGCGGCGATCGGCAAGTCGAAGTGGTAGATCAGTCCCACTTCGCAGTCCTGCCAACCGATTTGGGCGGGCGTGGGCCGGGGCAGCGTGGCAGACGGTTTGTCCTCGGCGGCGCGGCCCACGGCAGCCGAGGCCAACCCGCAGCCCGTCAATCCCGCAGACACGCGGCGGCCACTCGTCTCGAGGAATTGACGGCGTGAGAGACATCTTCGCGGACGGGCATTCGTCTCCATGAGGCACTCCCTACAGCGTTGAGTGTTTTGGGCGGGGCTTGAAAGTCGTCCTGGTCGCGGATTCTCCGCGGAGCGCCGAAGACCTGCGGCAACCGGTCAATCGGCAATACGACGACGTTGTCGAACCAGACGTCGCCGCCGTTGGCTTGCAGGCCGATGTTGCCCGACGGGACCGGCTCGGTGCTGTCAGTATAATCGATGCGCAGCCCGTCGTCGTCGTGCAAGCGGTTGAAGTAGACGCGAATCCGATTACCCTTAATCGCCACTCGCAGCAGATTCCACGCGCCCGGCTCGACCTTCGATTCGAGCTTTCTCAGGTCGAACGTGGCCAGCGACTTCCAGTTGTTGTTCATCTTTCCCAAAAAGAGCGTGGTCGTGGTGAAGCCGACGTAGTAGCCGCGGACGTCGTCGGCGCCCGGGCCGGGATCGTTGGCACGGACCAGCAGCCCGGCCTTGCCGTTGGCGCCCTTGAGCATGGCCACGGTTTCGACCACGTAGTCGGTCCACTCGGTATTGCCGGTGACCGCCTTGCGCTCGGCCGGCAGTTGTAACACGCCGCGGCTGCCCAGCGTGCTCGAACCATACTCGGTCCAATTCCCGCGCTTGGGTCTCGGCGGGGCATCCTGAAAATCGTCGAACAGCAGGGCCCGACGTTCGCCGGTGGTGTAGCTGCGGACGGCTTCGGCTTCGGCCAACGAGACGGGCGTGCCGTCGGGCCAAAGCAGTCCGCACCAGGGGACCGTCGGCTCGGGGCTTGCGGCAGGCGTGCCCCAGATCCATCGAGCGTTGACGTTGCCGACCATGACCTCCCAACAAAGGTACACGCCGGGCACGGTCTTCCCGGCCGCCTTGCGCCGCTCGAGCCAATCGATGATCTCGATCGGCTCGCCGTGGCTGGTTCCCTTGCCGGCGTACCATCGGGCGCCGGCCTCGGTGAAGATCGCCCCCTTGTTCGCGTTCAGATCGGCCTGATGGTCCCAACCGGCGAAGTTGGACGTGTAATTGTGGGCGTTGACCAGATCGGTCTCGGGGCTGTCGTCCCAGCAGTTCGTGACCGGCTGGATCGGCTCCAACTCCTTCGCCCACCGGTAGGCAAGCTTTCGAAGCTTGACCGTAAAGGGCAGAGCCAAGTTCGGCTCGTTGAAGATCTCCCACCAGAGCACGCGCTTGTCCGTCCGATGTGCCCGGACGACGTCTTGCACGTAGGCCTGGAACTTCGGGAGGTTCTCGTCGGTTCGCTCGACGTCCTGCGGGCAGGCGGCCCAATTGCCGCCGATCAGGCCGTCGATCGGCGGTCTCTGCGTGAGCGTGATCCCGCTATGTTGCCAGCAGTCGTCGAAGAAGACAAACCCCGGCTTGATGCCGTGCCGGTCGCAGATCACCAGGAACTGCTCGATGCGGTCGAGGAAGGCCTTCTTTTCGGCGTCGTACGGGATGTTGTGCAGGAACACCCGCAGCGTGTTGATCCCGAAGTGCCTATTCGCGGCGGCCAGTTCCCGATCGATCACCTCCGGCTTGAACTCGTGCCACATTTGGATCTGGTTCACGCAGAAGGCCGGCGTGTAGTTGCTGCCGACCCAAGTCGACGTGTCGATTGGCTTGGCCGACGAGACGGGACGGCAAAGAAGAACGGTCGCGAGAACGAGAACTGCCGTCAGGTCGTTGCGTCGCATGGTTCTCTCCTCGTAAGGCCGCGGCCGTTGGGCACCTCGCGGAGTTTCCGTCGCCTGCGGGGGTAGTCCAGCATAGGTCGCCAGACGCACGTGTCAATATGCAATGGTCCCGTGCTGCCGAAGTACCGACGTCGAGAAGCAGGAGAACTGCAAAGTGTGCGGGAGCCCGAAAAAGGGGACTGGCTCCGTC
>CAYYNP010000112.1:0-28139 GCA_964472545.1 uncultured Planctomycetaceae bacterium | reverse complement strand
GTCGAACGCGTCGCCCACCTTGCCGGCCGTCTTCAATACGGGCGTAACGTCGGCCGCGGGCGTGATCTGCCCGGTGGCCACGTCGACGTAGACCACGTCGATCCGCTTGTCGCCGTTCAGTCCGATGCTGCCGGCGACACCTCGGGTGTTTTTGCCCCAAAGCACGCGCCCGCTCTCGCATGCCACCCAAAGCCCTTTGCCGTCGGGTGTGGCGGCGATCGAGGGGCGTCCTTCAAAGCGCGGCGAACTCGATAGTTGTGAAAGTGTGGTCTTTCCCTCGGGCGTGATCCGAGCCAGGTGGACGTTGAACTCCCCGTCGGGCTCCCCGCCGCGCGAGCTGTCGAAGACCACAAAGGCCGCGTCGTCGGCACCGAAGGCCAGCCGCGGCTCCCAGTCGCCGGCCGGGTTGCTCGTCACGCGGATCTCTTCGGACCACGTCCTCGCGGCCGGATCGTAGTGTTTGGCGAACACGTCGGCCAACGCCCCGCGGAACGACTGCCACACGACCCACACGCGCCCTCGTCGGTCGGTGCCGGCGTGAGCGAAGATTGCACTGCCGCTGTCGCCTTCCAGTTCGATCGTGTTTGCCCCAATGCCGCCGTCGACGATCGCCCGGGCGTTCAAGTGCCAGGCGTTCTTGGCGTCGAGTTGCGACCAGATCGCCCAGACGGTCCCCCGGCCGTCGCAGGCGATCGCCGGCTGAAAGATGATACCCGGCTCGGAGAGCGTGGCCACGATTTGCAGCCCGCCGTCGGTCTGCCTGGCGACCTTCAGCCGGTCGGCTTTGTGGTCGTATTCGATGTAAGCGATCCAGGGCGTGCCTTGGCGGTCGAGGCACATGGCCGGGAAGTCCTCGTGCAGGGCGTCGTCGGCCAACGCGGCCCGTACGACGACCGGTTCGGCGGCGGCGAGTTGAGCGCCGTTGGCAAACATCCAACACGGCATGGAAAGACAGACGGCCGACAGGAAGAGCACAAAGCGTCGCATGGGGGGAACTCCGTGGGGTCGACGGTGATCGGACGGTTCGCAGCCGGCGTCGTTGCCGGGGGGCGACCACGGTATCGTAGCCCTTGGAGCAAGCGGGAGCAAGTTGGCCGGCTGCAGGAGGATGGTGGGTGGCTGGGGCAGAGCGCAGCGGTGCCCCAGATCGTCGGCGCTTTGGTGGCAGTGAATCCCTGGGGCACCGCTGCGCTTTGCCCCAGCCACCCACGAATTCAGGTATTACGAGAGACTAACCCGGCCCGACGATCTGACACCCCTCGGGCAACGCTTCTTCGAGTTTCTCAAGCCCCTCGGCCGTAACGTTCGTACCGGTGAGGTTCAGCTTCTTCAGACTGCCAAGTCCTAAGAGCACGTCGACGCAGTCATCGTCCACGTCGGAATTGGTCAGATCGACCTCGACCACGTCGGCCATGAAGTCGATGCCCAGCACGTCACGGAGCGCGCCCGGCCCGGGTGGTTCCGCGTTGGCGTCGTATTGTCCGGACTCGTCGAGTTGGAAGTCGTAAACGACCTTACCTTCCCAACCTTCGATCGCCGCCACGGCCGCCTTCTGCGCGCGGGCCTTGCGCCAAGGCCGGTAGCCCAACACGACCACCACCAACACGGCCAGGATCAACAGCCGAATGTAGAACCAGAGCCGGCCCCGTTTCGGCTCGTCGGGTTCGCTGCGCGACTTGGGCATCTCGTCCCGGTCGTCGTCGTCCCAGTCGTCGTATTCGCTGCGCTTGCGCGGCAGGTAGTGACAGAGCAGAATGCCGCCGAAGTAGAGCACCGTCAGCGGCATGGCCATCAGCATCATGCTGTAGGGATCGGCCGGCGTAAGGAACATCGAGAGCACGGCGATCACCAAAATCGCGATCCGCCATTTGGCCAGGTAGACCTCGACGCTGAAGATGCCGATTCGCTGCAAAAAGAGCATCACCAACGGAAGTTGGAAGGCGATGCCGAAGCCCAACGGCAGAATCAGCACGAATCCCAGCCATTCGCTGATCCGCGGGTCGGGATCGATGCCCATCTTGGCGTTGAAGTAGAAGAGGAAGTCCAACACCGGCTCGAGCACCATAAAGAAGGCCATCGCGGCCCCCAACAGGAACAACCCCAGGCTGAACGGCAGGAAGACGTGGATGTACTTCTTCTCGTGTGGATAGAGGCCCGCGGCCACAAACGACCAGATTTGGTAGAAGATCCACGGGCTGGCCAGCAACACGCCGACGATCAACGAGGCCTTGATATAGACCAAGAACGTCTCGTGCGGCTTGAGGCTCTTGGCGCGAATCCGCAAATCGTCCTCGATCGGATGCCAGGTGAAGACGCGAATCAGGTCGTCCGGCGTGAGCTTCGCGTCGGCATCCAGCGGGGGAACGTCGACGCCCGCCACCAACTCCGGGTGGGCATCTTTCAGCGCTCGCAGAAACTGACTCGGCTCGACGAACGTCTCCTCCGGCAGCATCCCCTGCTCTTCGACGATCTGCTTGATCTGTTCGGCCGTCCAGGGAATCGGCTTGCCTGCGGCCTCGAGCTCTGCAAGCTTCTCTTCGACCCAGCCGATCGACTGCGTCTGGTAGTAGGCGATCAGGGCCTCTTTCAAGGGATCTTGCACCCTTTCGACCACCCAGCCGCCGATGGTCAGGCCAAACACGAAGCCGATCATCAGCCCCACGAGCGACTTGAACAGACACGACCGCAACTCCTCAAGGTGTTCCCCGAAGGTCATGGTGGTGTCGCGGAATAGGTCCTCGTCGGGCCTTCTTCCCCGTCGCTGGTCGGTTTTTCGCTTGGCCATTATCGACTCGACTTCTTCTCGTTCGGATTGGCGAACTCGTCCAACCCGGCAGCAAACCTTCTATAATAGCAGCGCGGCTGCGGGGCGACAACGAACGCCGTTTTGCGCCGGGCGTGGGAGGATGGGGGGCTGACGGGGGCTGGCGGGCTATCCATTCGGGTGGATTCCGCCCGTCGGCCGGCAGACATTCTCGTCTTCCGCCGCCGGGACGCCACGCCTATAATCCCCCGCCCATGTCGCCACGCCCCGCGCGACATGGCCGCCACGACGGGGCATTTCGGCGAGGAGCGTCTTGATGAAGCGTTTCGGACGGATCGCACTGGCGGCTGGAATGTTGGCCGCGACGATCGGCTGCCACAAGACCACGATGCCCAATTTCGCGCATCCCGGCGGCATCGCCAATCAACAGCGGCTGGCCGAAGCGTACGACCCGTTTCCGGAGACCGATATGGCCCCGGCGGTCGACGGCGGCCGGCCGATGGGGTTCGACAACCCACGCGATTCGGTTCGTCAGGTGCAGCCTCCCTACGACCTTCTGCCGGGCAGAAGGCGCCCTTTCAATCGGGGCGGTTCCGGGTATGATCGGTATTGAGCGCGTCTCGATCCCGTCTCACCCACCCGTGCGAAAATGCCCCCCAAATCGAAGAAGCCCGCTGCGCGGAAAAAAACTGGCACGCGGAAGAAGCCCAGTGGCCCACGCCGCAAGAAGCGCCCCCCCACGAAGAGGTCGCGGCCGGCAAATGCGCGCCCGGCGAAACCGCACCCCGACGGCGAACGCCTACAAAAGGTCCTGGCGGCCGCGGGGATCGGCAGCCGGCGGCAGTGCGAGGAGTTGATCACCGCCGGCCGGGTGGAGATCGATCGCAAGACGGTCACCGAGTTGGGGGTGCGCGTCGATCCGGCCCGGCAAGAGCTTCGCCTCGACGGCGTGGCGCTACCGCGGCAGAAGACGGTCTACTACGCCGTGAACAAACCCAGCGGTGTTGTCTCGACCAACAGCGACCCGGCGGGCCGTCCGCGCGTGATCGATTTGGTCCCCCCCAGCAATGCCCGGCTGTTCACCATCGGCCGGCTCGATCTCAACAGCGAGGGGCTGATCCTGGTGACCAACGACGGCGATCTGGCCAACCGGCTGACGCATCCGCGATACGGTGTCGAGAAGACCTACACCGTGCAGGTCGCCGGCCGGCCCAGCGTCGAGGTCCGCGCCCAACTTCGCCGCGGCATCCGGCTGGCCGAGGGGATGGCCCGGGTCAAGGGCTTGCGGGTGAAGTCGCATCACAAGGATAGCACGGTGATGGAGATGGTCCTGCGCGAAGGCCGCAACCGCGAAATCCGCCGCGTCTTGGCCAAGGTGGGACACAAGGTATTGAAGCTCGTGCGAACCGCCGTGGGACCGGTGCGGTTGGGCAAGCTCCCCATGGGCGAATCGCGGCCGCTGAGCCGTCAGGAACTTCAGGCGCTGAGGCGGGCGGCCACTCGCGAGCACGCAACTCCCGCGCGAAAGTAGCAGCGGAAGGAACATGAGCGAACTCGACGGAATCTTCTTCCCCGACCGAGCCTGCCGACTGACCACGGCAATCGCCGAGAACGTCCAACTGGCGCGAGACACCTACCGGCTGCGCTTCGACGCAGAGGAGATTGCCCGGCGAATCGTGCCCGGGCAGTTTCTGATGATCCGTCTGGCCGGGGCGAACGATCCGCTGTTGGGACGGCCGCTGGCGTTGTACGACGTGGTCTGTGACGATGCCGGATCACCGCAGCAAATCGACATCGTCTATCTCGTGGTCGGTAAAATGACCGGCCGGCTGGCAAAGCTCCCGCCGGGCACGCTGCTGGAGGTTTGGGGGCCGCTGGGCAACGGCTTTCCTCCCACCAAGACCGAACACCTGGTGATGGTCGCCGGCGGCATCGGGCAGACGCCTTTTCCGGCGCTGGCCCGCGAGTTTCTGGGGCTGCACCAATACGGCGATCCGCCCCGCGACGTGCCCCGTGCCCGCAAGGTCACGCTCTGCTACGGCGCCCGCTCGGCCGACTACCTTGCCGGCGTCGACGACTTCGAGCGCCTTGGCGTCGACGTCCACATCAGCACCGACGACGGCTCGGCCGGCCATCACGGCCGGGTGACCGAACTGATCGCTCCCGTGGTGGAAGAGTCCGTGGTGCAAGACGACCCCTCGGCCTGCCGCATCGTCTGCTGCGGTCCGGAGCCGATGTTGCGGGCGACCACCGAAACGGCCCGGGCGTTGGGCGTGCCGTGTCAGGTCTCACTGGAAACGCCCATGGCCTGCGGCATCGGCATCTGTTTCAGTTGCGTCGCCAAGATCCGCGGCCCGTCGGGCGATTGGGACTATCGCCGCACGTGCGTCGAGGGCCCGGTGTTTGCGGCCGAAGACGTGGAATTGTAGGCGGTGTCGGGGAGGCGGCTTTGGTGGCTGGGGCACACCCGCCCCTCTTGTCGCTGCGCGACCCCGACGCTTTTCCGGCAACGCGAGAGCAGTGACAACGCTTGCTGCGGAGAAGCGGCGGGGCCACCCGATGTCCGTCCCAGCCACGCCTCCCCGATCAGTTGCTCTCACGCTTCACGATCCGGCACGCGAACACGCCTCCGGCCATGGCGCCTTCATGGGGCTCGAAACGCACGGTGAGTTTCGTCTTGCCCTTGGCTAACTCGTCGGGGATCGGATACGTCACGTCGAAGAACTCGCCGGGCTTGTCCATGTGGATCTTCTGCGTAGCGATCTTCTTGCCGTCGATCAAGATGTCGAACTGGCGATTTCCGACGTCGCTGCCCCAGTAGGTGACCATCAAGTCGAGGGGGGCCTTGGTGTCGGCCGCGTTGCCGATCTTCATGTCGTACGAGAAGAAACCGCCGGAGTAGGCGTGGCGCCAATAGCGGCCGTTGAACATGCCCGCGCCGGAGGCCTGGCCCTGGTAGTTGTGGGCTTGCTCCGATTTCTGCTCGGGTTCGACGGCATCGAGCGTGCGTGCGTCGAGCGCCTCGAGCCGACGTTGCTCGGCCTCCGCTTCCGCTTGGCGCTGCTGCCACTTCTCTTCGGTCAACAGATCCCAGTAGACCGTGTATCGCTGATGGTGCGCCGTGTGGAACGGGATCAGCGAGACGTCCTTCGGCCGGCCGACGCCGACGGTCTTGAAGACCAGCCCCTTGTCCGTAACTCGGCGCAACCACCGGTCGACCGGTTTGTCGCCGGCCACCAGCACGGGCACTTCCGGAGTCGGCAGGTTGGCGAAGGCCTTTTGGTTGCCGGAGTAGGGCATTCCCTCGGTGAATCCTTCGCGGCCCAATTGCCCGGCGAGCACGATCGGGCCGTACATGATCGCTACCTTCTCCGGTTGGTTGGCCATCGGCTCAAGGCGCAGGCTCATCGGCAGCACGACCTCGACCACGTCGCCGTCGGCCCAGGTGCGCTCGATCGAGAGATAGCCGTCCTCTTCGTCCGCATCGGCCGGCTCGCCGTTGACGGTGGCTTTCAACGCCGACGCCGCCCAACTCGGGCGACGCACCCTCAGTGCAAATCGAGTCGGCTGCTCACACTTGACCGTCAGCCGCGTCGCCGGCACGTCGGGGAAACGCGTCTCCTGGCGGACTTTGATGCCCTTCGCCTTCCACGTCACTTCCGACGGGATGAACAGGTTGACGAACAACCCGGCGTCGTCGTGGAAGTAGATGCCCTCGCCGTACTTCACGTGGTTCTCCAGGCCGCTGCCCGTACAGCACCAAAAGCTGTCGTGCGGCGTTTGATAGGTATGAAAATGTCCCGGCTTGAGCGAGCAGAAGTAGATCGTCATGCCGGTCCGCGGATCTTGCGAGGCCAGGATGTGGTTGTACAACGCCCGCTCGTAGTAGTCGGCGTATTGCCGATCGGCCGTCCAGGCGAACAGGTGCCGAGTGAGCTTGAGCATGTTGTAGGTGTTGCAGGTTTCGGCGGTGGTGGGCGTAAGGTGCTTCCACAACTCGCCCTGGCGATGAAAGTGCTCCGACTCGCTGTTGCCGCCGTTGACGAACGAACGGTCCTGCGTGACGACCCTCCAGAAGAACGCGGCGGCCGTGCGATAGTCCTCGTTACCCGTCAGTTCATACTGCCGGGCGAAGCCGATCAGCTTCGGCACTTGCGTGTTGGCGTGCAACCCTTCGAGGCGATCCTCCTGCTTGGCCAACGGATCGAGGATGAATCGATGGTTGAAGCAATCGGCCACATCGAGGTACTTTTCGTCGCCGGTGATGGCGTAGACGTCGGCCAGCGATTCGTTCATGCCGCCGTGTTCGCAGCGGAGCATATTCTGGACCTGCTCGTCGGTGAGCTTGCCGGTCACCTCGCCGGCCCAATCGGCCAGCGCGGTGACGACCGTTTTGGCCTTCTCGTTGCCGCAAAGCCGATGGGCGTCGATCAACCCGGCGTAGAGCTTGTGGATCGTATACCACGGCACCCACCCGCCGTTGAGCCCAAAACCGCTGGGCTTGATATCCCCGGCGGCGACCTCGTCGAAGATCCGTTTCGCCTCGGGAATGCCGCCCACGTAGCCGCCTTGGTCGTAGGCCTTCTGGCAGGCGGCCAGTTCGTCGACGATGTAGTTGACGCGCCCGAGAAACTGCTCGTCGCCGGAGGCGGCGTACATCATCGCACAGGCCGAAATGTAATGCCCCAGAATATGCCCCGACACGCCCTCGGCTTCCCACCCGCCGTAGAGATCACCCTTCGGCTCCAGTCCGGCGTATTCGCGAAACCGCCGCAGCAGCCGGTCGGGATCGAGGTCCAGCAGATACTTTGCATCGCGGTGCATGGCCGCCTTGAACGGCCCGTCCAACAGCCGCACGTCCTTGAGGCTGAAGGCATAGGCCTTGATGGGGACCTTCGGCGCCGCGGCGTACGTCGCGTCGTCCTTCTCCGGCACGGATGCAGCAGCGGGCAGACAGGTCAACGCGATGATCGCCAGGAAGACCAGCAAGTGTTTCATCTCTTGAACTCCCGAAATGTGCGGTCGATAGCCCTTCGACGGCATTGGCGAGGGCGGGGAAATCGGTACGTTGGGGTTCAAGATAGCGTTACGCACGGCCGTAGGCAAGCGCGCCTCAAGCGATCCTCCAGATTCGCCCGACATCCATCTCAACGCCGAAGGCGTTGCACATCGTAGCCCAGGGTCAGCGAAGCGGCGTAGCCGCGAGGTGCCACCCTGGGAACGCGTGGCCGAGAGGACGCACAACCGGGAAAGCGTTGTACAATTCGGCGGCCCTTGTAGAACCCTTGCAGGGTTCGATAGAACCTCGCCACCGCACCCCAGGGTGCGCCGCTGCGCGGCGACCCTGGCGTGCGGTGTGAAGACCCCGTTGAGGTCTTCCGTTGTCGCTTCACCAGCCGCTTATCGGGGCTTCTCCTATGGTGCCGGCAGTCTGTACTCTCGAAGATAGCAATGCCCATTCTGGGAAGACAGCAACGCACCGGCGATCGATGATTGACTGCCCTCGCCCGTTAGGCTAGGCTCGGTGGTATCTTCCGCCACGGAAGCTGACCATCGGGAGCCTGGCGCCGTCGTTTCACGAGAACACGTGTCCCTCGAAGGGTGGTCGCATGTTTGGAGTTCCTCGATCGCGCGTTACACTGCCGAAGATCCAGTTCTATCCCGCAGCGGCAGTGCTTGCGTGTCTGTTCTGCTGTCTTGCCGGTTGTGGAGCGGAAGCGGCGAAGATGTCGCCGGCCGGCCGTTGGATCGGGGAAAACCCCTTTTGGATAATGATCGTGTTTTTCGTCGCGGCGGGCGCGTTCGCCTGGCTGGGATGGCGAAGAAAGCAACGGCCCCCGCCCTATCGTGATACACCGACCACTGCGATCCGCGATTTGCAGCCGGGGTTTGCGGAAGTCAAGGGAGTCGTTCGTCCGATCGAGCCGGCTCTGTTGAGGAGCCCGTTGTCGGATGCTCCGTGCGTGTTCTTCCGTTTCTGCATAGAGCGGCCGGAAGGCTCCTCGGAAGACAGGCGTTGGGTTACCGTTCTCAGGGACCAACAGTGCGTCCGTTGCCAGATCGACGACGGCACCGGCAAGGTCGAATTGGATTGGGGCGCTGCCACCGTGGACTTCAAGGAGGTCTGCCACCAGTCCGGCGGTTTCCTCAAAGGGGACGCGTCGCCGAAGTTGAAGGAGAGACTTCAACAGCGCTACGGGTTCGACACCGCGGGCAAGTTGTTCGGGTTGTTGTCGATAGGCAAGAGCCTGTCCTACGAAGAAGCGGTCTTTCCAGAGGGTGAAATGCTCTACGCCATCGGGACCGTCGTCGAGCAAGCCGACGGGAAGCTCCAGATGACGCAAGGGAAGGAGAACGACCTGTTCCTCGTTTCCGACAAGTCCGAAGAAACGCTACAGCGCGAGTGGGAATCGTCCGTGCTCTCCATGCAGCGCGTGGCGGTCGTCCTGGCCGCCCTCGGCCTGTTGAGCTTCGCGGGTGCCGGCGCGCTGGCCGTGGGCGTGGTGCTGGCCCTGATAGCGATGCTCGCTTCGGGCTACCTCCCCGATGGTCCGTAGAAGGCCGGCCTGATGGACACCGAGCGGTGAGCAGGCCGGGTGACCGAGTCGTCCGACCCTATCCCGGAAACTCGCAATAAAGGTCACGGTGATACTCGTCGGGGCCATGGCCGGCGTCGCGCTACTCACTCAGAAACAACGGCAACTCCGCCTTCTGCATCACGTGCAGCATGGTCTCGCTGAAGAGCTTCTTCAGCAGGAAGGTGCGGCGGCTGTTGCCCATCACGATCATGTCGGCCTCCCAGTCGGCGGCGTGTGAGACGAGGTGCCGGCTGGCGCGGTGGGGCACGTATTCCAGCTCCGGCTCGAAGCCGTGGGCACGGCAATAGGCCGCCGCACTGGCCAACAGTTCGTCGGGGTCTCCCACGGCGTTCTTGAAGGTGACGATCTTCAATTGCATGCCGGGCCAGAGGCGGAACTGGATGAACTGCCGTAGTGTTTTGGCCGAGCCGCGGGACCCGTTGTAGGCGACCAGCGCGCGGTGGATGGGCCGGTATTGCTTGGCAACGGCCACGATCGGCCGCACGCCGCCGCCCACCAACCGCCCGAGCAGTTCGACCGATTCTTCCTTCTCGAAGAAATACTCGAAGAGGCTCCGCAAGCCGAAGACCGTCAGGTCGTGGTGGCGGGATTTCGAGAGCATCGAGTCGAAGGCGTCGCCCTCTTCGCGATGGATGTGGTACGGCACCTTGGCCGCCGTGCAGGCCTCCTCAAAGGCGGCGATGACTTGCTCGACGCGTTCGGCGGTGACCCGACGCCGATGTTTGCGCAGCTCGATGCCCGACTCTTGGGCACCGATCGGTGCGGCCCCGAGTTTTTCTAGCTGCTTCACGTCGACTACGGTGACGCCCGTCAGCTCGGCCCCGTGCTGCGTGGCCAACTCCACCGCGCGTCGAATCGCCACGTCGGAATACGACGTGCCGGCCAGCCCCACCAGAATGCGTTTGGTCATGTCACCGGGGCCTTGTCTGTTGGCTGTCGGTTGCGGGAGTGTCTCACTCTCCGTCGCACGCTCGACAAGGCAAAATGTCGCCCCGGCGGGGGGGCGGCCCGCCAGTGGTTGGCTCCTGGATGGTCTTGTTAGCGTGATGTCTGCTCCGTGTCAAGCCGTCTCGCGTTTGCGGTCGGAGGTTGCCGTTCGCGGCAGCAGTTCGCGCGACCGTGGCGATTCCTGGTCAACGCGGCTTGCGTAGTTTCACGGGCAGCCGGTCGATCTGTGCGGCGAGGATGAAGTCGTTTTCGGTCAAGCCGCCGACGGCGTGGGTCCAGAGGACGATCGACACGTTTCGGTATCCTTCGAGGTGCAAGTCGGGGTGGTGCCCCTCGCGTTCGGCCAATTCGCCAACACGGTTGAACAACCGCAGGGCCTCGTTGAAGTTCTTCACCTGCCACGCTCTGCGAATCCGTTGGCCGTCGTCGGTCAGTTGCCACTGCGGAACGGCCTGTAGTCGGTGCCGGACTTGCTCGGCCGCGAGCTTCTTCAAGCCGCCCTCGCAGGCCGCACATGCCTTGCGACCGGGTTGCTGCGAGAGGGGAGTTTGCATATCGCTACCCTTGTTGTTTGAAGCGTCTGACTGGCGAGCAGATCGCGTAGCCGGGAGCGCGCTCGACGCGACGTTCCGAGCGCCTTACGTAGCGGCCGCCGAGGCCGCAAGCTGCTCGCCCGTACCGATCAGCGGACGGATTCCGTCTACCCGAAAGTGAACGAGGTACTTCTTGTCGGCGCCGGGATCGGCCCATTCCGACGGCTGCTGACGCCGCCGCGTGGCGCGGATCTTCCCGGTGTCGGTTTCCTCGCGGACCTTGGTCAGAAACAGCCGCTTGCCGACGTAGCCTTGCCCATCCTCGACGAACAGGTAGGCCGCGTGTGGATTCGACTGAAGGTTATCGTGGCTGAGGCGGTCGTTCATGATGAAGGCCACCTCGTCGTCGCCCTCCCCCAGAAAGTGCGGCCTGGAATAGACGGCAACGTTCACCTTCCCGTCGCGATTAGACGTAGACAGCACCCCAATACCCCGGGCGTTAGCGAAATACTCGTTGAGACTCATATTACACCTTGTGGTTGTCGTAGGCAGAGAGTTCGGCGTGCCCCCGATGCCTATATTGTACGGCCGGCGGCAAGGGCCGGGTGGGTTGCTGCCGCTGGCGGGAATGGGGGTTGCCTGGTATGCTGGCGGCGAAGAACTCCCCTGACCCGAGCTTCGGAGGTACCGGGATGCCGGAATTGGTGCGGTGTAAGCCCTGTGGATACGTCTGCCGGAAAGACTCGTTGCGGGGCGTATGCCCGGCCTGCGGCGTGGGCGAAAAGGCCTTCGAGCCGTACGAGGACCGCGTATCCGCCAAGCGGCGTATCATCCTCAGCCTCGATCTGCACCCGATCATCGTCCACGCGCCCCAGACGTTCGCGTCGCTTCTGCCGGCGCTGGTCCTGGCGGCCGTGTTGTTTCCGGCGTTGTATCCAGACGAGCTCAAGGCGGTGATCTACTTCGTGGCGCTGATCTTGCCGCCCGGCGTCGCGGCGGCAATCGCCAGCGGCGTGATCGACGGCAAGGCGCGGTTCAAGAAACTGAAGACACCCTTGATCGTGCAGAAGATCATTGCGGGCAGCGCCTTGATGGGCGTATCGATCGCCACCGCGTCCGTGCTGCTGATCGGCGGATTCAATTCCGGTACGATGCCGTTTCTGATCGGGCTGAGCATCGCTTCGTTCGTGTCTGCCGTGTTGCTCGGCAGGGCGGGCGGGAGGCTCATGGGCCCCATCCTCCCGGGTCGCTGAGGCCCCCAAGACCGGCGGCGCCGGTCGACGTCGGCGAAGTGTCCAAATGCGTAGGTGCCGGGCTTCACGCTGCGCGGCTTGACCTCGGCCGCCGCGGCCTAAAATACCCCTGACCGCCGACGGGCGTGCCACCTTCCCGGCAATCTGCTGCTTGGCTCGATCGCCGCGATAAGCGCGAAGAGACGCAACGAAACCGTGGGAGAACGCCGGTCGCGTCGGGAGTGCGAAAACATTCATCGAGAATCAGGGAGAACAGAACATGAAGACGTCGAGTTTGGTGAAGTTCGGACTTTTCGCGTTGGTTGCCGCGCTGACGGCGGGCTACACGGTGCCGGCGTCGGCACATTGCGAGATCCCCTGTGGGATTTACGACGACGCCACGCGGATCAAGTTGCTCAACGAGCACATCACGACCGTCGAGAAGTCGATCAATCAGATCGCCGAGTTGACGGCCGCCGAAGAGGTGAACGCCAATCAGATCGTCCGCTGGGTGATCAACAAAGAGGAACACTGCAACAAGATCCAAGAGATCGCCGTGCAGTACTTTCTCACCCAGCGGGTCAAACCGGTAGGGCCGGACGCCGACACGGCCGCCAAACGGAAGTACGTCACGCAAATCACGCTTTTGCACCACATTGTCGTACACGCCATGAAGGCCAAGCAGACGACCGACACGGCCCACACCGATAGGCTGCGCGAGTTGGTGCATCAGTTCGAGCACGCGTATCTTGGAGAGTAGCGACGGAGCGTAGGGTGCGTGAAACGCACCGCGCCGACCAAATCGTCGACAGAACATCGCAGCTATCTCGCGCAGACCTAGCCGGGGGCGGAAGTCCCCGGAAGGTTTGCGCCGTTAGAGAGTCGCTTCTTCCGCCGGTTCCGCCACGGCACCCACCAGAGCCACAGGCCGGAAAGCCACAACACGGCCAAAAGGATCCCGTTGGGCAGAAAGATCCACATCTTGGCCGTTTCGGTGAAAACCGAGCCGTCGTGGAAGCTCTCGATCAGGTCGGAGCGGCGATAGGTCGAGGAGAGCACCTCGGCGGTTTGCAGGTCGATTTGTAGCTCCCAGCGGTTGCTGCAGCGGACCTTGACGACGCCCTTGCCGGGGCGCACGTCGAGCCGATCGATATCCTCCCAGCCGGATACCTCGGCGGCCTCGACGGAACGCGCTGCTTCGAGAATCTGTGGCCAGCCTTGCTGCGGCGTTTCGTTGGCTGCGGTGCCCCTCTGAGTCGGCGGCTGCACCCATGGTGACTGCTTCTTCACCTGCAGCAGGAGTCCCGAGACGATCACCACCAGCGAGGGAATCGTGCAGGCGATGGCGCCCCATCGATGTGATTTCCTCGCCCACCCATTGAGACTCCTGTTTGCCATTGCGCTCGATTCTCCCGGGGATGTCGGATGCCGCTGGGTTGGACGACCGTAGGAGGCGTCTCGCTTCGGCGAGACGCTGCCACATCTTGCGGAGCAAGATGGCTACTATGGGCTCAGCGGCAAGACGTCAATGGTTTGCGGCGGGCCGAGTGCCGTCTTAACACCGTCGACGCTCCCGGTCAAGGTCACGCGATACTCGCCCGGCTCGACCAGACCGGAGCCGCCGCGCAGATCCCATGTGACGCGATGCAGCCCCGGCGTGGCGGGGCCTTTGAGTTCGCGCACCGTCTCGCCGTCACCGTCGGCGATCGTCAACGTTACCTGCGCTTTCGCGTTCTTCACAAATCCGTCGCCCAGGTAGTAGGTGAACGTGGCCCCGAACGGCGGGTTCTCCGTGGCGTAGTTGCCGTAGGTGGCCTCGGCGAAACCCAACTCGTGATACGCGCGGACGTGACGCGGCGGAAACAGCCGGCCGTCGGATTCGAGCGTCTCGGCCGTGAGGTGTCGCAGCGGTGTGTAGTCGTCGAGCATGAAGAACCCACGTCCAAACGTGGCCGCCACCAGATCGTGCTCGCGGCGGTGGATATACAGATCGCGATAGGCGGCCGTCGGGGCCCCTTGCTGCAACTTCACCCAACGCCGGCCGCCGTCGACGGTAAAGAACAACCCCAACTCCGTGCCGGCGAACAACAGGTTCCGGTTGACGTGGTCCTCGGCGATCGACCAGAGCACGTGGCGATCGGGAAGGTTGCCGGCGATCGACGTCCACGTCCGCCCGCCGTCGTCGCTGCGTTGCAGGTACGGCTTGAAGTCGCCCCGCTGGTGGTTGTTCAACGCCACGTAGAGCCGCTGAGCGTTGTGTCGTGAGGCACACACGTCGGCCACGTACGTCCACTCGGGAACGCCTGAGAATCGCTCGGCCTTCCGCCAGTTCTCGCCGCCGTCTTCGGTAATCTGAAGCAGCCCGTCGTCGGTGCCGACGTAGAGCCGGCCCTCTTGCACCGGCGATTCGTCCAGCGCAGAGGCCACGCTCAGAGACGTCGTAAAGCGATGCCTCTGCACTGCGTTCTCGCCCCAGACGCGTCCCATCACGGGGATTGCGTCGCGGTCGAGTTGCCGGGTCAGGTCGGGGCTGATTCGCCGCCAATTGTCGCCCCGGTCGTCGCTGCGATAGAGCACGTTACCGGCCGTGTAGACCCGGGCGGCCGAATGCGGGCTGATCATCAGCGGCGAGTCCCAATGCCAGCGGATCTCCTCGGGCCCTTCCGGGTCGCGCGGCGGCCGGATGCCCTTGCGCTGGCCGGTCCGCTTGTCGATCCGCGTGAGCCCGCCGTTTTGCATCGTGCTGTAGATGATCGCCGGGTCTTCCGGGTCGGCCAGCGGCTGCATGCCGTCGGCCCCTCCGGTGCGGATCCAGTCGCTGGTGCGGATGCCCGCGCGATGCACGGTCCGCGAGGGGCCGCCCATCGAGCCGTTGTCCTGCGTGCCGCCGTAGATGAAGTAGAACGGCACGGCGTTGTCGGCCGTCGTGCGATAGAACTGCGACGTGGGCAGGTTGGTGAAGTGTCGCCACGTGCCGCCGCCGTCGACCGACTCGTACAACCCGCCGTCGTTGCCCACCAGCAAGTGACGCTCGTCGTCGGGATCGAAGAGCATCGCGTGATTGTCGACGTGCATCCGCCAGGGCACGGCCTTGAAGGTCTTGCCGCCGTCTTCGGTGACGTGGATGCGGACATCCATTGTGTAGACGCGATCGAATTGATGCGGATCGGCGTAGATCTCGCCGTAGTATTGCGGGTCGACCGAATCGTAGTCGCTCTGCCGGGTCCACTTGTCGCCGCGATTCTCCGAGCGGAAGAAACCGCCCTGCTTTTCGGCGGCGGTAACCAGCGCGTAAACGACGTCGGGCTTCTGCGGCGAGACGGCCAAGGCAATGCGTCCCTTGTCGACGTCCGGGATTCCGTCGGCCAGCTTCTTGAAGTTCTCTCCGCCGTCGTCGGAGCGATAGATGCCCGACTCCGGCCCGCCGCCGATCAACTGGCCCACGCGGCGGCGGCGTTGATAGGTTGCGGCGTAGATCACGTCGGGATTGCGAGGATCGAACGCGGCATCGGTCACGCCCGTGTTCTCGCCGATCGCCAGCACGGCCTTCCAGGTCCGACCGCCGTCGGTGGTTTTCATCAGCCCTCGATCACCGCCGGGCGACCAGAGCGGCCCCTGCGCGGCGACGAAGACGGTGTTCGAGTCGCGGGGATCGACGAGGATTCGGCCGATGTGCTGCGAGTCGTCCAGTCCCATATGTATCCAGGTCTGCCCGCCGTCGTCGCTGCGGTAGATGCCGTCGCCGTAGCCGACGCTACGGTTCGATGAGTTCTCGCCGGTGCCCAGCCAAACGACGTCGGGATTGTTCGGATCGAGCACCACGCAGCCCATCGAGTAAGACCCGCCGCCGTCGAAAATCGGCGTCCAGTCATTTCCGCGGTTGGTCGTCTTCCAGAGGCCGCCCGAGGCGACGGCCAAGTACCAGACGCTCCGATCGCGCGGGTCGACCACGATATCGGCAATCCGCCCGGGCTTCAGCGCCGGGCCGAGCGGGCGCAGCGGAAGCTTCTCGGCCAAGTCGGCGGCCAACTCGCCGATGCGCCGCTCTTGCACGGCAGCCGCATCGACGGCCGGCGGAGCGACGATCTCCTCGGCGTCCAACAAGAACACGCTACGGCCGTGGGTCGCAATAACGACTTCATGCTCGCGGGGATGGACGGCCAGATCGTGTACCGGCGTGGTGGGCAGATTGCCTCCGAGCGCCTGCCACGAGCGGCCGCGATCGGTCGAGACGTAGACGCCCAGGTCGGTACCCGCGTAGAGCACGTCGCCGCTGCGTGGGTCTTCACGGACGACGTTGACCGACTCGGCGGCCGGGAGGTTTCCGGCGATCGACCGGAACGTGCGGCCGTGGTCGTCCGAGGCGTAGAGATAGACGGCGAAGTCGTCCTCGCGGAAGCCGGTCATCGAGACGTAGACCGTGCCGGCCGTGTTCTGCGAGGCCTCGACCCGTGTGACCCACTTTTCAGGCAGTCCCGCGCTGCATGGAGTCCAGGTGTGGCCCTCGTTGCGAGTGACGTAGAGCTGGCCGTTGTCGAGCCCGACGTAGATCAAATCCGGATCGAGTTGCGACTGCGAGAGCGACGTGATCACGCCCAGCGGCGCCTTGCCACGCTTGCCAACCTCCGGATTGGCCGCAAACTCCGGGCTGATCTCGGTCCACGTTTCGCCGCGGTCGACGGACTTCAGCAGCTTGTTCGCCCCCACGTAGAGCGTCTGCGGATCGGCGTGCGAGATCGCAAACGGCGTATACCAGCCGAAGCGATAGCCGGGCTTGCCCTTCCCCGGACGCGGCCGAATATGCCGGTCGCCCTTGGCCCCGGTCAAGACCGATCCGCCCGGCTTTTTGTGGTACATGTCGCCGTGCTGGTGCTCGTAGTAGATCCAACCCGGTGCGGTCGGGTCGGGGATCGTGACGAAGCCGTCGCCACCACCCCAGATGTCGAGAAAGACCTGCTGCCAGTCGTCGGGCTTGCCGTCTTCGAGCGTTGCGGTGGCCGGGCCGACGTGCGAGGCGTTGTCCTGCGTGCCGCCGTAGACGTTGTACGGCTGGGCGTCGTCGACGTGGATCGTGTAATACTCGCCGATGGGCAGGTTGTTCACGTGTAGCCACGACGCGCCTCGGTCGCGGGAGATGAACAGCCCGCCGTCGTTGCCCAGCAACAACCGGTCGGGATTCTGCGGGTCGATCCACACCTCGTGCTGGTCGAGGTGCATCCTGGTGGCTTTGTGCTCGTGTAGCCGCGTGATCTCCTCGCTGATCTTCTCGAAGGTCTTTCCGCCGTCGGTCGAGTGGTAGCCGTAGTTGCCGAAGAGGAACAGTTCGTTGTCGTCGTCCGGCAGAACGTGGATATCGGCGAACTTCCAGCCGTAGACGGAGTAGACGTGGTAGAGGCTCTCCTCGTGCGTGCGGCGCCACGTCGCTCCTTTGTCGTCGGACCGATAGACCTCGGCGCCGACGATCCGCTTGCCGTCGTCGGTCTTGGCGTGGTTGTCGATGACGGCGTAGACGACCTTGGGGTTCGATGCGGCGACGGCGAGACCTGAGCGCCCCAACTCCACGTCCTGCGGCAGGCCGTTGGTCAACGGCTTCCACGTCTTGCCGGCGTCGGTCGTCTTATAGACCCCGCTTCGCTTGCCGGACATTTCGGTACGCGTCTTGTGCCAGGCCGCGGCGTAAAGCACGTTGGGGTCTTCGGGATCCATGGCCAGATCGACGACGCCGGTCTGCTCGTCGATCGTCAACACGGCGTCCCACTTCTTGCCGCCGTTGATCGTCTTGAACAGCCCTCGCTCGGGGTTATCGGTCCAAGCGTGGCCGATAGCGGCGACGTAGACGATCTGGGGATTTGTCGGATGGACCAAGACTTTGCCGATATGGTGCGTTTCCGCCAGTCCTACGTGCGTCCACGTGGCCCCGGCGTCGGTCGACTTGAACACACCGATGCCGGCGTACGTGTAGCCGCTGTGGCGGGGTTGCGTCTCGCCGCTGCCGATCCAGACGATATTCGGGTCGCTCGGTGCTACGGCCACGTCGCCGATGGAGAACGTTGGCTGGTGTTCGAAGATCGGCCGCCAGGTTTCGCCGTCGTCCTGCGACTTCCAGAGATTGCCCGAGCCGGGCCCGAGGTAGATCGTCTTCGGCGAATCCGCCGGGCAAGCGATCGCCTCGATGCGGCCGCCCTGGCGGGTTGGCCCCAGGGCACGCCACGGCAAGTGCTTGAACGGGGAGGCCTCCGTAAGCCGGACGTGCTGCTGCCACGACTCCAGCCGGACGGTGGCAGGCGTCGCCGTGGTGGCGGCCGGCCCGCTTTGCGAATACGACAGTACCAACAGAACCACAAAAAGCAGCAGACGGCTCGGGTGACGCTTCATTCTTCCACCTTGTTACGCGGACCATCGGGGCAGAGATTATCTACGCTTGAGTGTAGCATAACCGGCCCGCCCGAACGAATCGCGCTGGGCGTCGTGACCGATCCCGGCCCCGAATCTACGGCCCCGAGTGTCTCCAGGCTCGAGTCTCTGCCCCAGGGTAAGCAATCGCCCAACCCGTCAAGAGCCGTTCGTAGTGACCGCATTCATGCGGTCTTTCGCGGGATTCCGCTGCACGGCCCCGATGAATCGGGGCACTACGAACGGGTTAGACGAATGCTTACGCCCCAAGGCTCCGAATCCCCGCCGGCGGCTGGACTTGCGGCGCGGTCGGGTGATATACTTGCCCACACGGCGGCACTGCCGCCACACCCGTTTAGCCACTCAACCACTTGCCCACTTGACCTTGGAGTCCGATGATGATGAAACACGCCTTGTTGCTCGCTGCCGTTGCCGTGGCGGCATTGTCGCCCGCGATCGATTCCGCGGCGCAGGCCGCCGATGCCCGGACCGTCAAAGTCTTCATCCTCGCCGGGCAGTCGAACATGGAGGGCAAGGCGAAGAACAAGCTACTGGACTACCAGGCCGAGGCGCCGAAGACCAAGGAATTGTTCGCCCATTTGCGCAAGGACGGCGAGTGGATCGTCCGCGACGACGCCTTCATCAAGTACCTTGGCCGCCACGGTGGATTGACGATCGGCTACGGCTCGCCGGACCGGACCGGCGTGGAACTCGAATTCGGCACCGCCGTGGCCGACCGCTTCGACGAGCCGGTGCTGCTGATCAAAGCGGCCTGGGGCGGCCACTCGCTGGTCAAGCTCTTCCGCTCGCCCTCGGCCGGCTTCCCGAGCGACGAGAAGCTGCAAGAGGAACTCCAGCAGCGGCAGAAGCGCGTCAAGGACAACAACGAGAAGAACAACCGCAACGACCCGCTGCCCACTATCGACGACATCAAGGAGCCCTACGGCTCGTCGTATCGCAACATGCTGGCCGAGGTCCAACAGACGTTCGAGAACTACGAGACGATGTTCCCCACGCTGAAGGGCAAGAAGCTCGAAATCGCCGGGTTCGTCTGGTTCCAGGGCTGGAACGACATGTACGGTGGCCAGGACGAATACGCCTCGAACATGGAGCACTTTATCAACGACGTCCGCAAGGACCTCGACGCGCCGAAGATGCCGTTTGTGATCGGCGTGATGGGCCAAAACGGCTCGAACGAGGCCTCCGGCGCCATGGCGACCGTCCAGCAGGCACAGCTTGCCATGGAGAAGGTGCCGGAGTTCAAGGGCAACGTCAAGGCCGTGCGGACCGACGTGCTGATCGACAAGGCGGCCGAAGAACTGTATCCGAAGTGGCGCGACAACTTCGAGCAGTGGGAAAAGACCGGCTCCGATTTCGGCTACCACTACATGGGCAGCGCGATCTGGTTCAACCGCATCGGCCGTGCGATGGGTGATGCGATGTTGGAGTTGATCGACGCCCAGAAGTGAGCAACTCGGCAATGAGCGGCCCATGAGTGAGCGACCCGTAACGGAGTGACGCCGACGTGCAACGGATGCTAATCGTCAAGCTCGGTTCGACGTTTGTCGATCTCGCCCGGCGGCGGGGCGACTTCGAGGACTGGACTCGCGACGGGCTGGGCGGTGAGGCGGCCGAAACGCTGGTCGTCGATCCGGTGGCCGGCGAGACCCTGCCCGAGCCGCGCGACTTCGCCGGGATCGTGGTCACCGGGTCGCACGCTATGGTGACCGATCGGGCCGACTGGTCTCAGCGGACCGCCGAGTGGCTCCGCGGGGCGATCGAAGCCGAGGTGCCGCTGTTGGGCATCTGCTACGCCCATCAACTCCTGGCCCACGCGGCCGGCGGTGCGGCGGGCGACAATCCGGCGGGACTCGAATACGGCACGGTCGAGGTTGAGCTAGCCGACGCCGCGGCGGAAGACCCGCTGCTGGCCGGCCTGCCGCCACGGTTCGACGTGCAAGTCTCCCACACCCAATCGGCACTGGTCTTGCCGCCGGGGGCCGTCTGTCTGGCCGCCGGCGGGCGAGAACCCCACGCCGCCTTTCGTGTCGGCCGTTGTGCCTGGGGCGTGCAATTCCATCCCGAGTTCGACGCCGACGTCACACGGACTTACGTACAGCAGATGGCCGGCGCGTTGGCAGCCGACGGGCAAGACGCCGGCGCTTTGGAGTCCTCCGTCCACGAAACGCCCCATTGCGCGGCCGTGCTGGCGAGGTTTTGCAGCTTCGCGACGGAGAATAGCCGACGGCGGAAGCCCGCGGAGGGTTCGCCGTCGTGAGGTCAAGACAACCGTCGTAGGGTGCGTGAAACGCCCCGCGTCTTTCGCTGCGTTTCACGCACCCTACAGACTCTCGTCTCGGCTCCTGGCGTCGATTTGCTCCCGGTGTTAGAATTGCCATTTCTCCGGTCGGATTGTAGCTCACCGGTAGAGCAGTCGCGCCCTCAACGCGAAAGGAAGTCAGTTCGATTCTGACCAGTCCGGCCGGGGGTCTTCTTGATGCAGGCAGATCGAGGCTGCGGGTCGGATGAGCACTGAGACAGGCATCTCGATTGACGAGGTAGATTGGCGAACCTGCGTAAGCGTGCTGCGGCAACTGGTGGAGAATCCCGAGGCGGTTTGCGACCGGGAGGAAATCGAGAGGCTCATCGCCCGCATCTACAAGAAGGCTCGAAGGGAGCGCCGCAAGCGCAGCGAAATCGCCCGCAACGCGCACGATCGCGACCTGCTTTCTCAGACCGCCATGGTCCGCCGCTCGGTTCCCCAACGGCCGCACGAAGCCGACGTGGGCAGAAGTTCCAGTCCGGGCCCTCCCGCGAAGACTGTCGAATACCGCCCGCTGAAGGCTCGCTCGCGAACCTGCTACATCTGCAAGCAGCCCTATCGAGAAGTCCATCATTTCTACCACTTGCTCTGCCCTGCTTGTGCTGAGTTCAACTTCGACAAGCGTCATCAAACCACCAGCCTGTCGGGTCGCCGGGCCCTGGTTACCGGAGGGCGAATCAAGATCGGGTATCAGACGGCGCTGAAGCTGCTTCGAGACGGCGCGGAGGTTGCCGTCACGACCCGATTCCCGAAGGACGCCGCTCTGCGCTACGCGGGGGAACCGGATTTCGGCCGTTTCGGCCACCGGCTCACGATTCACGGCGTCGATTTTCGCGACGTGCCGGGCTTGGTGAGGTTTGTGGCGGAACTCGACTCAAGACTGCCGGCCCTGGACGTGCTCGTCAACAATGCGGCCCAATCCGTGAAGCGTTCGGCGGACTACTATGGGCGTCTGAGCAAGATCGAATCTGAAACCACGATTCCGGCGAACCTCGATCGGCTCCTCGGTGTCAACAAGCCGCAGGGGCCGTCGAGGCAATCTGTGCGGAGGACGGCAGATCCGGACGGCAAGGAGGCGTGTGCGCTACAACATTTCGACGTCAGCGCAGAGGCCGTCGACCTTCGCGAGCAGAACAGTTGGACCAGCAAACTGCACGAGATAGAACCGGTGGAGTTCCTCGAGGTATTCCTCGTCAACTCCACGGCCCCCTCGTTGCTGACCAGCGGGCTGAAGCCTCTGTTGCAGCGATCGACGTTCCCCGACCGCTACGTCATCAACGTGACGGGAGCCGACGGTCAGTTCCGAAGAACGAAGTCGACGCGCCACCCACACGTGAACATGAGCAAGGCGGCGCTGAACATGATGACGCGCACGGCGGCGGCCGACTATGCGCTGGATGGGATCTACATGAACAGCGTCGATACCGGGTGGATCACGCACGAGGGAGCGTTTTCGACGCGAACGCGCATGCGCGAGAGGGGATTCGTTACGCCGTTGGACGCCGTCGACGGAGCCGCGCGGATCTGCGATCCGGTGGTCCGCGGCGTGCGCGGCGAGCGCTCGTTCGGTCAATTGCTGAAGAACTACCAGCCGGCCGACTGGTAACGATGTTGGTTTTCGGTGCGAGGAACGCGCAATGTTGTGGCGACAAGGCGACGTACTGATTCAGGCGGTCGAGGAGATTCCCGAACGCACGGTGGCCCAAAGACGCCCCATTCTCGCGTCAGGCGATAGCTCGCACCAGCGCCATCAGATCAAAGACGGCAAGAGCGCCCGGCTGTATACGACCGGGATCTTCGGAAGCCGGGAGGCCTATCTCGAAGTGCTGACGGATGAAGCCGATCTGGTCCATCCCGAGCACGAGACGATCGTCCTGCGGCGCGGCTGCTATCGCGTGTGGCGGCAGCGCGAGTATACCGATCGGGGTTTCCAGACCGTCATCGACTAACGGCCAGCGGGGGAGGTGCAGCCATGTTCGGCAGACGGATCCGTCGGTGGATACGCCGGCTGTGGAGCGAACTCCACGTGGAGCCGCCCGCGCCGGATGAGTCCGGAGAAGCGACGACTTCCTCCGGCCAGACGTTCTTGCCGGGCAATCCGCATCTGCCCGCCGGGTCGAGCGGTCAGCCCGAGACGGTATACGCCTTCGTGGGGCGCGCCGAGACCCGGTATCGCGCCTGGCGCGGGTTGGTGCGGCAACTGTTCACCGCAGAGGCCGCCGCGGGGCTGCGCGTCTCGAAGAGCCTGTCGCTGGCGAAGTTGCGCGTCCGGTCACTTCCCGAGAGCATGTCGGTCGGGGGGAATCTCGATCTTCGGCAGTGCCAGCGTCTGCGCCGCATTGGCGACGGGCTGACCGTCAACGGCGACCTGCGTATCGGCGGACGCTGCCCGGAGCGGCAATCGTGGGAGGATCGCCTGGCGAAAGAGAAGGACGCGAGGGACCCGTTCGGCGCCGTCAAGCGACTTGGCCGTGAGCCGCACTGCCCACTGGAGGCCTTGCCGGAAGGCCTCAGCGTACGCGGCACGCTGCACCTGAAGTGCTGTGACCGGTTGACCGGCTTTCCCGAGCAACGCCGGCTGGGAGGCAGCGTGATCGTCGAAAGATGCCATGCGCTTAACAGGCTGCCGGATCCCTTCGAGGTCAACGGCAGCCTCACGCTCAAGGGCTGTCGGCGCCTCGTGGAACTCCCTGCCTCACTGCACGTGTCCGGCGACTTGCAGTTGATCGGAACGTCGATCGAGAGTCTCCCGCAGGATCTGCACGTCGGTGGAAGCCTCTTGCTGGAATGTTGCCACGGGGTGTCGGAATTGCCGGATGGTTTGGAGGTTGGTGAGGACCTGGTCATCCGCCAATGCCCCGTCCAACGGTTGCCGGAACGGCTGGCGGCCGGCCGGCACTTGATTGTCGAAAAGTGTCCGAAGATCGAGGAGCTTCCGGCCGGCCTCGACGTCGGGGGAGATATTCGCGTGCGCCGTTGTACCAGCCTGCGAAGGCTGCCGCAAGGGCACGCCGTTGGGGGAAGCCTCCGACTGCCCGGATGCATCAACCTGCGCGAACTACCGCCGGGCCTCGACGTTCCGGACGCTCTCGATCTGCGAGGCTGTACGGCGATCGCGAGTCTGCCCTTGGGCTTGCGAATCGGTCATGGGGAGCAGCGATCGCCCCGCGAGCCGGCGTTGATCGTCAGCGACTGTGCGGCGTTGACGGCCCTGCCGGCGGACCTCGACGTGAGCGGGCCGATCGACGTCGCCGGATCCGGCCTGACGGACCTCCCGCCGGCCTTGGCGAAGCGCTCTTGGCTGCTCTGGCGCGGCGTGGCGGTTCGTCCGGCCGTCGTGTTTCATCCCGAGACGTTACGCCCCGACGAGATCCTCGGCGAGCGGAACGCCGAGCTGCGGCGCGTGATGCTGGAACGCGCCGGCTTCGAGGCCGTCCTGACGCGAGCCAAGGCGATGGTCTTGGATCAAGACACGGACCCCGGCGGCGTCAGACGGCTGCTGGAAGTGACGGTCGACCTCAATCAGCGCCGCTATCTCCACTGTCGATGCCCTTCGACGCAGCGAGAGTATCTGCTGCGTGTCGCACCGGACGTCGAGACGTGCCGAGAGGCGGCGGCGTGGCTGGCCGGTTTCAGCAACCCGGAGGACTACCGGCCGGTACAGGAGACGTAGGACTACAGCAGATGCCGCGCCTTGACCTCCAGATAGCGATTGACCAGCGGGGCCGTCATCCCTTCGGGGAAGACGTCCAGCGCCAGCACGCCTTTGGATTGCAGGTCGCTGAGCACTTGATGACGCCAGGTGAGGATATCGGCGGCGGCGGCCGCCTGCCAGAGTTGGTCCTCGTTGGGGCGTTCGATCTCGACCGCGTCGAAGAGCTGCCGCTCGCGGAGCATCACACCCAGCGGCAAATGGCGGCCGACCAGGTTCGAGAGATAGCGCTCGATCTGCGTGGCGTTGACCTCGTCGATGACGTTGGTAATCAACACCACCAACGAACGCTGCCGGCAGTGCGAGGCCAGGTAGCGGAAGGCCTGATCGTAACGCGATTCGGTCAGTTGCGGAAAGCGGTCGAAAGAGGCGTGCAAGAGACGGTTCATCTGCTGCATGCCGCTGCGGGCGGGCACAAAGCTGTGGATCTCGTCGGAGAAGGTGATCATGCCCACCGAGTCACCCTGGCGCAAGGCCACGAAGCTGAGCATCAAAAGCGCGTTCAGGCCATGGTCCAAAAGGCTGATCCCCTCGGCCTGACTGGTCATCATCCGGCCGCAATCCAACAGGAAGACGATCCGCTGGCTCTGGCTGGCCTGATAGTCGCGGACGGTGAGCTTGCGGCGCCGGGCCGTGCTGCGCCAGTCGATGTGCTTGTAGTTGTCGTCGACGGTGTAGTCGCGGAGCCGTTCGAAGTCGTGGTCCTGGCCGATGCGGCGGGTGCGGCGGACGCCCAGGAGGTTCAGCCGGTTGGTGCGGGCCAGCAGGGCGTATTGGTGAAGTTGCTGCATGTCGGGATAGACGCTTACGGCCGTCTCGACCGGATAGACGAGTTGCCGCTGCCAGAGCCCCAGCCAACTCCGCAGCCGCAGGTGGACTTCCGCGATGGAAAAAGCCCCACGGCGTCCGGCCCGCAATTCGTAGCTAAACGAGCAGCGGCTGCGCGCGGCCAGGCGGCGGCGGAATTCGGCCGGTTCCGGGTGCAGTTCGTGGGGTACGCCGTCGCGGACGTCGACGTGCAGCGGGCGCCGCGCGTGATTCAGCAGCGTCAGCGTGACGCGGTGCGGCTTGCGCAGCGAGGCCACCCGTCCGGCGCTGCGCTCCACGGAGAGGGCATTCCGGCGCGGCAACGACAGCAAGTCGACCAACACGATCAATCCCAAGGCGGCGTCGACCGACAAGAGGATCGTCAGCGGCCAGCGAGACCAGGACTCCGGCGAGGCCGTGAAAAAGCCGCGAAGCAAGGCGAACGAGGCCAGCGCCGGCAACATCGCCAGAATGATCAGCGGCGCGCGGGGATAGACTCGGGCCACCCGCGCCAAGACGATCAGCGGCAGCGCGATTGCCAACAACTCCAGCACCACCCGCGCAAGATCGGTCACAGCCGGGGTACCTCCACGGAGGCGATCACATCGGTGAGCAACTCGTCGGCCGAATGGCCCTCGACCTCCGCCTCGGCCGAGAGGATCACGCGGTGGCGGAGCACGGGCAGGGCCAACTCGACGACGTCGTCCGGCACGGCGTAGTTCCGCCCGCGAAAGGCCGCCAGCGTGCGGGCACCCTGCATCAAAGCCAGCCCTGCCCGGGGCGATGCGCCGAGGTGGAATTGCGGAAACTGCCGCGTCTGGCGTACCAGGGCGTTGACGTACGCCAGCAGCTTCGGATCGACCAGCACCTTACCGTTCTCCCGGGTGAAGGCCACGATCTCCTCCGGTTTGGTGATCGTTTCGAGTTGGGCCAGGAGACGGTCGATCTCAACCTGCACGCTGTGCATCGCCAGGATGCGGGCCTCTTCGGTCTCCGCCGGATAGTCGATCACCAGCTTCAACATGAAGCGGTCCAATTGGGCTTCGGGCAGGTTGTAAGTGCCTTCCGATTCGATCGGGTTCTGCGTGGCCATCACCAAGAACGGCCGCTCGATCTTGTGGCTGGTCCGCTCCACCGTGACGCGATATTCCTGCATGATCTCCAGCAGCGCCGCGTGGGTCTTGGCCGGCGAACGGTTGATCTCGTCGGCCAGCAACAATTGGGTGAAGACCGGGCCGGGGCGGAAACGGAACTCCTGCGTCTTCATATCGAAGATCGGCGAGCCGGTGATGTCCGAGGGCATCAGATCGGCTGTGAATTGGATGCGCCCGAAGCGGCAGCCGAGCACCCGGCCGAGCGTGCGCACGAAGAGCGTCTTACCCAAGCCCGGCACGCTCTCGATCAGCACGTGCCCGTTGGAGAACAACGCCACCAGCGTACCCAGCACGAGTTCGTCCTGGCCAACGAAGATCTTACCCACCTCGGTGGTGATCCGATCGAAGAGCTGCTTGGTCGGCGTCTCGGCGGCGGAACGGACCGCCGGGGCCACGTGTTGGGGAGGTCGAGGGGGTTGGGCGTTCGGTTCGGGGAATGAGTCGGTCATACTTGTCGGTGTGGGGTTAGGAATCGAGTTGTGCGGCCCTCACCGCCGAGGGCAAGAATTCAGAGGCGATCAGTCCCCGCCTTTGGTCTTTTGTCGATAGTGCATCAATCGGGTCATGGCGAAGGCTGTGTCGCGAGAGCGCTGGAGCATCTCGGCCAACGCGCGAATGTGGGTGCCGAAGTCGGACGTGCCCGGCGGCGGCAACTCGCGGGGACGGCCGAAGATCGGCCAGCGGGCGGCGCAGAACAGAATGCCCAGCAAGGCCAGGTGCCGGAAGATCCAAGAGGTGGGCGATTGCGTGAGCAGCGCCAGCCCGGACGGCGGGCGAGGCTCGATTTCTTCGTCGGCAAACGTCGGCCCGCCTGGGCCGCTCTCCAGAAAGACGGCCGTCTGCTCAGGCGGCCCGACTTCATCGATCAGCTTGCCGGCCAGCTTGCGATGCTCGTGGTTGATCAGTTGCAGATTCACCAGGAACGACCCGTTGGTCACCACGATCAACTGGCCCCGGCCCCGCGCCTCGCGGCTGACGAGCATGTCGCCTTTCGACTCCAGCAATACGTCGGCCATAAGAGCGGGCTCAATGCGGCCGTTGAGTTCGATCTCGAGCTTCGTCGGATCGACGTCCCGGGTCCATTCGGGCGTGCCCGCCAGAGCGCGCACGTTGCGATGCTGCAATTGCCCTTCGACGGTGAACCACTCGCAATCCTCTTCGTCGGGCAGGTCCGTGCGTCGCCCGTCGAAGGCGCTTTCGTGGTGGGCGATCTCGTCGCGGATCAGCGGTGCCTGGCTCGCGGGGGCGGTGGGTAGGACCTTCTTCCAGTAGGCGACGCCGGCGTCGAAATCCCGGCCGACGTAGATCAACGTGCGGTTCGGCCGTTCCATCAGCCACTGGTCGAACCAACGGCGGGTCACCGGGTCCGGCGGCTGGAAGTCGTCGGGAAACCAGACAATGCAGTCGGCCCGGCGCTTCAATCCGGGAGAGAGCGTCCCGGTGGTGACCACGCGGTGGCCGGCCTGCTCGAACATCTCGCCCAGCACCGCGGTCCCGTTGACGCTATCCGACCCGTAGCCTTTTCGCACGCCGTAACGCGTCTCGATCGATTCGGGCCCACAGCCGGCGGTCAGTGCGCAGAGCAGCAAGGCAAGGGCCAAACCGATGCGGAGGGCGGACCCGTGGGGGCTGGAGACCCGGGGCTGGCGTTTGGGGGCTGGGGGCTGGGGTTTG
>CAYYNP010000111.1:0-28278 GCA_964472545.1 uncultured Planctomycetaceae bacterium | reverse complement strand
GACCAAAGACTCAGTCACGCCCTGGACGAGTTAGGACCTTTTCCGGATTACCTGTAATCCCGTCTGGAATCCGGCCCGTAATCCAGTCGACCGTCAACCAACCCCCGCCGCTCAATCCACCGCCGGCACCGGCCCGGCGAGCGTTTGATACTCGTCCATCGCCGACGTGTCGCCGGTGAGGATTTGGCGGCAGTTCATCTCCAGCACGGGCAGCTCGCGGGTGATGAACCGGCGGGCGACGCGCTGCTTGCGCTCGCTCCTCTCGCCTTGGCCGAGGAAGAGGTGGCCGATAATGATGGTCAAGGCCGCGTCGACCAGCCGCTTGCCGGAGAGGTCGAGGTACGACGTGCCTTGGCTCTTGACGAACGCGATCGCTTCGAGCACGCGCTGCTTGGCGTCGATCAGGCTCTGCTGCAACTCGGCCAATAGCGGCACGTCGTATTGCTTCTTCTCGTGGTCGACGGTCCAGGTGTCGAACGTGCCGGAAGAAACGCCACGCACGGCGGCCACCAACTGCAACTGGCTGGTGCCTTCGTAGATCCGGGTGATCCGCGAGTCGCGGAGATAACGCTCGGCCGGGTAGTCCTTCATGTAACCGGAACCGCCGAGGACCTGCACGGCGTTGTCGGCCACGGTCCAAGACATCTCGGAGCAATAGTACTTGGACATCGGCGTGAGCATGGCGTTGAGCCGCTTGAGCACGCGGGATTGCTTCTTGCGGCGGCGCTTTTCGTCGGGCTCGATATCGCCCCACTCCATCACGCGGAGGTTGTTGTTTTCGTGGTCGCAGACCCGGCTGGTCTCGTAGGCCAACGCCCGGGCGGCCTCGATGTGGATCTGCATGTCGGTGACCATCTCGGCCACGGCCGGCAAGAGTTCGATCGGCCCGCCGAACTGCTGCCGCGAGTTGGCGTAAGTCCGCGCCAGCCGATAGGCCGCTTCGGCCACGCCGAGCGATTGGGCGGAGATGCCCACCCGGGCGCCGTTCATCAGCGCCAAGACGTAGGTGATCAGCCCGCGTTGGCGTTCGCCGATCAGCTTGGCCGGGAGGTTGTCGAAGACCAGTTCACAGGTGGGCGAGCCGTGGATGCCCAGCTTGTCTTCTAAGTGGCGGACCTTGACGCGTTCGGACCGCTCGGAATAGAAGAGGCTCAAACCGCGGCCGTCGGCGATGTCGTGCTCGCTGCGGGCGAGCGTCAGCAGGATCTCGCCGCAGCCGTTGGTGATGAACCGTTTGACGCCGTTGAGCACCCAGTTTCCCTGCTCGTCTTGCTCGGCCCGCAGGCGGACGGCCTGCAGGTCGCTGCCGGCGTCGGGCTCGGTGAGCACCATGGCCCCGGTGACCTCGCCGTTGGCGAAGCGGGGGAGCACTTCGTCTTTGAGTTCGTCGTCGGCAAAGGCGTGGATCGTCTCGGCGATGCCTTGCAGCCCGAAGAGGTTCATCAGCGAGCAGTCAGCCCGGCTGATGATCTCGGTGGCCATGGTATACGTCAGGTTCGGGCAGTTCAACCCGCCGTATTTGTAGGGCAGGGTGAAGCCCATCATGTCGGCCTGGCAGAGCCGATCGAGGTTCTTCTGCACCAGCGGGTGATAGGTGACGGTGCCGTCGTCGTTGAGCGTGTTTCCTTCGCGGTCGATCTGCTCGGCGTTCGGCGCGATCATCTCGCCGGCCACCTGGCCGATGATCTCGAGCGCGCGGCGGTAGTTGTCGATCGCGTCGGCCTCGTCGTGCGGCGCGAAGTCGCAGGTGCCGTTGGCCGCATGGACGAAGTCGTCCTCCTGCAGCCGGGCCAATGCGCCCAGGTCGATATGCTCGAAGAGGAACTGAATATCGTCATTATCCAGAAAGAAGTTCGCCACCGGCAGACTCCCGCGTTCTTAAGTCGTTCACGCCGAAAACCCCAACCAACGCCCCACCCCAGTCACTCCTAACTCCTAACTCCCAACTCCCCCTACTCCCGCTCCCGAATCGCCTTGGTCATCATCGGCACCACTTCCCGAAAATCGCCGACGATGCCGTAATGGGCGATGGAGAAGATCGGGGCGTCGGGATCGGTGTTGATGGCGATGATCTTGGCGGAATCTTCCATACCGGCCCGATGCTGGATGGCGCCGCTGATGCCGACGGCAATATAAAGCGCCGGCCGCACGGTGGTGCCGGTTTGGCCGATCTGGTATTCGTGCCCGATCAATCCGCCGTCGACGGCCGCCCGGCTGGCCCCGACCGCTCCGCCGATGGCGCCGGCCAGTTCCTTCAGCAGGTCGAAATTCTCCTTGCTGCCGATGCCCCCGCCACCGGCGACGATGGTTCGCGCGCCCTTGAGATCGACCGTACGGGTTTCCACGTGGCGCTCGATCAGCTTCAACGCCAGCGTGGCCGGATCGAGTTCGATCTGCTCTTCGACGACCGTGCCGCTGCGGCCCTCGTCGGCGTCGCGCAGCGGCATCACGCCCTCGCGCACGGTGGCCATCTGCGGCCAGCGGTCGAAGTTGACGATCGTGGCCACGATATTCCCGCCAAAGGCCGGGCGGATTTGTAACAAGAGGTTCTCGTGTTCGGTCTTGGTCTTCGGGTCGGTGACGTCGCTGATCTGCAAATCGGTACAGTCGGCCGTCAGCCCGGCACGCACGGCCGAGGCCACACGCGGGGCCAAATCGCGGCCGGTCGGCGTGGCGCCGTAGATCACGATCTGCGGCTGGTGCTTTTCGATCAGTTGGCAGAAGACGTCGGCGTAGGAGCCGGTCTGGTAGTGGCCCAGCCGATCGTCGTCGACCACGTAGACGCGGTCGGCCCCGTGGGCGATCAGCCGCTCGGCCAACGGGCGCACTCCGGCGCCGGGCAACACGGCGGCGGTGCCGACGCCCAGCGTATCGGCCAACTCCCGGGCTTTGCCGCAGAGTTCCAGCGCCACGTCGTGCAGCGTGCCATCTTCCTGTTCGGCAAAGACCCAGACTTCGCCTTGACGGTTCGGTTCGATCATCGGTTCCAATCTCGACGTTATCGTCTCGAAGTTAGCGCGTTCTCGACGTCAGCCCAGCGTTCGGTCGACCACCAGTTCATGAATCATCCCACGGACGCCCTCTTCGGTGGCCGGCACCTCGGTCTGGCCTTCTTTGGTCAGCACCACGGCCTGAATGCGATGCACCTTGGTCGGCGATCCGGAAAGCCCACAGCGCGACAGGTCGGCGTCGATATCGTCGAGCGACCACTGTTCGATCAACAATCCACGTTCTTTCAGGGCGTCGGCACGTTGCTTGGCTTCGGCGGCGCGTTGTTCGTTGGTGGCGTCGGCCATTTGTTTTCGCACTTCGCCGTCCAGTTCGCCGGGCGTGCGGGAGCGTTTCAGCCGCATCACGCGTTTGGCCGCCGGCGGGCGGGGTTCGTTGGCGGTTTCCAACACGGTAATCAACACCGGCAGTTCCGCCTCGACGATCTCCCAGCCGTTGCCCACGTTGCGGCGGACGCGCACGGTTCGGTCGGCCAGGCCTTCGACCGCTTCCAGGTAGGTGATCTGCGGGATGCCCAGCTTCTCGGCACATTGGGGGCCCACCTGGGCCGTGTCGCCGTCGATCGCCTGACGTCCGCAGAAGACGAGATCGAACGTGCCGACGGTCTTGACGGCCTGGCTGAGGATGTAGCTGGTGGCCAATGTGTCGGAGGCGGCCGCACGGCGGTCGGTCAGCAGGATGGCCCGATCGGCGCCGCGATTAAGACATTCTCGGAGCACTTCCGAGGCCTTCGGCGGCCCCATGCTCAGCACGGTCACCGTGCCGCCGTAGTCGTCGCGAACTTCCAAGGCGGCCTCCAGCGCGTGGAGGTCCTCGGGATTGAAGATCGCCGGCAACGCGCCGCGATTGACGGTCCCGTCGTCCTTCATGGCGTCGGTGGTGACGTTGGCCGTGTCGGGGACCTGTTTGACACAGACGATGCTATCGTAAGGCACAGTGACTGCTCCAGAACCCGCCCCCAGATGTACGCTCAGTGAAACTCCGAAGGTTATCAGCCACCCGGGTTCAGGTCAAGGCCCGCCGAATGTTGTAGACGACCTATTTTGTCAGCTTCCCTCAGCTTTTCTCTGAAATGGGGGATGTGGGAGCCAAATGAGGCAAATGGTGTCCGGTTGAATCGTCTTTTGTGCAATCGTTCAGATAGAGGGTATTGGCCGGATGACGTCAATTCGATACCATGTGCGCATTGGTGCCGTCATAGAGACAACAATGTGCTCGTCCGATGTACTTCACCTGTGAGGGATCTGAATGAGGAAGCAGGAAGTGTCACCCGATCGTCGCCAGATGCCCGCCGCCGAGTTCAGCGTCGAGTTCAGTGAGGAACTCAACAATCAACTCGGCCGACGGCCGGCCGAGGCGGTGCTGGCGACGCGACTGCTGTGGCAGGCGAACCAGACCGACGACGTGACGGCGTTCCTTGCGGGGGCCTTGCCAGATATCGTGGCGGCCGTTGCGGCCGACCACGCCGTGTTGGCGGTGCCGGTGGCCGGTCGATGGACCACCGTGGCGGCCACCGACAAGTCGCTCGCACTGCCGCTAGACCTGTTGGCCGACGTGTTGGATCGAGAGGCGGCCGACGTGCGAGCCGACTGGGCCGCGGTGCCGTTGGCGCCTCGGGCGGGCGCCGGCGAGGTGCTCGTCGTGCGTTGCCGCGACGCCGGCGCAACGGCCGGCGCCTTGGCCGCCGGCACGCGTCTTGCACCGGTGCTCTGCGAGGCCCTGGCGGCCGTCCGCCGGCGCCACAGCAACCGACGCCGCATCCGTCGACTGGAGGCGATCCTCGAGATCGCCAATCAGTGGAACCAAACTCGCGAACTTCAGCCGCTGTTGGAACAGATGGCCGAAGCGGCCACGCGGCTGTTGGGGGCGGATCGGGCGAGCATCTTCCTTTGGGACCGCCATACACACGTGTTGGTGGGCCGGCCGGCGCTGGGCGTCGAAAACGACGAACTGCGGATTCCCGACGACGCCGGCGTGGTGGGCCAGGTGATCCAGACCGGCGAGCCGCGGCGAGTCGACGAGTCGGTCGATCGCAACGAGATCGATCACAAAGTCGATACGAAGCTGGGCTACCAGACCAAGACGATTCTGTGTGTGCCGTTGCGCAGCGCGAAGGGTGAATTGTTCGGGGCGTTCGAGGTGCTCAACAAACTGTCGGGCCGGTTCACCGACGACGACGAGGCGGCGCTGGTCGAGTTGGCCGGGCATGCCGCGGTGGCCTTGGAGAACGCTCAGGACCGCGAGCAGGTGTTGCGGGCCAGCCGCCAGATGGCCGACCAGGCGGCCGAAGGCGTGCGGCTGATCGGCGAAAGCCCGGCCATTGAGGCCTTGCGATCGATCATCCAACGCGTGGCCGATACGGATCTGGCCGTATTGATCCTGGGCGAGAACGGCACGGGCAAAGAAGTCGTGGCCCAGTCGATGCACTATCTCAGCCGCCGCCGCGACCAGCCGTTCGTGGCGGTCAACTGCGCGGCGATTCCGGAGAGCCTGGCCGAGAGCGAACTCTTCGGCCATGAAAAGGGCGCCTTCACCGACGCCCACGACGCCCGCGCCGGCAAATTCGAGTTGGCCGCCGGGGGAACGCTCTTCCTGGACGAGATCGGCGACCTGAGCCTGGCCGGGCAGGCCAAGCTATTGCGGGTGTTGGAGGAGAAGGTGATCGTGCGGGTCGGCGGGTCGGCACCGATCCACACCGACGCCCGGGTGGTCACCGCTACCAATCAGGACCTAGCCGAGATGGTCCGCCAGCGGCAGTTTCGCGAGGACCTCTACTTCCGTCTGAACGTGGTCACGCTCGAGTTGCCGCCGCTGCGCGATCGGGCCGACGACGTGCTGCTGCTGGCCGAGCACTTCCTGGGTGATTTCTGCCGGAAGGCACGGCGCAACCTGCCGCAGCTTTCGGCCGCCGCCCGAAAGCGGCTCGGCGGCCACCCGTGGCCGGGCAACGTGCGGGAATTGCGAAACCTGATGGAGCGGCTGGCGTATCTAACCACCGAAGATCGCGTCGAGGCCGAAGACCTGGCGTTCATCATGTCGCCCAAGGCCGGCACGCCGCTGGCCGCCGAGGCCGACCTGCCGCTCTCGGAAGCCACCACCCGCTTCCAGGCGGAGTACATCCGCCAGGCGATCACCCAGTCCGACGGCAACATGAGCCGCGCCGCCTCGACGCTCGGCCTGCACCGGTCGAACCTCTATCGGAAGATGCGGCAGTTGGGGATGGATGCGCCGGGGTGAGCCGTGCGTGGGGAGAGTGGGTGGCTGGGGCAAAGCGCAGCGGTGCCCCAGTGCGTTAGTACGAGTGCCTCAATACCTGGGGCACCGCTGCGCTTTGCCCCAGCCACCCCTTTGCACGCAACGTGGCACGTTACATTACGCGGCAAAGTCTGGCGACTTCGCCTACGGATTCAACTCTTCAATCAACTTCCGCACCGCATCGGCGTTGAAGTTGCCCGGGCGGGGCTGGCCGAGGTCGGCTTCGAGCTCTTCCAGCGTGGGCGTCTTCGACGGCACGCCGTCTTTGGGCACTTCGGCCCCGGCGATCCAAACCAGAGAGTTGAGCACCGACTTGCGGAAGCTGTCTTGAGCCCAGGTCCAATGGGTGTGCATGCCGGTGAAGCCGAAGCCGCGGCCGCCGTCGGGCCGTTGGTATACCCAGCCGACCGTTTCGGCCATACCGGTTCGCGCGCGGACGTGTGGGTTGCCGCTGTGGGCGCCGTCGCGTCCCTGGCGGGTGCTCTCCGGCGGTACGGCCGCTAGAATCGGCGTGACGCCCTTCATGTCCTTGGCGAAGCGCATGTGATAATACCACTCGTCGCGGGCCTTAAACGGCTTCAGGCCCCGCGCGGCCGGATGATCGGGGAACGTCTTGAACTCGGCCTCCCAATGCGGGTTGACCGACCAGAAGCGTTCGTAGCTGCCGCCGATCCAGGCGATCAGCCGCTTCACCGCCGCGGGATCGGCCGGGTCGACCGTGTAGTGGATACACGCCAGCCCGACGCCTTTGGCCATCAGCGGTTCGAGCCGATCGCCGAGCGTCTTGACCAGTCGTCCGCCGTCGCTGCCGAGCACGATCGCGTCGGCCTCATCGAGCACGGCCAGGTCCTGATCGTCTTGCACGACGACCGCCTCGACGGCCGGCACGTTTTCGTTGAGGATCCTCGCCAACATCCGAAAGGCCGGGCCGTAGGCGTGTCCGCCGTAGCCGTGACTGGCCTTGCCGTGGACGAAGACGATCTTCTTCTTCGCATTGGCGTCGGCAGCGTCGGCCGATTGCGGAGCGGCGCCCCAGACGGCGCCGATCAAGGTCAATCCGATTACCAGTAGCAGGTTGCGACGTCGCATCAGGTTCTCCTTTGTTCTGTTTCTCACAAGGGGTAGAACTCTCTCGTAGCCGAATTCGCCAGAATTTGGCCGATAGTTGTTCATGGCCGAGTCTGAGCCGCGGCCAAAGTCTGGCGACTTCGGCTACGGTACTTCTGCCCGAACCGATTCTTCACGGCGTGGTACGTGCGGGCGAACTCCCTTCGGTCACGTCGACAAGCCGATCCACACGAACGTTCTCGAGCACCTCGACTCCGCCGCCGAGGAAGCGAACGTCGACGCGGTCGACCCGGTCGCGGGCGCCCAGGCCGAAGTGCAAGCGAGTGCCGTAGTGGCTCTGATATCCCCGGCCGCTGCGGACTTCGTCGATTAGCGTCAGATCGCCGGCGACGACCTTCACCCGGGCGCCGACGGCGTCGCGGTTGCTATTGGTGCCGTGCAGCCGAAGCTGCAGCCAGTGGTCTCCGCCCGGGGAGTCGTTTCGCAGCAGCGTCGGCTCGCGTCGGGAATTGAGCACCACGGCGTCGACGTCGCCGTCGTTGTCCAAATCGTCGAAGGCGGCCCCGCGGCTGCTGAGCGTCACGCGCAGCCCGTCGCCACAGACGTCCGACACGTTGGCAAACTTCCCGTCGCCCGTGTTGCGCAAGAGGATGTTGCGTTGGTGGTAGGTGGTCGTGTCGTCGAACTGCTCGACGTTGTCCAGCAGATGGCCGCAAGCGATGAACAGGTCGCGGTGGCCGTCGTTGTCGAAATCGACGATGCCGGTTCCCCAGGTCACCTGCGAGAGAGTTGTGTCTCCCGCCCGGGTGCGCAGGGTGACGTCCTCGAAGGCCCCGTCGCCGAGGTTCTGGTAGAGCGAGGATTGTTGGGTCTGGTAGGTCGTCAACTGGAAATCGAGCCGGCCGTCGTTGTCGTAGTCGCCGCAGTCGACGCCCATGCTTCCCTGCTCGAGCCCGCTGAGGTCGTAGGCCACGCCGGCGAACAGGCCGACTTCCTCGAATTTCCCCGTACCGTCGTGCTTGAAGAGGAAGTTCTCGCCGAAGTCGTTGGCGACGTAGATGTCGGGATCGCCGTCGTTGTCGTAGTCGGCACAGACGGTTCCCATTCCGTAGCCGGCCCGGGCGGCGATTCCCGAGGCCGCACTAACGTCGGTAAACGTGCCGTTGCCGTTGTTGCGATAGAGCACGTCGTGTTCGGGGGGATACGCCCGGGGGTTGTCGTAGCGGGCAACGCTCTGGCTGTCGACCGCCCGATGGATTTCATCGGAGTACTTCAGGTAGTTGGCCACGTAGAGATCCAGGTCGCCGTCGGCGTCGATGTCGAAGAAGCACGCACCGGCGCCGACTTTGTCCGACTGGGCCAAACCCAGCGCGGCGGTTACGTCGGTGAACGTGCCGTCGCCGTTGTTGCGATACATCACGTTGGGGCCGTAGTTGTTCAGATAGACGTCCGGGTCGCCGTCGTTGTCGTAATCGGCCACGGCGACGCCCAGCCCGTATCCTGCGTCGCCTAAGCCGGTTTGCTCGGTGACGTCGGTGAACCGCCAGTTGCCGTCGTTGCGATAGAGCCGGTTCGTCGGAGGCGAAGTGACCTTGGTGCCCGGCAGCGGTGAGCCGTTGAGGAAATAGACGTCGACGTCGCCGTCCCGGTCGTAGTCGAACAGGGCCAAGCCGGCGCTGACCGTTTCCATGATGAACCGCTGGCCACATCCGCCGTCGGTGTGGACGAAGTCGATGCCGGTCGATTTCGTGACGTCGATCAGGCGAATCGGGCAGGCCGGCTCGGCGGCCGCAGCGCCGCCGGCGAGCACCACCAAGACGACAAGACACCACAGCCGCCGAAACCAGCAACGCGCGCGCACCGTCAATCTCATGTCAGTTTCTCTTGAGGAGTTGTTGCTCGATGCCACGGTACATGGCGTTGCCGGGGTCCATCTCCAGGGCTTTCCGGATCCACCGCAGCGCGTCCTCCGTACGACGGTCGCGGTCGCAGAGTACGGCGGTCTTCGCCAGGAACTGGTGGTTCTTCGGGGCGATACCGCGGAGTTGCTCGCAGACCTGCAGTGCATCGTCGATCCGCTCTAGCCGATCGTACATCTCCAACAGTTCCACGCGGCAAGCGACGGCCTGAGTGTCCAGCTCCGCAGCCCGCAACCACAACCGCTCGGCGTAGCTCTGCCGGCCGGAGTCGAGGTAGAAGTAGGCCGCGTCGGTATGCGTGACGGCGACGTTGCGGCGCAGTCCGGCCATGAACTGTTCGTCGTCCAGTGCGTCTCTGGGGTCGCGCAGGTTGGCCCAGTCCTGCTTCTTCAACTCTTGGAACTTCTTCAGGTACTCGGCAGTCTCGTCCTTCCGGTCCAAGCGGCGGCAGGTTTGCACGATCCCCCAGTAGGCCTCGGTATAGTTCGGATCGGCCTCGATCGCCTTGAAGAAACTCTGCCGGGCTTGCTCGTATTGCTGCAATTGCTGGTAGGCTTGTCCGGTCAGGCAGTGTCCCACGGCATCGTCGGGCGAGATCTCGATTTCTCGTTTCAGGGCGGCGATCGCGTCTTCCGCACGGCCGAGGCCCAACAGCGCGCGGCCGAGTTGACCGTGGATCTCCGGCGCATCGGGGTCGGCCTCGATCGCCAACCTCCGGGCTTCTTCGTTCTGGCCCTTGCGCAGCGCGATTCGAGCCATGCCGCGATAACTGTCGACCACGCCGGGGTCCAACTCCGCACAACGTTGCCAGCAGGCGAGCGCCTCGTCCGTGTCGCCGATGGCCACGTAGAGATTACCCAGCAGCCCCATCGGGTCGGCGTCGTCGGGGAAGTCTACCGTGAGTTGTTTGACGACGTCGATCGCCTCTTGCCTCAAATCGTCTTCCGTCGCGGCGGCCGCATCGGTCCACGGCGACACCGAAGGCGGCGGCACAGGAGGCTCCGGCGGCACTACCGGCGGCTCGGGTGGAATGGTTGGCGGTTCCGGTGGGATCGTCGGCGGCACGGGCGGCGGTTCGGGCGGCTGTTCGGGCGGATTCACCGGCGGCAGCAAGGGAGGTTCCACAAGACCGCCCGGTGGCGAGTTGGCAGGCGGCGATACGGGGACGGTGGGCGTCGAGGTGGACGTCTGCGATGCGTGTTGCGTTCGCGAATTCTCATCGGACTCTGCCGGGTTCCACCAAAGCGACCTCGCCGCAAAAGTCCCGCCGATGAGAACGCACACGACGGCCAACACCACCACAGCACGCCAGACTCGCGCGCGCCACATCCCCGCGCGGCTGTCCGCCTGCCTTCCTCGCCGCCGATGCTTTCCGGGTTTCCTCCGGCCCGTCATCGCCAGTCTCCCGACCTCTCGGATGCGACGTCCCGATCACGCACCGTGCGCCGCAACGCGCGAAGAACCTACTCGAATATAGGCGCGACGGACCCATCGGTCAAGCTGCGGGCGGACTGCTAGGGTTGCGGGTTGTCCGGCCCTGCGCGATAATGGGCCGCCGCCGTCGGGCGTGAACGTGTTCGGAGATTTCAAGCCTGGTTCCCAGCCAGAGATGGGCGGAACCAGGGTAAACGAATCTGGAGGACCACGATGTTTGACAAAACCCGAGTCGCCCGCCTGACACGTGCGACGGCGCCGGCCGCGCTAGCCCTGTGCCTGAGCGTCTTACAGACGAGTGCGGCAGAGCCTTCCGGCGAGAATGCCGATCGGGCCCGGGCACAACAGATCCTCGACGCCGCCGGCGTGCAGGGTGGCCTGATCGTGCATCTCGGCTGTGGCGACGGGCGTCTGACGGCCGGGCTGTTGCGGTCCAAACGCTACTTGGTCCACGGTTTGGATACCGATGTAAAACAGATCGGCCAAACGCGTACGGCCATCGCGCGGCTCGAAGTGGCCGGCCGGCTCTCGGTCGATTCGTTCGACGGCAAACGGCTGCCGTACATCGACAACCTGGTCAACCTGCTGGTGGTGGAACAAGCCTTCGACGTGCCGCGCGACGAAATGCTGCGGGTCGTGGCTCCCGGGAGTGTTGTTTATCTGAAAGAGAACGGGCAATGGACCAGAATCGTCAAGCCGCGCCCGGCGACGATCGACGATTGGACGCATTACCTGCACGACGCCTCGAACAACGCCGTGGCCCACGATACGGTGGTCGGGCCGCCGCGACGTATGCAGTGGATGGGCAGCCCCCGCTACTGCCGCCATCACGATCGCATGTCGAGCCTCAGCGCGGCGGTGTCGGCTGGCGGCCGGGTGTTCTACGTCTTCGACGAGGCGCCGCCGGCCTCGATCCTCTCGCCGCCCCGATGGAACCTGGTCGCCCGCGACGCCTTCAACGGCGTGGTGCTCTGGAAGCGGCGGATGGGCCGCTGGCACACGCACCTCTGGCCGTTGAAGAGTGGTCCGGCCCAATTGCCGCGGCGGTTGGTGGCCCAGGGGGATCGAGTCTACGCCACGCTCAGTATCGACGGCCCGCTGGTAGCGCTCGACGCGGCCACCGGAAAGACGATTCGCACGTATGAACAAACCCGCGCCACCGAAGAGGCCGTGCTTCACGACGGCGTGCTCTTTCTGCTGGTCGACAATCGGGCCAATGCGCTGGGGCCGGCCGATGCGGCAACGACCGGGCGCGCCTACGGAGCCAAGTTCTGGGATGAACAGACACGGCGGTTGATGGCTGTGCGGGCCGACACGGGCCAGACGCTCTGGGACGCCGAATACCGCGTGTTGCCCGGCACGCTGGCAGCCGACGCCCGCCACGCCGTCTTCCACGACGGACAAAGTGTCGTCTGCCTCGATCGCAACTCGGGCAAGCCGCGTTGGCGCTCCGAGCCGGTCGAGCGGGCCAAGGAAATCCGTTCCTTCTACGTGCCCATTCTGGTGCTCTACGACGACGTGGTCCTCTTCTCCGGCGGCGAAACGGCCGGCCTGCAAACCGGTTCCTGGTACACCAGCGGCGAAGACACGCTGACCGCCCTTTCGGCCGACGACGGCAAGCAACTCTGGACCGCCTACCATCCGCCGTCGGGCTATCGTTCGCCGGAAGACCTGCTGGTGGTCGACGGGCTGGTGTGGACCGGCGAAACGACCAGCGGCCGGGCCGTGGGGCATTTCTCCGGCCGCGACCCGCGCACCGGCGAGGTGAAGCGAGAATTCACGCCAAACCTCGACACCTACTGGTTCCACCACCGCTGCTATCGCGGCAAGGCCACCGACAACTACCTGCTGATGGCCCGGGCGGGCACCGAGTTCGTCGACGTTCGCAAGCAAGAGTGGATCCCGCATCACTGGTTCCGCGGCGCGTGTCTCTACGGCATCATGCCGGCCAACGGCCTGGTCTACGCCCCGCAGCATCCGTGCGCCTGCTATCTCGAGAGCAAACTCTACGGGTTCAATGCCTTGGCGCCGGCGTCGACCGGCCCGCGTGTCACCGACGACGACGCGGCAACTCCTCGGTTGGAAAAGGGCCCGGCGTTCGTCGTTCCGCCCACCATTCCGTCCGCCGACGCCTGGCCGACCTTCCGCCACGACAACGCACGCAGCGGCCGGGCGAGCACGCGGGTGGCGGCGTCGCCGAAAACGACTTGGCAGGCCGAGCTAGGCGGCAAGCTCACCAGCCCCGTGATTGCCGACGGAACGGTCGTCGTGGCGTCGATCGACACGCATACCGTTCACGCGCTGGGCATGACCTCCGGCAAGCGGCTCTGGCAGTTCACCGCCGGCGGCCGCGTCGATTCGCCTCCGACGATTCACGAAGGCCGGGTTCTCTTCGGCTCGGCCGACGGTTGGGTCTACTGCCTGAGCCTCGCCGACGGGGCGCTGTCTTGGCGATTCCGCGCTGCCCCGATCGACCAGCGTCTGACGGCCTTCGAGCAGGTCGAGTCGGTCTGGCCGGTCCACGGCAGCGTGCTCGTGCAAGACGGTGTGGCGTACGTCGTCGCCGGCCGGTCGATGTTCCTCGACGGCGGCGTCCACCTCTGGCGCCTCGACCCGACGACCGGCCGCGTGCTCTCGCACGCGGTGCTCAATAACCTTGAGGAGGGCACCGGCAAGGACCTGCAAGATTACGTTAGCTGGCTGAACATGCCCGTGGGACTGACCGACGTGCTGTCCAGCGACGGCAAGCTGGTCTACATGCGTTCGCAGCCGTTCGATCTCGAGGGCAACCGGTTGCCGCTTCAACCGATGCCCAACAGCGGCAACGCCGACGGCGGCGCGGTGCCGGCGGTGCATCACCCCGAACACGCCCACCTCTTCTCGCCGACCGGTCTGCTCGACGATACCTGGTGGCATCGCACCTATTGGGTCTACGGCAGCCAGTTCGTCAGCGGCTGGTGCGGCTACTTCCTGGCCGGCAAGACCGCCCCGGCCGGGCGGATCCTGGTCTTCGACGACACGAAGGTCTACGGCTTCGGCCGCAAGCCGCAGTACTTCCGTTGGACCACACCGATCGAGCACCAGCTCTTCGCCGCCGACAAGATCCCGCCGACCGGCGAAGCCTCGAAGTCCGAGCCCGTATCGAGTCGCCCCAACCCGGGTGGATCGCGAGTTCGGGTGGAAAAATCCGCCAGTCTCGACCCGACCGGCAAGCCGCTCGCGCTGGCCGCTTGGGTCAAGGCCGACAAGCCCGGCGGCGTGGTGGCGGCCCGTGGCGGCGGCGGGGCCGGCTTCACACTCTATCTTCAGGGCGGCCGGCCGCACTTCGCCGTTCGTAGCGAAGGCAAACTGACGAAGGCTTCCGGCAAGACGAAGGTCGTCGGCCGTTGGGTCCATCTGGCCGGTGTGCTCGGGGCGGACAGAAAGCTCGAACTGTTCGTCGACGGCAAGTCCGCTGCCTTGGCCGAGGTGCCGGTGCTGATCGGCGGCGATCCGCACGAACCGCTGGAAATCGGTGCCGACGAGTCGTCGGTGGTGGGCGACTACACCGGACCGTTCGGGCTGACCGGATCGATCGACGAAGTGCGACTCTATCGCCGCGCTCTTTCGGCCGACGAGATCTCACGGCTGGCCGGTACCGGCGACGCGCCCGACGATGTCGAGTTGGTCCTCTCCTACTCGTTCGACAAACCGGACGCGAAAGACGCCTCCGGCAACGCCAACCACGGCACGGTCGAAGGCGCATTGCCCGCCGAGGGCAAGATCGGACGCGCCCTGCGATTTGCCGCCGGACCGCCCACGGTGGCCCGGTACGAAGTGGCCCACGACTGGGCCGCCGACTTGCCGCTGTTCGCCCGGGCGATGGTGTTGGCCGAGGGTGTGCTCTTCGTGGCCGGGCCGGCCGACATGGTGGACGAGAACGAGGCCTTTCGCGGCATTGACGATCCCGAGGTTCGCCGCCGTCTGGCCGAACAGGCGGCCGTTTTCGCCGGCAGGCGCGGCGCCGTGTTGCGGGCCGTATCGGCCGCCGACGGCCGCACGCTCGCCGAACAGAAGCTCGACGCCTGCCCCGTCTTCGACGGCATGGCCGCCGCCGTCGGCCGGCTGTATATGACCACCACCGACGGTAGGGTGCTTTGTCTGAAGTGAGCTAGCCAGAGGCAGGCGATGCGTGCTAAGTTGTAGCGGAGAAAAATGCCGATGTAAGCGCCGCCGTAACTGTCTGCCGGCAGCGTCAACTGCCAGGGTATTGCGATGACGTCTCGACAGCTTGTCATCAACACGCTCAACCACGAACCGGTCGCACGCGTGCCGAGAGAGCTTTGGGTGGCCCCGTCGGTTCGGGCCACCCGCGGCGACGAGTTGGCCGAGGTCGAACTCCGCTATCCCCCCGACGTCGTTCGGCCCGACTTTCGCTATCCGCCGGGCGAGCGCAGCCAAGGCACCCCGGGACAAATCGGCCAATTCACCGACGCCTTCGGATGCACGCGTCGCGTTGCCACACCCGGCACCGACGGCGAGATCCGCCAGCCGCCGCTGGCCGATGCGGCCTCGGTCCGCAAGTACCAACCTCCGTGGGAAGTGCTCTCGCAGGCCGACCTCTCCAAGGCCAATCGCGGTTGCGGCGCCAGCAGCCGGTTCGTGGTTGCCGATACGCTCACCCGGCCGCTCGACCGTCTGCGGATGCTCCGCGGCCCGGAAGCTGCCATGGCCGATCTGGGCCGCGGCGGCAAGGCGATCCGCAGCCTGTTAGACGCCCTGCACGATTTCGCTTGCCGCGAGCTGCAACTCTGGGCCGAATCGGACGTCGACGGCGTGGCCTTTCGCGACGACCTCGGCACGACCGACTCGCTGGCGATCGACGTGAAACTCTGGCGCGAACTGTTCAAGCCGCTCTACCGAGAGTATTGCCGGATCCTCCACGAGCAGGACAAATTCGTCTTCTTCCGCACCGCCGGCAACGTACAGCGGATCTTCAGCGAACTGGTCTCGATCGGCATCGACGCGATCCACTGCCAGCTTTCGCTGATGGACTTCGAACGATTGGCCTCGCGGTATCGCGGCCGTGTGACGTTCTGTGGAGAAGTCGACCGCCGCCGCACGTTCGCCTTCGGCACGCCGGAGGACGTCCGCCAGTCGGTATTGCGGGTGCGCAAGGTGCTCGATTACGGCCGCGGCGGCGTGATGGCCCACAGCCGCTGGGAGCCCAGCGTGCCGCTGGAAAACGTCCTGGCGACGTTCGAGCAATGGGCCGTTCCCCTGCCGATGCACGCAGGGTAAACGGCCGTGCAATGCGGCACGTACCCGTCTAGCCCACACCCGGTGCGAGGTATCGTGTGCGCGATGACGTGGCTGAAGTTCTCGATTCTCGATAACAGCTTTACATTGCAGGCCCGCCCGACTAACCTACACGCTTGAGATCCCACCTGCTTCCGCCCCCCTTCCGGAGTTAGAGCGATGGTCGCCCACCAGACTCCTCTCGGGCAGTCGTCGTCGAAGTGGATTTGTTCTTCGACATTCTGCATCCTCTGCCTTTGCCTCGCGATACAGCAAAGCGCCTTGGCCGAGGACGATCGGGCAGCCGGATCGCCACCAGCGGCAGTAGACGGCGTTCCGCCCGCAGAACCGAATACGGCGGCGCCCGGTGCGCCGCAAGCCGACCCAGGCGAACCGCGCCACCCGGCCGCGCCGGTTCCACCACGGCCGGCGGAACCGCCCGCCAAACCGGAACCTCGGCTGCGATTCAACTTCCGTTTTCAGGCGTGGGACGACGTGCTGCAGTGGGTCGCCGACCAGGCCGACTTGTCGCTGGTGCTCGACGCGCCGCCGGCCGGTTCGTTCAACTACACCGACAAGCGCGAGTACACGCCGGTCGAGGCGATCGACCTGCTCAACGGCGTGCTGCTGACCAAAGGATACACGCTGGTCCGCCGCGAGCGGATGTTGTTGCTGGCCGACTTGAAGGACGGCATCCCGGAAGGGATGATCCCGCGCGTGGCACTCGACGAGTTGGACAAACGTGGCAAGTTCGAGTTGGTGACCGTGCTCTTTCCACTCGGCCGGCGCCCGGCCGCCGCCGTGCAGGCTGAGATCAAGGCCCTTTGCGGGCCGTACGGCAAGGTCGTCTCGCTGCCGGCGACCGGGCAATTGTTGGTGACCGACACGGCCGGCGTGATGCGGGCGATCGGCGCCGTGATCGAGTCGATGAAGGAGATGCCGCTGACGGTCGAGCAGAACGATCCCGATCCGCCGATCCTGGCGCACTACGCGGTCCGTCCGGCCGATCCCAAGGTGGTCATGGACGTGCTAAAGGCCCTCTTGCCGGACGCCAAGCTCGTGCTCGACCCGGACGCCGGCCAGTTGCACGTCCACGCCCCGCCGTCGCATCAGGCGCTGGTCAAGGAGGTGCTCGAGCAGATGCAAGGCGGCCAGCGTTCGCCGCTGCAAGTCCCGCAGATGGAGCTTCATCGTTTGGAGAACGTGGACCCGGACGTGGCGGAGAAACTGCTGCAGAGCATCCTTCCGCAGGCCCGCGTCTTTAGCGACGCAGAGGCGAAGCTCCTGATCGCCGTCGCCGTTCCGGAAGACCAGGCCGTCATCCGCTCGACGCTCGAGCGGCTTCAACCCCGGCGGTCGGCGGCGGCTCCCGAAGCGAAGTTCTATCCGCTGGCCCAGGCCGCTCCGTCGACGGTCATCGCGGTGGTTCAGAAGACGGTTCCGAAGGCTTTGGTGGCCATGGAAGCCAACGGCAACCGCCTGATGGCCGTGGCGAGTGAATACGAGCACAGGCAAATCGCCGAGGTCCTTCAGAAACTGGAGAAGACGGCCTTCGTCCAGGGGCAGTACCGCCTGGAGATCCACCCGGTCACGCTCCCACAGCGAAAGCGGTTCGAGGCGGTCCTCGACACGCTGAAGTCGGAATTGCTGGGAATCAGGTTGGTTGAAGGGGCCGAACCGGGCGAGTTGTGCGTCTGGGCTCGGCCGCAGCAGCACGCAACGCTCGAGGAGATCCTCGCGACGCTCGAGCGCGACGTACCCGACGAGGAGAAGTTCAAGCTCGTCTCCTACCCGGTCGGAACGGGCGACCCGGCGGCCATGGTCACCGCCTTGCAGGACGTGTTTCCCGACACCAAACTGATCGCCGACGAGCCGGGCAAGCGCGTGATCGCCTGGACGTTTCCCGCCCGGCACGACGCGATCAAGGCGGCGCTGGGCCAGTTGCAGCCGGGTGAGTTCGGGCCCACGGAAGGCGAGGAAGCCCCGGTGCTGCGGGTCTATCCGTTCCCGTATCCGGTCGATCAGCCTTCGGCGGCGACCCCAAGCAGGTCGTACCGCGACGGGGAGTCGTCCTATTCGAGGTACGATCGGCCGTACAGTTCGCGGTATTCCAACGGCTCGACCTCGCGAACGTCACCGTCGACGACGTCGTCGCAACCGAGCCTGTTGGCCGCCTTGCAGCAGTTGGTCCCCCGCGCCAAGTTCACGCTGGACGCCAAGAACCGCCAACTGATCGTGGTGGCCTCGCCGTCGGACCATGAAGTGATCAAGACCACGCTCGATCAACTCAAAACCGGGCCGGCCGCGGAGGAATCGTCGCGGCTGGTCACCTACGCCATCACCTCGGCCGATCCGGCGAGTGTGCTGGAATTGATGCAGGCGCTGTTTACCGACGTCCGCTTCGTGCTCGACAAGAAGACCGGCCGGCTGTCGGTATGGGCCCGCGAGGCGGAGCACCAAACGATCGAGGCGGCGATCAAGGAGATGGACTCCGGCGCAGCGCCCCAGAGCCGCCCCAAGGTAACGGCCTATCCGGTCACGGGCGCCGATCCGGAGGTGGCCGTCGAGATCCTCAAGACGCTCTTGCCGAACGTCACGTTGCAGAGCGATACCACGGCCAAGACGATCGTCGCCTGGGCTCGAGAGCACGAGCACGCCACGATCAAACAGGTCATCGAGCAGTTGCAGCCGGCGGTTGCCGGCCCGGGCGCCGTGTTGAAGATCTACCCGTATCCCTTTGCCAAGCCAAAGCCCCCGCCGAGCCCGTACAGCAGCAGTTGGCGATATCGTTCGACGACCTCGAACTCATCGGACGACGACGTGCTGCTGAAATCCCTGAAGCAGTTGGTGCCCAAGGCTCAGTTCACCGTCGACGCCGAGAACAAGCGGCTGATGGTGGTGGCCACGCCGGAAGATCACAAGACGATTGCCGACACGCTGGGACAAGCGGGGCAATCGGTCGCGGCCGAACAGTCAAGCGAACTGGTGGCCCACCCGGTCACCTCCGCCGATCCGGAAACCGTGCAGGACGTGATGGAGAAGCTCTTTCCCGGCGTCGAGTTCGTGTTGGACGAGAAGGGCCGGCGATTGCTCGTCCGTGCGACGCTCGAGCAGCAGGTGGCGATCACCTCGGCACTGAGCAAGCTCGACTCCGACGCCCCCGCCGATACACGAGAGACGTTCGCGGTCTATTCCACCGGCCAAAACGATCCTTATTCCCTGCGGCTGATCCTCCGCGAGTTGGTCCCCGACGCCCGCGTGGTGGCCGACGTCGAGGCGCACACGCTGGCCGTGCTGGCCACGTCAAAGGACCACGAGACGATCCGCACGGCGGTCGAGCAGATGGCCCAAGGCGGAGCCGACGGGGCGGCGCCCGAGGTGGGTGTCTATTCGCTGGCGGCGGTCGAAGAGCGAAGCCGGTATTACTCGTATCGGCTGTTGCGGGAGGCCGTTCCGGGCGCCACGTTCACGTTCGCCGGCGACGGCAGCCGCCTGGTGGCCTGGGCCCGGCCGGACGATCATAAAGTGATCGCCGCGCTGGTCGAGAAGATGACCGAAGTAGGCCCGCCGCAATCCGCCCCCAAGGCGGTCGCCTACATGCCGAAGCACATCACCATCGACAGCCTCGCCGAAGTCCTCGACGATGCCGTGCCGGCGGCCAAGCTGACCGAAGACGATGAGGAAGGCAAGCTGATCGCCTGGGCGCGGCCGGAAGAACACCAGGTGATCGAAGCCGTGCTGGCCGATCTCGACGTGGAGGGGCCACCGGCGGCACAGCGCACGGCGCAGATCTACACGCTCGAAACCGGCGGCTCGCGGAGCACGGCCTATTACATGATGCAGTTGATGCGGGAAACGGTGCCCCGGGCAAGGATGACCATCGGCACCGACTCGAGCCAGATCGTCGCCTGGGCAACCGCCGAAGACCATCAAACGCTGCAAACCGTCGTCGACAAGCTCGCCGGCGAGGGATCGCCGGAAACGACGCCCACGCTGGAGGTCTACGCGCTGAAATCGCGAACGGCCGAGGAGCTGATCAACGTGCTGGAAACGGCGGTGCCCGAGGCTACACTGACCGCCGACGTCGATCCGAAGAAGCTGATCGCCTGGGCATTGCCCGACGACCAGGCGCTGATCAAACAGATCCTCGATAAGGTCGACCTGGCCGGGGCGGCCGATGAAGAGGCCACGGCGGTCGTCTACACGTTGAAGCTCGACCGATCGCGCGGCTACGTTAGCAACACGAGCGTCTACTACCTGATCCGGCTGCTTCGCGAGGCGGCGCCGGGCGCGAGCTTCTCCTCCGGCACCGATCCCAGCCAACTGCTGGTATGGGCGCGGCCGAAAGAGCACGAGATCATCAAGGGGATTCTCGACAAGCTCGACGGACGCGGGTCGCCCGAGACGACCCCCACCATCGCCGTTTACGCACTGAAGCACGCCTCGGCCGACCGCGTGACACACGTTCTGGAAGACGCCGTACCCGAGGCCGAGTTGACCGACGACGAGGACGGCAACAAGGTCATCGCCTGGGCACGGCTCGACGACCACAAGGCGATCGAGGAGATCCTTGCCAAGCTCGACGTGGAAGACGCCCCCGAGGAGGCCTCGACGGCGGCGGTCTATTCGTTGAAGTCGGTCACGGCGGCCCGCGTGTTGCCGGTGTTGGAGGCGGCGGCCCCCGACGCCAAGCTCTCGACCGACGACGATCCCAGCCAGATCATCGCCTACGCCCGGCCGGCCGATCATCAAGCGATCCGTGAGATTATCGAGAAGATCGACGTCGACGGCTCGCCCGACTCGATGCCGTCGGCGGTGGTCTACACGCTGGAAGCGACCACCGCGGCCGCTGCCGAGGTCGTTCTGCAGGCGGCCGTGCCGGAGGCGAAGTTCAGCGTTGGTGCCGACCCGTTTCAGTTGATCGCCTTCGCCCGGCCGGCCGACCACAAAGTGATTGCCGAGATCGTCAAGCAGATGTCGGTCCGTGCGCCGCCGGAGAAAATGCCCACGGTGGAGATCTACGCGCTGGAGGCGGGCGACGCGGCCAGTGCAGTGCAGTTCCTCGAGTCGGCGGTGCCCGAGGCCGAGTTTGCCGTCGGCAGCGATCCGCGGCAGTTGATCGCCTACGCGCGGCCGGACGAACACGCCGTGATCAAGGCCACGGTCGAACAGATGTCGAAGCAAGAGTCGGCCGAAACGGCAGCCCGGGTCGAGCTCTACAACCTGGGCCGCAGCGACGCGCTGACCGCGTTGCCGGTGTTACAGGCGGCGGTGCCCCAGGCCCAGCTTGGCGTTGGCTCCGACGCGCGGCAGTTGATCGCCTACGCACGGCCGTCGGACCACCTGTTGATTCGCGCCGCCGTCGAGGGCCTCTCGAAGCAGCCGCCGGCCGAAACGGCCCCGAAGATCGTGACCTATCGGCTTCAGAGCGCCGGGGCGGCCGCTGCCGTCGAGGTGCTTGGCGCCGCCTTGCCGGGCGCGCAGTTCAGCGTCGGAGCCGACCCGGCCCAGTTGATCGCTTACGCCCGGCCGGCGGAGCACGAGTTGATCAAGTCGGCCGTCGAGCAACTCGAGGCCGACAGCCTGGCCGACACGCAACGCCAACTGGCCGTTTTCCCGATGAAGAGCGAAGATGCGGCTTCGCTCTTGGAGATGCTCGACCCGGCGATGAAGAACAGCGCCCGATTTGTCACCGACGCCAACCGCGACGTGCTGTTGGTATGGGCCGACACGGAGCGTCAGGCGGCGATCAAGTCGGTCGTCGAGCAGTTCCTGGCGGAACTGCCCGAGGAGGTCGAGCCGGCTTCGCGCGTCTATCGGCTAAACCGGGCCGACGCGGCCGCGGCCTCCAGCGTGTTGCAGGTCATGGTGCCCGAGGCCGAGATCGCCCTGGACGAAGTCAACCGCACGCTGGTCATCGGGGCCCTGCCGCAGGACCACGAGAAGATCAAGACCATGATCGACGAGATCGATCGGGCGGACGCCGAGCGCGACCCGCAATTGCAGGTCTATCCGTTGGTCGGCGCCGACCCGGTCAGCCTGCTGGAAGTGTTGCAGGGGCTGTTCGCCGAGCAGCCCGGCGTGCATCTTTCGCTGGACGAATTCAACGGCACGATCATCGCCGTGGCCACGCCCGCCGAGCAGAAGACGATCCGAGAACTGATCGAGAAGGTCGAGCAGAACGCCGTGGTCGACGCCGATAGCACGCTGGCGTTGCACTCGCTGAAAAACGTCGACGTCTACTCGCTGATGGAAGTCCTCGACGCGCTCTTGCAGCGGCAAACGGTCCGGGCAGACCTGTCGGTCGACTCGGCCAGCCGCCAGTTGGTAGCGATCGCCCCGCCGGAATTGCAGCAGATGATCGAAGGGATCATCGAGCAGATGCGGACCGAGGAGAAGGAGCTGGAGATCTTCCAGTTGGATTTCGTCGAGCCGGCCACCGCGGAGGTCGCCATCGCCACGCTCTTCCGCGACGAGGGCTTCAACGCGCCCGACGTCGATTCCGATCAACGGACCGGCCAGTTGTTCGTCCGCGGCAGCCAAGGACAACTCACGCAAGTGCGGCAGGTGTTGATCAAGATGGGCGAGACCGGCCTGGGCTCGCTGCAACTGGGAGGCGACAGCCGGGTGCGCGTGATTCCCGTACACGGCGACGCGCGTGCCGTGTTGGAGGAGATCCGCCGCGTATGGCCGCAGCTTCGGCAGAATCCGATTGAAATTGTCACACCGACGCCGCCAGGGAAAACGGTGCCGGACGAGGAGAATTCTCCTTCGGAGCCGACGCCGAAGCCGGCGGAGGATACGCCGCCTTCGGAGCCGGGAGCGTCTGGCGAGCCCGGAACGGGCGGTGTGCCGGCGGGTGGCGGGCGGCTGAGTGCAGAGAAGCCCCCGAATGTCGAATCTCCTGGGGCACCGCTGCGCTCTGCCCCAGCCACCCCTCCGGTTCTCGTTGATGCCCCAGCCACCCCTGTGGTTCCTTCTGAGGCTCCGGCGCCCGTCGTGGTGGTGCTCGGCGACGGCAGCATCACGGCCACCTCCGACGACCCGGAGGCCTTGGACCAGTTCGAGGCGTTGGTGCAGGCGTTGCTGAATCGCGCCGGGTATTCGGATCGATACTTCAGTATCTTTCCCGTCCGCCACACCAGCGCCGCCGGCGTTGCGCAAACGCTGCAAGAGTTCTTCCGCGCCAGTTCGCCGAGATCGCCGTCTTCGGCGCGATATTCGTCGAGCGATAGGCGCTACTCCGATCGCCCCATCGATCGTTACGACGATCGCTACGGCGTGCAGACTTCCCGCGACGTGGAGCGGGTCGTGATCGTGCCCGACGAGCGGCTCAACACGCTGCTGGTTCAAGGCAGCCGCACCGACCGGGCGAAGGTCGCTAGTCTGCTGAAGATCCTCGATACCGACGACGTGCCGCCCACGCTCCCGGCGCACAAGCCGAAGGTGATTCCGATCGAGAACATGGAAGCCGGACGGATCGCCGAAACGCTGGGCCAGGTGTTCCAATCGCGGCTGGCCGGTTCTGGCCGTTCGTCGCCGTCGGGCGCGCCCCGCACGGCGGCGCACCTGGTGGTCGACGAACTGACCAATTCGTTGATCGTCACCGCACCGGCGCCGTTGAGCGACGACGTGATCGAGTTCGCGCTCTCGTTGGACCAAAGTGCGGGCGAAGCGCCCGCCCGCAACATCAAGTTCATCCAACTGAAGCGGGCCAGCACGGCTCGCGTACAAGAGGCACTCGGCGCCGTGCTCAATCGCAGTGTCCCCGTCCGCCAGGCGCCCACGCCCAGCAAGGTCCCCAAGACTCGACCCACGCCGCCGTAGGACAGATTGTTAATCGGCAGGTGGGGCGTCGCACAGCACGGCCGTCGGCCCCGAGTCCCCAGTCCCCAACCCCCAGCCCCCAGTCTCCAGCCCCGAATATTTGACACCGCAGCGCACGCCGACTAGGTTTGTCGTGTGGATCATGATTCTCCTACGAAAGGAACCTGGAATGCTCTCTCGACGAAACCTCATCGTTCTTGCGGTGCTTGGTGCGTCTCTTGTGATGACCGGTCTGGCAACCGCCGGCGACCCGGTCGTGTTGTTCGACGGCAAGACACTCGACGGCTGGGACGTGATCAAATGTGAAGCGGTCGTGCAGGACGGCGCGATTCTCTTGAAGTCCGGCAACGGTCTGGTGCAGGCCAAAAAGCGCTACGGGGACTTCGTGTTGGAGTACGAGTGGAAGGCACTCGACCCGACGATGTGGGATTCCGGCGTCTACTTCCGCTACGACAGCGTCCCGCCCGGCCGCCCCTGGCCGAATCGTTTTCAGGTGAATCTGCGCAAAGGCATGGAAGGCGATATCGGCGGTTTCGCCGACGGCAAGAACACCGTGGCCACCAAGCCGGGCGAGTGGAACCAGTTTGAGTTGACGGTCAAAGGCAGCACCGCGTCGTTGAAGGTCAACGGCAAGGCGTCCTGGAAGGTCGACGGCATCACGCCGGCCGAAGGCCTGCTGGCGATCCAGGCCGAGGTGCCCGGCGGCGGCCAGTTCCTGTTCCGCAACATCCGCATCACCGAACTCGACGACGAGTGAATCCGCGCGGGTGGCACGGGTGATTTTGCGGAGAGGGCTCTGCTACTTCATTCGACTGATTCGCAAAATCGCCCGTGTTACGAAGCAACGAGATGACCGCAGTTCGTCAAGACACACGGCCCAGCGGCACGCCGACGGTTTGTTCTGTTCGTAGCATCCGGCCGAACTCCAATGCCGGTCGCGTGGCCACGTCAATACTAAGCTCTCGAGGCGCCCGCGGCACAATCATCTCGTTGCCGCGCAACTCCGACGATTTCTGAACGAGACTACTCGCACGGCAGAGCCCACTGCGGAAAACCATCAGGGCTACCCGCTTCTTTCGACGCGCGCTCTAACGGGGTCCACGTCCCCGAGGGCCCACGATACGACTTCCTCGCAGATCCGTTCAAGCCATTCTTCCAACGGAGGCTCGCCAACGCAAACACTGCAAAGGGTTTCACGTGCCCAGCAGAGTGCGAGTTCAATGTGCGCACGCTTTCCTTTCTTGACGAAACACCCATATCCCGGGTCACTCTCTTCGAGCCGAGACGCGTGTTCCGTGCAGGGGCAAACCGTCCACGCCTCCAACGCACGGCGCCAATCGGAAGTTGAAGCGCCGTACAAATCGGGTTTCGACTCCTCATAGAGAGCATCCTTCGCCAGTGCCGCGCGTATCAACACGTCATCGCCCCACTCAGCTAGCGCGTCGTCGATCCAGTCGCTGCCGTCTCCATCCAACCCAACATCCCACCCTAGGGCTTGCTCAACGAGAGACGGACCGAACAATCCAGTAACGGCTCTGGCACCTTGATCTCCAAGATACGCTGCTAGGCGAACGGCTTGCTCTTCTATGACACCGCTTTTCACCCGCCGCCGAATTGTCTCCGTCCTCGTCATCCACTTTCTCCATCTATAGCGGATGGTACGGGTGGTTTTGCAGAGTGGGCTCTGCTACTTCATTCGACTGATTCGCAAGATCGTCCGTGTTGCGAGGCAACAAGATGACCACAGTTCCTCAAGACACCGGGCTCAGCAGTGCGCCGACGGCTTGCTCTGTTCGCAGTATCGGCCCGGACTCCGTTACCCGTCGCGTGCCCATCTCAGCATTATGCCCTCGCGACGCCCGCGACACAATCATCCCGTTGCTGCGCAACCCCGACGGTTTTCCGAACGAGTCTACTCGCATGGCAGAGCCCACTGCGGAAAATCGTCGGGGCTACCCGGTGAGAGGCTACCACGCGCGTTCGGAGAACGCAGCGATTTCCAGCGCGACCAACCGCTGGATCAGTTCGCGGGGCGTTTGCGGACGCCGTAGCGGTTCTTTGGCCAGCAGTTGGCGAACCAGCGAGACGACGCCGTCGGGAAGCTGCGGCACCAGCCGCCGAAGGTCCGGCGGCCGGCCACTGCGATGCGCGGCGGACAGCGCGGCCGGGCTTTCGCCGGTAAACGGCAAGCGGCCCGAGAGCATCTCGAAGAGCATCACGCCTAGGCTGTAGACGTCGCTGCGCGCGTCGGCCCGGGCGGCTTGCGACGTCAACTCCGGCGCCATGTAGCGGAACGTCCCGGCCACGCAACTGTCGTTCAGTGAGAGGTCCTCGCCGATTCGCCGGGCGAAGCCCAAATCGAGCAACGTGACGTGGTTCTCCGGCGAAAGCAGCACGTTGCCCGGCTTGACGTCGCCGTGGGTCCAGCCCGCGGCCAAGATCGCGTCGAGTGCCTCGGCCACCTGGCGGGCAATCCAAAGCGCCACCGGCAGGTCCATCGCCCAGGCGGGATCGAGTTGGCCAGCTTCCAGCCGGGCGCGAAGTGTTTCCCCCTCAATGTGGGGAGTTACCAGGAACCGAGGCGTTTGGCGGAGGCTGGCCGCGAGGATGGGGACCACGTTGGGATGGGAGACCTTGTGCGTCGCGGCGGCCTCGCGACAGAGCAACGCCATCGCTTGGAGGTCGTCCTGATACTCCGGCAACAGGATCTTCACGACGTAGGCCGCAGCGAGGCCCGGCGGCGAGTCGACCGGCCGGGCAAGACACGTCTGCGTGTAGCGGCCCTCGGCGATTTGGCCGAGCAGTTCCCATTGGCCAGCCCTTCCGTAGAGGGGGGGCTTCTCGTCGTGGTGCGGGGATTCCACGACGGCAGCGGGCGTCGATTCGGTCTGGGTCATCCGAAACAGCGCGGGAACGAACAGTCGCTAAGAGGAGTCGTATAAGATGGTATCGGCCGACGCGAGGGAGAGAATTGAGGACGGATTCTAAGCAGAGCGGTGCGGTGCCGTCCGATATGGCTGTTTTGGCTGGGTGTGACCATTACGCCTGCTAGTGCTCTCGATGCACTTGAGAGGCGTGTTGCGTCGATATACAATGGAGTTCTGAAATTCGTCGCCCCGGAATGAGCGAAGAGGTGCGTTGATGATTCGAACGTTGTTGCCCGTTGGTGTTCTCGTCCTGTTCTGCTTGGCGATGTTGCCCGGCTGTACGCCCCCGACGTCCACGACCTGCACGACGGGGACTTGCACTCACTGCGAAGAGGGCAAGAGCCCGACGCCGACCGGCGCCACAGGGGAGACGACCACGGAGCCGGCCGGTGCAACGCAAACGCCGCCGGCCGAACCGGCGCCACCGGTGGAGCCCAAGATTGGCGGATCGAGGACACAGCCCCCGCTCTCGCCGAATGGCGACTACTTCGTCATCAAGCCGTTGATTTCGGCCGGCGTGGCGAACAAGGCACGGGCAGACGACTACTACGTGATTCGTGGGCCGGATGCCTCCGCTGCGTCGGGCGACGCTGCGGTGGTTTCGATTGCCGCAACGCCGCATAAGGCGGCCGCAACGACCGCGTACTACGGCTCGACGCCCACGCCGGTACACTATGCTTCGACGACGGCGCCGAATCCGCTGCGTTCGCCGGTCTCGTTGCGTCCGACCGTTGCCGGCGTTTCACGCCCGTGGACGACGTTGCCCTCGCGACTGCCGTCGTCGACCACGGCGCCCGGCGCGTTGCGTCCGATGCAGGTCTTGCGTCCGGCGATCGCCGGCGTGACGCCGTCGTGGAGCACGCTGCCGGCGAGGCTGCCGTCGACGACCACGGCCCATTCGCTGCGGCCGTCGTATGTGCTGCCCCCGGCGATTCGGCCGACGTTGCCGTCATCGACGACCGTGCCGGGGGTTTTTTCGCCCTCGACCACGGTGCCCGGCTTCTGATCGACCCGCTGCGATCGACCGGGTGGCGCTTCGGCCGCTCCCTTCATGGCGACCGCTTCCCACGCGCCGGGTGGCGTGATAGAATGGACCAAGTCAGCGCAAGCCGGACGCCGCGTCCGTATGGCTTCCCCCGGAACGCGGGGGCGCCGCGATCGGCGTAAGTCCTTGCACTGCAAGACATGGTGGGTGTAGCTCAGTTGGTTAGAGCACTGGATTGTGGTTTCGACCAACTACGGAAAACTAGAACCCCGCAAAACGCAGGAAACACCGTGTTTTGCGGGGTTTTCTCTCTTCTTGGTACTGCGGTGACTAATCGTAGAGTACGCTGATTTGGGCTGATTTGGGCCCAGTTTGGACACAAACTGGTCACACACTTTTTGAGGGAAGCGCCGTGGCTGACCCGTCGCTACCGGCCGACCTTACCGCCATAGCGAGATTCCCACGAGACCTCGGACAAAGCCGCCCCGATACCGAGAATATCAGCGTAGGGCAGGATGATGTTCTTGCAACGTCGGCATCTGCCGCGACTCCCGACACCTAACGGGGGCGGTTGCTG
>CAYYNP010000110.1:8948-28320 GCA_964472545.1 uncultured Planctomycetaceae bacterium | reverse complement strand
ATCACCAAACACAACTCAAAGCAAGCAACTCACTTCCGTACAACGCAACCGCCTTAGCACGGCCAGAGTTGTTTGCCTTGGCGGGCAGGGTCTGTTACAATCCACGATGTGTCGAGTGCAATAAACGCGGGCCAGGACCGTTTCGACACAACCGCGTTACCGCGAGATTTCTCAGGGGCACCATCCGCGAGGCAGTGCGGCGTTTCATCTTGCACCGATCGTCCCAAGGGGCCTGCTTTTCCTTCGGGCGACGCTGAATCGCCGACGCGCTTGGCCGGCTCACGTTCTTCTGTGCCGGTGCAATCCAGACGCCGCAAGAATCGACTTGCCCGGGCAGTCTCTTGGGAATCAAGCTCTTGGGAATCACGAGAACCACGAATCGAGGAGAGGACTCTAAGATGAGAGAACCGAAGACGTGCGTGAAGCGGACCACGTTGTTGTTTCTGACGGCCATGCTAGGCGTACTGGCAGGTACGGCGGTAGTGGACGCCGGGGAAGTCAGCTACATCGAACTGGACCCGTTCTTCGCCGACACCGATTCCGGCATCAGCCCGTTCAACACCTACACCCACCTGTTGGACTTCGGCAACCGCACGCCGGCGGCCACCGTCAACGGCGTGTTGTTTGATCAGGTGAACCTCGGAGCGCTCGATACGACGGCCGATTTCAGCTACACGATCAACTCCGGCACGCGTAACTCGCACGGCGGTAACCCCAACACGGGCGTGGACGCCACGCAGGGCCTCAACGAGTTGCTCTACGACATGGTCTACAACGGCAACTGTGCGCCCGGCGGCGTGGCCACGATCACGCTTTCCGGGCTGACGCCGGGCGCGGCGTACGAAACGCGGCTCTACAGCCGGCAATGGGGCCCCGACGGCGCGTTTCCGCGTTCGGTCTCGTTCGATTTCGACATGGGCGATCCGGGGGCGATCTCGACAATCGGCCCGATCGATCAGGACGACGCCAGCCTGACGCCGCCCAGCGACGGGTCGTATCTGGACACCACGGCCTACGCGATCGCCTATCGCTTCACTGCCGGCGACGCGCCGCTGACGATCTCCCTTACGCAAGACCACCTCAACTACTCCTGGCACGTCTACGGGCTGACCAACGAGGAATTCGGCGTAACGAACCTGGCCTGGGACGGCGGCGGCAACGGCACCTGGAACACGGCGTCGCGTTGGGCCGGAGATACGGCCGGGTCGCCCGACTTCCATACGAATACTACCATCGAGTTGAATATGGTAAGCGTTTCCGGGGAAACGGCAGCACGGTCGCTGGGCGTCGACCTTGGCGGCGCAGTGACCCTCGGCAACAGCAGCTCGCTGGTCGTAGGACGCGAGGCGGAATTTGCCGAAGGCACGACGTTGACCCTCGGCAGCGGCGCCGAGTTCGTGGCCGCCGGCGGCGCGCTGGACAGGGTCGTCACCAACGGCAACGCGGTGATCGGCGTGCGAGTCGGCGAGATGCCGGTGGCACGACTCACCGCGGCCGCCGGAACGGTCACCAAGTACGGCGCGGGGACGCTGTCGCTGGACAACCTCTCGGGCGGTGTGTCGGCCAACCCGGCGACGATTTTTAAGGTCGAGGACGGCGTGCTGTCGTCGCGAGGGCTGAGGCCGCTGGGACAGGCCGGGGCGGTCGAATTGGCCGGCGGCACACTGCGGCTGGAGGGCGGCGCCGGGGCCCCGATCGACGGCCCGCCGGGAGCGGTGGCCTACTATCCGTTCGACACGCTCTTCGGCAACATCGCGCCCAACGACGGCTCGGCCGGCGTGGTGCTGGATGGGATGCTGATCGGCGACGCCACGCAGACCACCGGTAACGGCGGTGTCATCGGCGAAGGGATGCAGTTTGACGGAGCCGGATACATCGAGGTACCGTTCGATCCCGCGTTGGGTTTGAACGAGTTCAGCGTTTCGGCCTGGGTGAAGTTTGCCAATGAGCCGGTAGGCGAGGGAATACTGGGCACGCGGATCGGTGGCGACACGACGTTCGACGTGAAAGTCCGCTCGGGCGACGTCCACGGTGACGTGGGCAGCGGGGCCGGTTGGATCAACACGGGCGTCGACATCCGCCCCGAGGACGTCGGCAGCAACGGTCAGGGAGGCGACCTGAGTCTCAACGAGTGGCACATGGTCACCTATGTGGTCAACGAGACCGACAAGCAGTTTCAGCTCTATCTCGACGGCGACCAAAAACGCACGATCGACTACGCCGGCACGCCACTGTTTATGAAGGCGGGCCAGTCTCTCTGGATCGGCGACGACTACGTCGGCCACGAGCCGCTGAACGGCCTGATCGACGAAGTCTACATCTACGGCCGCGCCCTGGACACCGACGAAGTGAGCGATCTCTGGGGCAACGGCTTCGGCCCTAACGACGGCAACTCCGGCCTGAACACCAGCGGGCTGGAGGTCTTGGTGACGGACGATTCCACACTGCACGCGGCCCACGGCGCCGTGGGTGGTGGGCCGGCAACGTTCGCCGAGTTGACGCTGCGTAATGGAGCCTTGACGACCGCCGGAACGCTCGAGGGCATTCAGTTCCCCAGCACCCTGATCGCCGCGGAAGCAACCGCGGTGGGCTTCGACCCGCAGACACCGACCAACTACGGCACGATCACCAACGCCTCGACGGCGGCGGAGGTGACCGTGGCCAAGACGGGGCCCAGCACGTGGCGATTGGACGCACCGCTGGCAGGCCGCACCGACAACATCCGCTGGCAGGTCGACGACGGCACGCTGATCGCCCGCGGTGCGGGCACCCTCGACGGCCGCGGGCTCACCGTCGCCGGCGGCACGCTGGACATCATCGGCGAGACGTCGACCGGCGGGGCGGCGATCGAGCTTTCCGGCGGGCGGCTGCGGGTCGAAGGAATCGCCGGGCCGTCGCAACCGGGACCGGCCGGCGCGGTGGCCCATTACGCATTCGACACGGTCGACGCCGGCACCACGCCCAATGACGGCTCGGCCGGGGCCGTGCTCAACGGCACGTTGGTCGGCGACGCCGAGCTGACCGCCCGCGGCGACGGCATCATCGGCGAGGCGATCCAGTTCAGCGGCGACGGCTACGTCGAGGTTCCCTTCGACGCGGCATTGGGGCTGAACGAGTTCACCGTCTCGGCGTGGGTCAATCTCACCGCCCCGCCAACCGCCGAGGGAATTCTGGGCACTCGGATCAACGGCGATACGACGTTCGACGTGAAGGTCCAAGGCAACTACATCCACGGCGATATCGGCGACGGGACCAACTGGATCAACACCACCGTCGACATCCGCCCACAAGATACCGGCAGCACCGGCCAAGGCGGCACGCTGGGGGCCGGCGACTGGCACATGGTGACCTACGTGGCCAACGAGGCCGACAAGCAGTTCCAGCTCTATCTCGACGGCGACCTGAAGCGGACCGTGGACTACGCCGGCACGCCGCTGTTGATGAAGGCCGGGCAGAGCCTGTGGATCGGCGACGACTACGGCGGCCGCGAGCCGATGAACGGGTTGATCGACGAAGTCTACGTGTACGACGTCGCTTTGGACGCCGCACAGGTCGGCGAGCTCTGGGGCAGCGGCTTCGGCCCCAACGACGGCACCTCCGGGCTCGACATGAGCAACACGGCGATCGTGGTCCGCGACGACTCCGCGTTGCAGGCGGTCCACGGGGCAGCCGGCGGAGGACCTGCAGAGTTCGCCGGCTTGACGCTCGTCGGCGGCGCACTGACCACCACCGGCACGTCGGCCGGCATCCGCTTTGCCGATACAACCATCGACGCAGACGCCACGGCCGTCGGGTTCGACCCACAAGTGCCCACCGACTACGGCACGATCACCAACGCCTCGGTGCAAGAGGAGGTGATCCTGGCCAAGGCCGGCCCCAGCACGTGGCGGCTCGACACGCCGATCTCCGGCACCACCGACAACGTGACCTGGCAAGTCGACGAGGGGGCGCTGGTCGTCCGCGGCGAGAACACGCTCAGCGGCCGTCCGATCAACGTCACCGGCGGCACGCTGGATCTGATCGGAGAGACGTCTTTAGGCGGCGCGGCGATCGAGCTTTCCGGCGGCACGTTGAAACTGACCGGGCTGGCCGGCGACGGCGTGGCATCGGTGCCCGGCGACGCGATCGCCCATTACGCCTTCGATACCGTGGTGGGTGACGGTACGGCCAACGACGGTTCGGCCGGTGCGACGCTCGACGGGGTGCTCTTTGGCGACGCCGCCTTGACCGCCGACGGCGGTGGACTGATCGGCGAGGCGCTGCACTTCGGCGGCAACGGCCGCGTGGAGGTCGCCTACGACGCGGCGCTGGAACTCAGCGAGTGCAGCGTCTCCGCCTGGATCAATCTCGACAGCAATCCGTTTACGAATCTCGGCATTCTGGGAACACGCATCGGCGGCGAGATGACCTTCGACTTGAAAGTCCGCAATGCGGATATCCACGGCGACGTCGGCAGCGGCACCGGCTGGATCGACACGAACGTCGACATCGGGGCCGGGCATACGGGCAATTCGGGGCTCGGTGGCGACCTGCCGCCGGGCGAGTGGCACATGGTCACCTACGTGATCGACGACACCGAGAAGCAGTTCGATCTCTATCTCGACGGCGACCTGAAGCGGACGATCGCCTATGCGGAATTCGCCACGCCGTTGTTGATGCGGTCCGGGCAGAGCCTCTGGATCGGCGACGATTACCTCGACGCCGCCAGCGGTGCCCACGAAGGGATGCAGGGGACGATCGACGAGGTCTCGATCTTCGACTACGCACTGGACGCCGGCCAGGTGGCCAAGCTTTGGGGCAGCGGCTTCGGCCCCAACGACGGCACTGCCGGGCTCGACATGAGCAACACCGACGTCTCGGTGACCGACGACGCGACGATCTTCGCCATGCACGCAGGGCCCGGCGGCGGGCCTGCCCCGTTTGGCAACTTGATGATCGTTGACGCCCAACTCACCAGCCTGGGCACGGGGGCGGGCATCGGCTTCGCCGGCACGATCATCCCCGACGACGCGGCCGACGTGATCTTCAACACCCTGGCACCGATCCACACCGGGCCGATCGACGGCGGCGAGGCGGAGGTGGAAATCGCCAAGACCGGGCCATCGTACCTGGTCCTGGACCAGCCCGGGACGAACCTGCTCAACGCTACACTCGACGTGCAACAGGGGCGGCTGGTCGTCGTCGACGGGGCCGACGCGCTGGGTGACGTCGACCTGCAACTCGGCGGCGGCGAATTGGTCGTCGCCGGCAGTGCTAACGCCGGCCCGGTGGTCTTCGACAAAACGTTCACGGCCTATCAAGACAGCAACCTCTTGGCCGGCGCAGGACATACCGGCACGGCCGATGTAACGGTCGCGCTGGGCAGCGCGACGGCCGGTCCGGTGATCGACGACGGCGCCACGCTTTCGGTCCGCACGGCCGACGGCTATTCGCTCGACGTGGCCGGCGCCGTTAGCGGCAACGGAACGCTCGAAGTAGTGCAAGGCGATGTGGTACTGTCGGGAGCGTCGAACTTCGGCGGACTGGCCGTTTCCGGCGGTGCGCTACAAGTCGATGCAATCGTCGACGTCGACGACTTCCAACTTGCCGACGGCACAGTCGACGTCAACGCCGAAGTCACCGCCGCGGCGCTGACGCTCACCGGCGGTATTCTCGACGCGAACGCAGGCGTGACGGTCGGCGGTTTGGCCGTAGCCGACGGCGTGATCAACGCGGGCGACGGCGGCGTGACGGTCGACGACGGCGGCGTGATGAGCCTCGGCGCAACGACCCACACGGCCAGCGGGGGGCCGTTTCACATCGGCGGCCGCATCGACGTGTTGGGGGCCGACGGGGTGATCCTCGACGGCGGCACTGTCACGGTCTACTTGCCCAGCGTACCGCAGGGCGGGCTGAGCTACCATCGCATCACCTCCGACGCCGACTCCGGAATCGACGCCGCAAAGACCTACACCCACGCGATCGATTTCGGCAACGGCGCGCCGCCGACCGTCAACGGTGTGGCGTTTGCCGGCGATTTCAGCGGCAACGGCAGTCAGGATATCCCCAACTCGCACGGCGGCAACCTCAGCACGCCGGTGACCGGCGACGTGGCCGAGGTGTTTCGCGACATGCGCTACAACAACCCTAACGGCTCGATCGTCCTCACCGGCCTAACGCCGGGCAACGTCTACGACTTCCGGCTCTATAACCGGTCCTGGGGACAGGGCTTCAACCGCAGCCAGCGGTTCGACTACGACGTGAATAGCGACGGCTCGATCGAGACCACCGTAACGCTCAACCCCGACGCCGCCGCCGCCAACCCGCCGGGCCTGACCGCCTGGAACGACGGCAACGCCATGTCGTATACCTACGTGGCCGGGGCCGGCGGCGAGTTGAAGGTCGGCGTGACGCAACTCGGCGGCGGGTCCTATCACCTCTACGGCCTGACCAACGAGGTCGTGCCCACCTCCAGCGCGATGGTGACGCTCTACAACCTCTCGGGCAACGGCACCATCGCCGGCGAGAGCATGCAAGTGCGTGGGCTCATTTCGCCGGGCGATAGCGCCGGAGTGATCAACGTCAACGGCGAGTTGGAAATGGCCGGCTCGGCCACGTATCTCTGCGAAATCGACGGGCTCTCGAACGACGTCTTGGTCAACGCCGGCAACGCGGAAATCTACCTCGGCGGCACGCTCGACCTGGTGCCCATCGCGGTCGATCCGGCACAGATCGGCACCACGTCGGTCCGCACGATCATGGATACCACCGGCGAGGGAACCATTCGCGAGAAGTTCACCACCGCGCCACCCGCCGGCACCGCAGCCGCTCCGCTCCCGGGGCACCTCGGCATGGGTGTGTTCAACTTGGGCATCGACTACGAAGAGACCGTGCCGGCCGGGGCCTACACGCGCGTCACGGCCGAGTTGTACACCGCCCAAGGCGGCGACGGAAACGCCGACGGCAACGTCGACGGCCAGGACATCCAGACCCTGATCATCAACTTCAACCTGCCGGGCGACCCGCCCGACCGCGACTGGACGAAGAACGATACGGCCGGCGGCCCGGCCGGACGTGGTGACGGTTGGGTCGACGGACAGGACATCACGGACCTGATCACCAACTTCACCGGCGACGCGGGCCCCGTGACGCCCGGCTCGGCCGCCGCCGAGTACAATCCGGCCACCGGCGAGTTCAAGATCCTCGTCGACGGCGTGATGAACTGGACGCTCAGCAGCGACGGTCAGTTTAACGGCTCGGCGTTGGGCGCCCTCCAAGATATCCTGCCGTTGGGAGGCGCAGGCAATCTCGTCTCGGCCAACGGAAACACCGTCGGCGAGGGTGGCTTCGGTGTTACAATGGACTACACTGACGTCAACCTCGGCCCGATCGCCGCAAGCGGCACCGACGTGGGCCAGTTCACGCTGACCTACGTCACCTCGTTCGGTGCCCCGCCGCAGATCGGCTCGATTTCCGTCGTGCCCGAGCCGGGCATGGGCGCGATGTTGCTCGCAGGGTTGATGGGGATGTGGCTGGTGTGGCGGAGGAGGAGGCGGGAAGGATGAGAAAGGAAAGAGAAAGGATGAAGGAGGAGGGATGAAGGATGAAGAGAAGATGATCATGGCGTGTTGGAACGGCAGACTCACCCGCCCCTCGTCCCTAATCCCTGGCTCCTCGTCCCTAATCCCTCGTCCCTCGCCCCTATCCCCTCGCCTACAGCCGCGGTGATGAAGGAGTCAAGATGCGATGGTTGTTCGACCGCATTCGGCGCCGCGCGGGCGGCTCGGCGGGACGCCGTGACCGCCGCGCTTTCGATGCGCGCCGCCGAGGGCTGAAGGTCGAACCGCTCGAGCCGCGCCGGCTGCTCTCGGCCGACGCGACCGTGGTCTTCAACGAGATCATGTACCATCCACCCGGCGGCAACGAGGCGCTGGAGTGGGTCGAGTTGCACAGCCAGATGGCCGTCGACATGGACCTCTCCGGCTGGCGGCTGGACGACGCCGTGCAGTTTACCTTCCCCCAGGGCACGATCCTCTCCGGCGGCGGATTCCTGCTGGTTGCCGCCAACCCAACCGCTTGGCAGGCCGCCGGCGGGCCGGCCGACGCGCTGGGCCCGTACACGGGGCGCCTCTCCAACGGCGGCGAGCGGCTCACGCTCCGCGACAATAGCGATCGGCTGATGGACACGCTCGGCTACGGCGACGACGGTCGCTGGCCGGTTACGCCCGACGGCTCCGGGGCGTCGTTGGCCAAGCTCGATGCAAACACGGCCAGCGGGCCGGCCGAGAACTGGGCCGGCAGCATCGTGGTGGACGGCACGCCCGGCGTCGGCAACTTCCCCGAGCCGGCCGCGTCGCAGATCGGGCTGGCCCTGAACGAAGCGTCGGCCGCGGGGCAGTCGCCGTTGTGGGTGGAACTGACCAACGCCGGCGATGGGCCGATCGAACTCGGCGGCCACGCGATCGTCGCGTCCACCGGCAGCGAGGCCGTGTTGCCCGCCGGCACACTTCCTTCGGGCGGGTTTCTCTCCGTTTCGCTCGATCTGCCCGGCTTCGTAGCCGCCGCCGGCGACAAGCTCTTTCTGTACTCACCCGATCGCCAGGCCGTGATCGACGGCGTGGAACTCGAAGTCACCCTGCAAGGCCGATTCCCCGACGGCACCGGGCGCTGGCTGCGGCCTTCAGAGCCGACGCCCGAGGCGGCCAACCGCTTCACGCTTCGCGACGAGATCGTGATCAACGAGGTCATGTACCATCATCGCGGCATGGAGGTTGCCGGGGCCGATACGGTTGAAGTGTCGTCGGAGGAGTGGATCGAGTTGCACAATCGCACCGCCGAAGTGGTCAACGTCGGTGGATGGACGCTCGACGGCGGGATCGACTACGAAATCCCGGCCGGCACCACGATCCCCGGCGGCGGCTACCTGGTCGTCAGTCGCGACGCCGAGCTGTTGCGCGAGAAATACCCGAACGTCGGAATCATCGGCGACTTCACCGGCCGGCTCTCCAACACCGACGACCGCGTGGTACTGGAAGACCCCTTCGGCAATCCGGCCGACGAGGTCCACTACTACGAGGGCGGGCGCTGGCCGGCGGCGGCCGACGGCGGCGGCACCAGCCTCGAGTTGCGCAATCCGGCGGCCGACAACGCGATCGCCGAGGCCTGGGCCGCCAGCGACGAGGGCGCCGCCTCGACCTGGCAGACCTACACCTACCGCGGCGTTGCCAGGGCCAGCTCGGTCGGCCCCGACGGGCAGTGGCACGAGTTGATCCTCGGCATGCTCGACGACGGCGTCGTGCTGTTGGACGATATCAGCGTAATCGAGAATCCCGACGGCGCCGCCGTACAACTGATCCAAAACGGCACGTTCGACTCCGGCACGGCCGTCAAGTGGCGGCTGATCGGCAACCACCGGCACAGCGGCGTGATCGTCGATCCCGACGACGCCGGCAACCAGGTCTTGCGGCTGGTGGCCACCGGCTCGACCGGCCACATGCACAACCATGCAGAGACCACGCTGGCCGGCGGCCGCAGCGTCGTCGACGGCCGGCAGTACGAAATCTCCTATCGGGCGAAGTGGATCAGTGGCTCGAACCAACTCAACAGCCGGCTCTATTTCAACCGCCTGCCGCAGACCACGCGGATCGACGTCCCCGAGCTGCACGGTACGCCGGGCTTGCAGAATTCGACGTATGAAGCGAACGTCGGCCCTACGTTCGAGGAGTTCCAACACGCCGCGCCCGTGCCGCAGCCGCAGCAACCGGTGACCGTCTCCACGCGCATCGACGACCCCGACGGCGTACAGCAGGCGACGCTTTGGTACTCGGTCGACGGCGGGGCGTTCGCCAGCCGTCCGATGTTGCAGGATCGCGAGAACCGCTACAGCGCCCAGATCCCCGGCCAGAGAGCTTCCACGATCGTGCACTTCTACGTCGAGGCCGAGGACAAAGCCGGCGCCACCTCGGTCTTTCCCGCCGGCGGACAGGACTCCCGCGCGCTGGTGAAGTTCGACGACGGTCTGGCCGCCACCAACGGCCTGCACAACTTCCGCATCATCATGACACCGGCCGACGCCAATTGGCTGCACACCGACGTGAACCTGATGAGCAACGATCCGGTCGGCGCCACGGTCGTCTACGACGAGCAACAGGTGTTCTACGACGTGGGCGTACGGCTCAAGGGCAGCGAGCGGGGCCGGGTGACGAACGTTCGGCTGGGATTCGGCGTCTACTTCAACGCCGATGAACTCTTCCGCGGCATCCATCGCAGCGTGCTGATCGACCGCTCGCACAGCACCGAGTTTGGCCAGCGGGAGATGCTGATCAACCAGACGATGACCCACGCCGGCGGCCTGCCCGGCGAGTACAACGACCTGATCCAGATCCTCTCGCCGCGGCTGGTGCATACCGGGTCGGCCGAATTGCAGATGGCCCGATTCACCGACGTCTTCCTCGATTCGCAATACGACGGCGGCAGCGACGGGCTGTTGTTCGAGTACGAGTTGATCTACTATCCCACCACGACCAACACCGGCTCGCGCGAAGGACTGAAGAGGCCGCAGCCGGATTCCGTCCGTGGCACCACCATCCGAAAACTCGGCAACGACAAGGAAGACTATCGCTGGATCTTCCTGGCCAAGAACAACCGCGAAGAGGACGATTACGGGCCGCTGATGGAATTCGCCACGGCGTTCGACCTTTCCGGCTCCGCGTTTCACGAGCAGATCGGCCAGGTGATCGACGTCGACCAGTGGCTGCGGGCGTTTGCCGCGGCCACGCTCAGCGGCTCCGGCGACAACTACGCCCAGAACTCGCAGCACAACGGCCAGTTCTACATCCGCCCGGACAACGGCCGCGTGCTCTACTTCCCCCACGACCTCGACGCCTTCTACAGCGCCACGCGTCCGGTGGTGGGCAACAACGACTTGGCCCAGTTGATCTCCGACCGAGCCAACGAACGGCGCTACTACGGCCACCTCTACGACATCATCAACACGTCGTACAACGACGCCTATATGTCGTATTGGACCCAGCACTACGGCAGCCTTTTGCCGGCGCAGAACTTCGCCGGCTATCGGTCGTTCATCAACCAGCGGTCGAATTACGTTCTCAATACGGTGATGAACTACACGCCGCGCGTGCCGTTTCGAGTCACCACGCCCGACGCCGCCGTCGACGACGTCTCCGCCACGATCGCGGGCGACGGCTGGATCGACGTCTATCAGATCCTCATCGACGGCCGCGACGAGCCGCCCGAGGTGACCTGGACCGACAAGAACAGTTGGCGGGTGACGGTGCCCCTGGCCCCCAGCCAGAACGCGCTAACCTTCCGAGCCTTCGACTTCCACGGCAAGCTGCTGGGGACCGACGCCGTTACCATCACCAGCACGATCCCCGACCGGCCGTTGCAGGAGTTTCTTCGCGTCACCGAATTGAATTACGACCCGGCCGACCCCACCGAGGACGAACGCGCCGCCGGTTTCACCGACAACAACGATTTCGAGTTCATCGAGCTGCAGAACATCGGCCAGGAACCGCTCGACCTGGCAGGCGTGCGGCTGACCGACGGCGTGACGTTCGATTTCTCCAACATGGTAGCCGAGACGGGCGTGCTGATCAGCGAGATCTCGACCGAGAACCCCGACTCGATCGAAATCCACAACACGGCCTCGCTGACCGTCGACACGTCCGGTTGGGTGGTGGCGGTGAACAACGCGCGCTTCGGCCAGATCAACGACACCGTCACCACGCTCTGGCATCTCCCCGAAACGATGGACGCCGACCAAACGCTCGTCCGCGTCGATCTGCCCGGCGACGACTATTGGGGTGAAGACATCTTCTGGCGAACCGGCGGGCTGGGTTGGGCCATGCTGGTCGACGGCTTGGGCAGCGTGGCCGATTTCGTCGTCTGGGGCTACACGCCCGAGCAAATCGCCGGCCTCGACGTCACCGTCAACGACTTCCCGATCACCGCCGATGGCATTTGGAGCGGTGCCGCGGCCGTGCCCAACGGACACGACTACGATTCGATGCAGCGCCGCGGCAGCGCCGACCACAACGACGCCTCCGACTGGACCGTCGTGGTGCCGGCGACGCCCGGCGCACACAACGTGGGCTTGAACACGCCGTTTCCCGGCGGCGGCGTCGATCTCGGCCCGGGCGAGTTCGTGGTGGTCGCGCGGAATCCCGCAGCACTGCGGCATCGCTACGGCAACGGCGTCGATCTGGCCGGGCGCTACGAGGGGCGGCTGAAGGACGAAGGCGAACGCGTGCGGCTGGTCGATCCGGCGGGGGCCATCATCGCGGAGTTCGAGTACGACAACGCCGAACCCTGGCCCGGCCGGGCCGCCGGCAAAGGGGCCTCGCTGGAGGTGATCGACCCGATCAGTCTCGATCCGGCCGATTACGGAAAGATCGAGAGTTGGCAATCCAGCGTACGCTACGGCGGCACGCCCGGCGCCGCGTCCGCACCGCCGACGGGCATCGTCGTCAACGAAGTGCTCACCCGCACCAACCCGCCCGACTTCGACGCCATTGAACTGCACAACACGGCCGCCGAACCGATCGACGTCGGCGGATGGTTCCTCAGCGACGCCTGGGGCTGGGAATCGGACTTAGGCAACGGCAATTACAAGAAGTTTCGTATCCCCGACGGCACCCTCATCCCCGCCGGCGGATACACGGTCTTCTACGAAGGCCACAACGAAGACGGCACGCCGCAGTTCGATCCGCTCACCGAATTCGGCGGGCTGGGCCCGAACGACTTCGCGCTGGACGGTGCCCGGGGCGATCACGTCTGGTTGATGGAGGCCGACGCGGCGGGCAACCTCACCCGTTTTGCCGATCACGTCAACTTCCCGGCCGCGTCCGTCGGGCAGTCGATCGGGCGTTGGCCCAACGCCGTCGGCGACGTGTACGCGATGCGCGAGGTGACGCTCGGCGCCGCCAACGCGGAAGCCCACCTCGGGCCGATCGTGATCAGTGAGGTGATGTACCAGCCGCCCGACGGCACTCACGAGTTCGTCGAGTTGTTCAACGCCACCGCGCAGCCCGTGTTGCTGTTCGATCCGGCCCGGCCGGCAAACACCTGGCAGATCGACGGCCTGGGGTTCACGTTCCCCGGCGGTGTGGAGGTTCCCGGCTACGGCGTCGCGTTGGTGGTGCCGATCGATCCGGCCGTGTTTCGGGCGGCGTACGACATTGCCGAGAACGTGCAGCTCTTCGGGCCCTACGGCGGGGCGTTGGACAACGTCGGCGAGACGATCCGGCTGCTGCGGCCCGACGAACCGACGCTGGAGCCCGAGCCGACGATTCCCTACGTTCCGGTCGACACGATGACCTATCGGCCGGACCCTTGGCTTATCGAAAACGGCCTGTCGCTAAACCGCGTGACAGCGCAACTCGGCGGGTCGTACGACGAGAGTTGGATTCCGGCCGCACCGACACCCGGCGACGCGTCGGAGTTGATCGTGCCGCAGGTCGTCGATCGCCACCTGTTCTACAACAACTCGGCCTTCGACGGAAACGACGCGGCCGCCAACGCCGACGACAACGCGGCCGTCGCCATTGACAAGCAGGCCCTGCGGCCGGGCCATTCGGCCACGCTGGCCAACTACACCAGTTTCAGCCGGGGGATTAACGGGATTTTCGTCGATGTGGCCTTCCCCGGGCGGACGCCTACCGCCGCCGAATTCGTCTTTCGCGTCGGTAACGACACCAACCCCGGCGCCTGGTCGGACGGCCCGCCGCCCGTGCAGGTTGCCGTCCGGCCGGGCAAGGGCACGGGCGGCTCGGATCGCGTGACGGTCGTCTGGCCCGATCTCGCCATCCGCAACGGGTGGCTGCAAGTCACCGTGCTGGCCGACGGCCTGGGACTGGCCGGCGACGACGTCTTCTACTTCGGCAACGCCGTGGCCGAGTCGGGCAATCAGCCCGGCAATTCGATGGTGACCTCTACCGATCTGCTGCTGGCGCGGAACAACCCGCGGAACTTCCTCCATCCGGCCGCGATCGATTTCGCCTTCGACTACAACCGCGACCAGCGCGTCAACGCCACCGACGTGTTGCTGGCGCGGAACAACCAGACCAACTTCCTCACGGCGCTGCGGCTGATCGACGTGCCGTAGCCGAATTCGCCAGAATTTGGCATTCTGCGTACTGCTGTCCAAAGTCTGGCGACTTCGGCTACCGGACACGCCGTCCGCCATTTCCCGTTCGTCGGGTGGCTGGGGCAAAGCGCAGCGGTGCCCCAGCCACCCACAAGTTGAATGCGCTGAGCTACGCGGCCTAACGTCCCTTGACCACCGGCGAGAGCAGCACCTTGGTGAGCAAATCGCGATATCCGTCGAGGCTCTTCCACTGCGTAGCCACCGACATCTTGGCCCCGGCCGGATCGATCCGCGTGAAGCCGTCGTCGGTGACCACGATCGAAAGCGGCTCGAGTTTCGTCAACTCGCTCCCGCCCGGATAGGCCAGGTAGATGGCCACGGTGTCGAACAGCGTGCTGCTGCGGATGAGTTCCTCGACGGTCGCCTTCTTGGCCCAAATCCGATAGTTCTCCAGCAGCGCCTGCACGACGGGGTCCTTGCTCTTCTTGAGCGCGGCGAAGTGACGGCCTTCGAGGTGTACGATGCCGCAAGTGTCCAGCGGCGTAATCGTGGTCGTCTTCCACGGCGCCGAGAGCACGCGGCGGCATGCCCCGGCGTCGCGCCGCACGTTGTATTCCGCCGAGATCTTGCTGCTGCCGCCGTAGCCCTTGTAGACGCTGCCGTGCATGCCCACGAAATGGGCCTTCGCGGCGATGCTGGGGTCTTTCTTCAATGCCGCGCTGAACGTCTGCACCGGACCAACCGCCACCACGGTGATCGGCTCGCGGCTACCGTGGATCGTGTCGATAATCGCCTGCACGCCGTCGCGGTGGACGGTGCCGCGGTATTGGCTGAGCTTGAAATCGGCCGTCCAGGCGTCTTGCCGCGTGCCTCCTTCGCCGCCGGGGCCCAGCCCGACCGGAATATCGGTGCGTCCGGCGACGGTGAGCATCTTGGCCACGATCTTGCCCCGGGCTGCCGGCTTCAGGCAGCTCGTGGTCACCAGCTTGACGTCCAACTGCGGACTCTTCAGCAGCATGCACAACGCCCAGGTGTCGTCGATGTCGTCGCCGATATCCGTATCGAAGATGACGGGAATCCTCCCCTCGGCGATCTTCTTCTCGGCCGCCGTCGCCGGAAAGCTCCCGGCGCCAGCCCACGACAACGCTACGGCAAGACAACAGGCAACTCGACACTTCATGGCAATTCCTCCCGAGCAGATCGAATCATCTCCGACACCTCCGCCCGACCCTCGCCGGACAGACCTTGCCCCATTATCGTACACCCGGAGGGAATTGCAAGCTTGTCCCGACGGCTGCGGCCAGGTCAGTCGTGAAGAGGATACAGGAACCTGGATGGAATGTGCTGTCGCTGTCGCGTGATCGCCGATTCCCACATCAGATGGCATTGCGGCAACGGCCGGTCCTGAAACTTGGCGTTCTCGTAATACTCCACGCGCAGAGCGTACTTCCGGCCGGCGCTCAACGGGATCCACGTGCTGAGGTTCTGATCCATTCTGGAATTGTAGGTGTACTGATACAGCAGTCCGCTTTGGAAGTCGTTCCAGTCGTCGACGATCAGCTTGCCGTCGAGCCACACGCGGATGCCGTCGTTGTTCTGCGTTGTGAAACGATACGCCTCGGTGAATTCCGCTTCCACGCGACCTTCCCAGCGGACGGCGAATCTCTCCGCCGACAGCGGCGGGGGAACTTCGAGCATCGGCTGCGGCTTGGCCTGGCCCGACCAATTGAAGGCGATTTGGCGGTCGATTCGAGTGAGTTTCGGCTCCGAGTTGAACCACTGCTCGGGCGGGTGGCCGATCTTGCCTTGGTAATAGCAGCCTCGAAGGCCCGCTCCGGTGCCGGTGGCTGACGGAGGCGTTCGAAGCAACTCGAGGTTGCCCAGTTGACGCCGCCAACCGGCGAAACCGGAAACTCGATAGAGGCGGACGTTGTTCCATCCGTTGGCAGCGAAGAGCACCGTGTCGTCGTCGAGTTGGTGCATGGCACCCGCGGCCAGCATGTCGTAGTTGACGGCGCCGCGGGGAAAGTGGCCGCTGGGTTCGACGCCCGGCGGCGGTTTGTGCCAGCAATAGAGTTCCACCGGCAGGCCGTCGTCGGCGCAGTGGTCGAAGAACCGGCCGGCGTACAGCCCATACTCGTCCCAGACCACGGCCGGCTGCACGATCCGGTCGGCGACCACCGTGCAGTTGTGTGGACTCCCGATAACCTGTGCCGGCGAGTGCAATTGACCGGGCGGATTGGGTCGGGTCACCGCGTGCTGGCCGACCATCCAGACGAGCGAGCCGTCGGCGGTCCACTTGAAGAGTCGAGCACTGCCTTGCACGTCGCCCGGCCACAAAACGCCCTGCCGGTCTTCCTTGCTGCTGCCGACGGCGTAGAAGTTCCCCTGGGAATCTCGCCGGGCAAACGGAGGCCGCACGCCATAGCCGCCGGCGCGTGGGGCGCCGGCGGGGAATTCCAGCGCCACCTCTTCCATCGCATCAAGGCTCCCATAGAGCGGGGCGCCGCAAGCGTTGAATCCCGTTCGAGCAAGTTTCCGCACGCTGCCGTCCGCCGAGAAGAAGTAATAGTCCAAATCGGCGTCCGCAAAACCCGCTGCCTGCCGCTTCCACGCGAACAGGCGAAACTCCTCGCGCTCCGGCATGCCGTTGCCGTTGCGGTCGGTCCAGATGTACGAGTTGAGTTTGGCCTTTCTCGGGTTGTCGAACTCGAAGAGCGGCCTGACGACGTCCGGCTGCAACTCCCAGCGAGACGGCACGTTGACGCCGATCGCCGAAACCGGCAGCAAACGATGGCCGGCTTCATCGACGCGGAAGATCTCGGGCTTGCCGGGGTCGACCAGATAGAGCCGGCCGTCGATCCGCCGCGGCCGCAGACCTTCGGTGGAAGGCCCCGTCATCAATCCGGCCGCCATGCCTCGGGTCTGATAGACTTCCGCCGGCCGCCACGATTTCTTCCGGTAATCGACCTGCACCTTCATCATCCAGCCGGTGATCTTGTCGCAGGTGACCCAGAGTTGCGACGGGTCGGCCGGGTCGAACTCGGCGTGCGCGAAGAATGCCAACCCGCCGTACCATTCGTCGAGAATCGCCCCGTTGCGATCGAAATGGGTCACGCGCCGCGGGGCCATGTGGGCCTCGCTGATGATGAACCCACCCTGTTCGTCGGCGGCAAGGTCGGAGACTTCGGCGAAACTGGTCCGCTGGCGATAGACGCCTTGGGTCGGCCGGCCGCCTCGTCTGCCGTACACTTTCAAGAGCTTTCCGTCCGGGCCAAAGCGTTTGACCTGGCGGCTCTCGCCGCCCTCGAATACGACCAGCTCGCCACTGGCGTGTTCGTAGTCGACTCGCTGCGGGTCGGTAAGGCCGTCGGCGAAAACTCGTGGGTTCGTGCCGTCGCGTGCCACGTGGACAATCCGCCCGGAGGTGGCGACGTACAGGCTCTCGTCTGAAGACACTGCGACCGCCCGAGCGTCCGACAGGTTGATCGTTCGCAACGGTGCGCCGGACTTGGGATCAAGCCAACGCACGGCGCCGTGTTCCGGGTAGACCGCCACCACGCTGCTCCCGTGTACGTCGACGTCGAGCGGCCGTTCGCCGTCGAAGCGCACGCCTCTGCCGCGGGCGGAGGTTTCATCGGGAAAGTTGATCGTCCCCAGCCGTCGATGATATCGGTAGTAATGCCCGCCGCCGGCAGTGCCAACGGCGATGCTGTGGCCACCCTTGCCGAGGTCGTAGTGCAGGATTCGCTTTCCGTCGAGCGTTTGGACCACCGTGCCCGGCAGCACCTCGCTACCAGCGCCGGAAAGATACATCACCAGCGGCGGGGCTTTGCGGCGCGTCTCGTCGTCGCCGAGCACCATCGGGCCAACCGTGACGCCCGTAACGCCGGTATGGTTGCCCGTCCAGCGAGCCCATTCATCGGGCTTCGGGTTGGTCCCCACGGTTAGTTGGTAGGCGGCCGTGAAGCCGGGCGTTTGCAGTAGCCGCCATCCGTACGTGCCGCGCGGCACGGGGCGTCCCGACTGATTCAGCCCATCCCAGGCGACAGCGTGACTGCCTGGCGGCCGCTTCTGCCCGCGCAGCAGCGTCCGCACCAAGCGCCCCGTGGAATCGTAAACGGCCACGGACACGTACCCCGGCCGCTGGAGCGAATACTCGACGTTTGCCGCGGCCCCGGAAGCGACCGAGGCAGCGGCCAGCAACCAGACGATCGAGACGCTGGCACGGTTGAACATCGACGTGTCTCCCTTGACCGCACAACACGCGCGGTGGCCTTCAACACGACATTGACACGACGCCAGTCTACGCCTCAACCTCTCGCGCCGTCAACCGGACGAGCTACGACAGCGAAACGCCCAAACCGAGCCGGCGTGCGTTGTCGAGTACGGCCGCGGCGGCCGCTAGGTCCTGGATAGCGATGCCGACGGACTTGAAGAGCGTGACTTCATCCTCGCCGCTGCGGCCCGGAGCCCGGTCGAGCACGACGTCGCCGAGTTCGGTGCGGAAGTGATCCTGCTCGATCAGGCCCTGGCGCAAGGGTTGCAGCAGGTCGCCGGCTTCCTCCAGTGCCGATTCGAAATGGTCGACCACCACGCGGGCTCGGCAGACCGTGGCGGCGGGGATCTCGGCCGTGTCGGGGTGGAAGGCGCCGACGGCGTTGACGTGTACGCCCGGCCGCAGGGCATCGTCCGGAAGCACCGGCACCGGCGACGAGGTGGCCGTGCAGACGACGTCGGCTTCGGCGACGTTGTGCGACGGATCTTCGGCCGCCGAGACCGGCAAACCGAGAGCACCGGTCATCTCTGCGGCAAATCGCTTTGCGGCGTCCCGGTCGGTGTCGAAGACGCTCACCCGGCGGATCGGCCGTACGCAGCAGACCGCCTCCAATTGTGTGCGCGACTGCACGCCCGCGCCGAACACGGCCGCGGCCGACGCATCGGCCCGAGCCAGCAGATCGGTGGCCAGCCCCGATGCGGCGCCGGTTCGCAGGGCAGTGATGCTGGCTCCGTCGAGTATCGCCAAGTGTGAACCCGTGGCACCGTCGGTGAGAATCACCAGCGCCTGGATCGTGGGAAGCCCCTGCCGGGGGTTGCCGGGAAAGACGGTGACTGTTTTTAGGGAAAACACGCCCGAGGAGGCCGAGTAACAGGGCATGAACAGATCGACGCCTTGATCGTCCTTGGCCTGTAGGCACTGTCGCATCGGCAGCTTGACGCGTCCCTCGGAAAGCTGGGCAAATGCGTCGCGCATCGCCTCGATCGCGGCCGACATTGGCAAGGCTC
>CAYYNP010000110.1:0-8848 GCA_964472545.1 uncultured Planctomycetaceae bacterium | reverse complement strand
TCCGCGGATCGAGCCAGTCGTGATGCCTCGGGGCTATCGCCTGGAAGTACTCCAGCCCGTTGGTGCGGCCGCCGGCGGTCGCCTTCGGGCCGTACATCACGAAGATCTTCACCTCGCGCAGGTCCGGCAAGGCAGCCGCCGGCAGCGTGTCGGCCATCTCGGCGAGTTTCGACTCCAGCCTCGCCAACACGGTCTTCGACAGTTGCAGTGCCTCATCGGCCAGTTGCTTCTCGACGAGCACGGTCCAACCGTGCAGTTCGCGGGGTACGTAATCCCGCGGCGGGTGGTTGAAGTCGACGGGCGCCTGCTTCAGCGCCGGCGCCGTCTTGCGGTCGGCGCGCGGCGGCTGCTCGGCTCTTGATTCACCGGGGTCGGAAAGGCCCTGGTGCGGCCAGAAGACGGCCACCGCCAAGAGAACCGCAACGAGCCCACGCGCCGCGGTTCTCCCAGCCGTCGTTACTACACTCTGCGGAAGACGTCTCACCCGATCGCCGGAATCTCGTATCCCTTCCGCCGCGGCCGGGTCATCCAGCGATTCTGGTTGGCCTCGTCGCAGTTGGTGAAACGCTCGGCCTGGGGATCGAACTCCAGTTTCTTGCCGACCAGCCCGACCTCGCGAACGATGTTCACCAGATTGCAGATCGTGGTGGCCCGATGGCCGTAGGCCACGTCGGCGGTGGCCGGCTTGCGGGTCTTGATACAGTCGATGAAGTTCTTCACGTGGGGGGCCGTTTCGGCGATGCCCTGCTCGGCGAGCGACTTCGGGCGGTCTTCGCCGGTGAGCAGTTCACGGGGGTTCGAGGTGATCTTGTCGCGGTTGACCTCGATCTTGCCGTTTTCGCCGACCACGATGCAGCCGAGCCCCGGCCCGCGGTCGCCGTCGAGATGGCAACGCAACTCGACGCCGTTGGCGTACCACATGCGAACCTTCGCCCGGGGGCCGACCAACCGTGCCATGCCGTAGTAGCGTCGGCCGGTTTCGTCGTCACTGATTTCGCGCTGTTCGAACTTACCGGTGTCCATGATCGTGACCGGCTCTTCGAGCAGGATCTCGACCGGTCCGGTGTCGTCGGTGCCGATGGCCCGTTGCGCTTGATCGTAAGAGTGTGTCCCCCAGCCGGAAACGCCGAAGCAACGTCCGCCGGCGTCGTAATCGGCCCATCGGCTCCAACCGCGGTGGATCGAGCGGTGATAGGGCCGCATCGGGGCCGCGTTGGTCCACACGTCCCACCAACCGTCCGGCCCACCCTCGGGCATCGGCTGGGCCGGTTGATCGACCCAGGGGTCCGGGCCGATGAAGTTCGGGGCCAACACGACCTTGACCCGGCCGATGGCGCCCTTCTGGATCAGATCGCAGGCGTAGTTGTTCAGCGGGATCGATCGCTGCTGCGTGCCGATCTGCGTAATGCACCTGTGTTTCTTCGCGGCGGCGACCATCGCCCGGCCTTCTTCAATCGTCAAACACATCGGCTTCTCGATGTAGGCATCGACGCCCATCTGCAACACCTGCACCGCGATCCACGCCCGGGCGTGCGTGGTGGTCTCGATCGCCACGCCGTCGAGGTTCTCCTTCTCGATCATCTTGCGGAAGTCGGTGTAGGCGTTCCAGTCGGCTTTATATTGGTTGAGGATATTGCGGGTTTGCGGCTCGAAGCAATCGGCCACGGCGACCATCTGAAACTCCGGATACGCCATGCCGCCGCCGACCACGGCCCGGCACCGGTTGCCGCAGCCGATCAGCCCGATGTTGACTTTTTCGTTCGGCGAGACGGCGGCCCCCCGTGCGAGCGTTTCGGCCGAAAGCACCAACGGCGCGGCAACGGCTGCCCGCTTGAGGAACGTGCGTCGGGTCTGGGTACGTTTCTTCATGATTCAACTCCATGTGGGATGGGTCGGGTGGGCTTCTTCGGGGGGAAACCGCGCTCAGCGGCGGGATTTCCAACAGAGACTAGCATACACGAAATCCAGGCGAAATTCGAGGTGTATTGCGGGTGAACCTCCCGACGGCGCGGGGCGTCCTTCTTACGAGGACCGGGGCATTGGCGCTCCCGGTGTAGACTCACTGATAGATTTCCCAGGAAAGAAGGGCCCATGGCCGAACGCCTCTGCATCGTCGGATTGGACGAACCAGAGTACGCCGAGATTCGAGAACGACTCGAAGTACCAGTGATCGCGCATGAAACGCTCCCGCCGCTGAAGGTCCAAAACGGCAAGCTGTTGGTCGAGCGCGAGGAGAGCGTACGGTTTTCGCCCGTTTCGAGAGTCGTGTTTCACGGGATCTTCGAGGATGATCTGGACTTCATCGCTGCGCTGGCGCTCTGGGGCGGTCCGTGCCTGCCATCCGCTCGGGCGATGATGGACTGCCGGCTGAAGCTCCCTTGCCTGGTACGCGCCCTCGGTTATACTCGCTTTGGTGAACTCCAACGCGGCTACGCAGCACCCGGGACGACGTTCCGCTGCGACTCGGAGATGGTCGCCAAATGGGGGAATTGGCATTGCGGCGAGAACAAGGTCCGCTTCTGCGGCAGCCGGCAAATCGACCAGGCGAGCATCGTCGAGCCCTTCATTTTCGGCCAGGCCGTCCGCGTGGTGTTGATCGGCAACGAGAGCTGGCAGATTCGGTTGGAAGGCGATGATTGGCGCAAGTCGATCCACCATGAAACGGCCGCGCTCACGGCGATCGATCCCGAACTGCTCGAAGACACACGGCGCGTTCAAGACGGCTTCGGGCTCGAACTGATCGCCAACGATTACATGATCGCCGACGACGGCACCAAACACTTGCTGGAGGTAAACCACATGCCGAACGTCACTCGGTTTCCGGAGATCTGGGAGGCCTATCGGGAGTTTGTTGTTGAGTGGATTCGGCGAGCATCATGAGAGCCTTCGATCGACAAGAGAAGACGCGTAGGATACCGCCATGAGCAAACCGACTTCGCTTGAATTGCCGTTCTTCGAGCAACTCGACAACAGCCGGTCCGTACTGATCGCCGGCGCCGGCGGAGGCTTCGATGTCTTCAGTGGGTTGCCGTTGTACTTCTCGCTGCGCGAATCCGGACGCAACGTGTTCCTGGCAAATCTCTCGTTCTCCAGTTTGATCCCGTCGGTCGGACGCTGGCTGACGCCGTCGTTGGTCGAAGTGACCGCCGATTCTCAAGGCTACGCGGTCTACTTCCCGGAGCAGACGCTTTCCGCTTGGTTCCGCGCAAATGGCCAGGAGGTGCCAATCTACTCGTTTCACCGCACGGGCGTGAAACCACTGCTGGCCGGCTATCGCAAGCTGGTCGACGAATTGGGCATCGATACGGTGGTGCTGGTCGACGGCGGCACCGATAGCCTGATGCGGGGCGACGAGGCCGGTTTGGCGACGCCGTCGGAGGATATGGCGAGTATTGCGGCGGTCGATCAACTCGACGTGCCTCGCAAGCTGCTGGCTTGCCTGGGATTCGGTGTGGATTGGTATCACGGGGTGTGCCACGCTCAGGCGCTCGAGGCTGTGGCCGAGTTGACCGAGAACGGCGGCTTCCTCGGGGCCATTTCGCTGACCAGTTCCATGCCGGCCGTGCGGAAGTACGTGGAAGCCTGCCGATGGGTGCGCCGCTCGATGCGGGAAGACGTCGCCAGTATTGTTTGCAGCTCGATCCTCTCCGCACTGGAGGGCCGCTTTGGAGCCTATCACTCCACGCAGCGTACGTCCGGCAACAGCGTATGGATCAACCCCTTGATGACGTTCTACTGGTGCTTCCAATTGAGGTCCGTGGCCCGACGCGTTCTCTACCTCGAAGAACTCCTCGATACGGAGACTTACGAAGAGGTGACGTTCGCCATTGCGAAGTTCCGCAACAACTGCCCGGATGTACGATCGTGGGAGCAAATCCCGATCTAACACATCACCATTCGGCCGATGCGGGCGCAGCTTCGTGGGCAACCCCGCGACTACCAGCCACCCCGGCGAAGGATGTGCCTCGGTTTGCCGCTCGCTTCTTAGTCAAGCTCGATCCGCCGCAGCACCATGCCGGCCAACACGGCCGAATGGACGCGGCCGGTTTCGTCGGGCTGGAAGACCAACTCCTCGCCGAGATACATGCCCGGCGACATCTTGAAGACGGTGCGATTCAGCGGCGTGAGCCGATAGTCGACCATGTTCTCGGTCATCGCGTAGAGGTGGCCGTAGCGGATCGAGACGATCAGCGGGATGAACTCCGGGCCGTAACTGCCAAGGAAGGCTTGCCAGGCTTCGGGGGCTTCCGGCACGGCGTCGGGATCGATGCGGCGGAAGGTCTGGCGTAAGGCCTTGAACTGCGTCTCGCGATCGTCGCCGTCGCGAAAGAACTCGAACGGGGCGTCGGTGGTCCAGCGTCCGTCGGCCTTGAATCGGTCGGGACCGTCGGCGGTGAGCGTGAGCCGCTGGCCGGAAACGACGGCTACCAAACCGCCGTCGGCCGGTTCGATCCGCGCCCAGTAACCCTCCGATTCGTAGTGCCCCACGAAAGGCCCTGCGTCGAACGATTCATCGTCCGACGGTGTCTCTTCGGCCTCGTCATCGGCCGACTCCTTCTCGGACGGCTCTTCGGTCTCCGACTGAGCATCGACCATCCACCCCAGCGCGGCGGTGGCCAGCTTGCGGACCGGCCCGGTGGCGATGTCTTCGTTGGCCAGCACGACGGCGCCCACTTTCAACTCGGGAATGCCGGCGACCGACGAGGTGAAGCCATAGACGGCGCCGGTGTGGCCGATCCGTTTGTGACCGTGGAATTGATCGACGTGGAAGCCGAGCCCGAAGCCCGAGTCGCCGTCGATCAACTGCGGTGTGAACATCTCGGCCAGCGTCTCCGGCTTGACGATCTGCTTCCCGTCGACCGTACCTTCGGCAAACAGAAACGAGAGAAACCGCCCCAGGTCGTCGGCCGTGGTGTAGAGGTTGCCGGCGGGGATCATGCCCAACTCGAACCAGGGCGTCTCGATCCGCCGGAAACCGCCGCGGCCGTCGGCCACCTGCATGTAGCTGGTGGAGAGTTGCCGGCGGATCTTCCCCTTGGCGAGAAAGCCGGAGCTTGTCATTCCAATCGGCCCCAGCAGGTGTTTCCGCTGGTAGACGGCAAACGGCCTACCGGAGACCTCGGAGACGACATGTCCCACGACGGTCACCCCGGCGTTGGAGTACTTCGTCACCGTGTTCGGCCGATGCACCAACACACAGTCGGCCAGGCTGGTCACGGCTTCGTCGATCGAGACTTCGTGCGGGTCGAAATACCCACCCACCGGCGACTCGCGCACAAGTCCCGAGCGATGGCACATCAACTGCCGCAGCGTGATGGGATCGGCGTCGGCAAACGGCACGACGATGCGGAACTCCGGCCAAGCATCGGTCACCGGCCGATCGATATCGAGCTTCTCCCGCTCGGCAAGCTGCATCGCCGCCAGGGCCGTAAAGAGCTTCGAGATCGAACCGGCCCGATAGACGGTCTCCCGCGTGGCCGGCCGCCGGGTCGTGTGATCGGCGAAGCCGAAGCCGTCGGAAAGGACGATCCGCTGGTCGTCAACCAGGGCGATGGAAACACCGGTGAGGATGCCGCGCTCGAGTTCCGCGTCGACGAGTCGTTCGAGCCGGGCAATGGTCTCCGTGTAGTCGACTTCCACCGCTTTGACGCCGACAGCGGTTGCGAACAGCAGCGGCGTGATCACGAACGGCAGCAGGACATGTCGTTTGGAGAGCGGAATCAGGGGTGCCGTCATTTCGCAAGTTCTCCCGTTTAGCCGCCGCCGGCACGGCGGTGTAATCTCCGAATACGCAAACGTCACTCGTCAACAACGCCGCCGTACCGGCGGCGGCTAGACGCTCGGTGGCCGGCGTCTCACTTGGCCAATCTTACGCCAAGTCCGGCAACTCATACCCCTTGCGCCGCGGACGATCGACGTAGCAGTTGGCCTCGTCGTCGCCGACGAACAACTCCCGATTCGGGTCCCAACGAAGGCGGCGGCCGACTTGCCGGGCGATGTTGGCTAAGTGGCAAACGGTGATCGAACGGTGGCCGATCTCCACGTCGGCGTTGGGCCGCTCGCGAGTCTTGATACAATCGAGCCAATTCTGAATATGCGGCCGGGCGATCCAGCCGGCGCCTTCCCACGACTGGGCCTCGGCCGGATCGGGCGGGTCTTTGACGAAGTCGACCGGGTTGGTGGTGAACTTGTTGCGGTTGATCTCGATCTTGCAGTCTTCGCCCACGAAGACGCCCCCGCCGTGCGGCCCCTGCTTCAACTCGTAGCGGACCTCCACGCCGTTGGCGTAGCGCATCCGCACGTTGCCGTGCGAGCCCGGCGACGTGGGCCAGACCTCGACCGGGCCGGTTTGGCTGGCCCCCAGGGCCCATTGGATCTGGTCGCAGCCGTGCGCCCCCCAGTTGGTCATCTCGCCGCCGGAATACGCCCGCCACTGCATCCAGCCGAACTGCAGCGCGTGGTTGAACGGCCGCGCGGGGGCCTGCGACTGCCAGACGTCCCAATCGTCGCCCTCGGGCACGGGCTGCGGCGGCAACCCGGTATAGTCTCGCGGCCCGGTGTAGGAAATGCCCAACACGGCCCGGATCTTGCCGATCCCTCCGGTGCGGACCAACTCGCAGGCAAAGCGGTTCATCTCCATCGTCCGCTGCTGGCTGCCGACCTGAAAAACGCGGCCGTACTTCCGCACCGCGTTGACCAGCGCCCGGCCCTCGGCAATCGCCACGGTCAACGGCTTTTCGGCGTAGACGTCCAAGCCCGCCTGGCAGGCATGGATGCACGGCAACACGCGGGCGTGGTCGGGCGTGGCCACTACGACCGCGTCGAGATCTTCCTCGTCGATCATTCGGCGATGATCTTGATAGGTCTTCCAATCGGTCTTCTTCTCGTTGAGCGTGTCGACGGTCCGCTGGCGATAGCAGTCGCAAATGGCCACGATGCGTCCGCCGGCCGGCACGTGGTCCATCAACTGCCGCGCCCGGCCGCCGGTGCCGATGAACCCGATCACCAGGCGTTCGTTGGCTCCGGGCCGATTTGGGGCGGCCAACACGTTGGCGGGAATCGCCCACGGCAACGCGACACCGCCGGCAAGCGTCGCAGCCCGCTCGATAAACCGCCGCCGCGAGAGTCGTCGGGAAGATGCCATCGAGTATGGTCTCCTGTGGGGATCAACACGAATCGATGCCATGATAGCTCGGGCCGTGTGCCGATGCAACGGTCGTCCATAGTAGTCGTCTCGCTCCGCGAGACGACGTGACATCTCGCGGAGCGAGATGACTACTATACCCTCACTCCCCAGCCGGCCGCGGGCGGTCGCCCTTGCCCAGGGTCCACAATCGCAGGGCCTCGAGCCGCTCTTGGCCGCGGTAGAAGTACATCTTGTCGAGCGCGGCGAGGTGCTCGCGATATCGCCGGTCTTTCGTCTCTTTCCAGTTGTCGCAAGGATCGACGAGGCCTTGGTCCACTAACTCGTCGGCCAGGGCGTCGGCGATCATCCAGTGGCCGGCGATCGAGGGGTGGACGTGATCGACCAACAGAAAGCCGCTGGGGATGCCCTCGCTGGCCCGCTCGAACAGCTCTCGCACGTCGACCACCGGAGTGTCCGTCGCGCGGCCGATCTCGAACACCGCCTCGTGCATCGGCTCGAGCATCCGCAGCGGACAGACGTCGTGCTCCTTGGCCGCCAGATACTCCGCCCGGGCTTCGGACAGCATGCCCAGCGTGTCGTAACACTTCGCCAGCGTGTAATGGGCGCCGGCGTGTTGATCGTCGATGGCCAGTGCCTGTTCGAGGAACTCGACCGACTGCGAGACGTTGGTCCGATCGGCTTCGGCAGCTTGGGCACCGAGGGCCTCCCATTGCCGTAGTTCTTCCTCGCTCAGCCCGTCACGATGTTGCGACTTGAACGGGGCGCAGTCGCGGAGGTTGCTGACCGGGTTGACCAGCCACAACGGCACGTCGGCCGCCCGGGCAAGCTCGACCATGCGGGCGACGTTATAGCGGAAGTGTGCAATCACGTCGCGCCGCCACTTCTCGTCGCGGCAGTACTGCGCGAGACCGTCGCGATATTCGAGGATCGCGTCGGTCTCCGGCCCCAGCGTCGTCCGCTCCGACTTCTCGGTGCCCGCCACTCGCATGCAACCTTGACGCAGCAGCGTGCAGGTCCGCGTCTGTGCCAGCCATCCCCACGGCCGGGCGATCACCGGTGGCAGGCCCTTGATGTGGGCGTACGTGCGGTCTTCGAGGAATTCGTTGTGGCCGGTGTAGACGACGATCAAGTCCGGCTCGTAGTCGAGCACTTCTTCGAGGATCGGCACCAAACGATAGCTGGCATACGAAACGCCGCCGCAGTTGATGACGTCCCACGATCTCTCGGGGTCGGCCGCTTCGAGGCTGATCTCGAGCCAGGTGGTAAACGCCGTCTCGGTGGCAAACGGCCGTCCTTGGACGGTCGACCCACCCAGGCAGAAGATGCGAAACTCGCCGTCGGGCTTCTCGGCCGAAAATGACTCGGGCCGAAAGAACTCCTGCCGCGAGGGCGGGATCTCGTAGCGCTCCCCGTCCTCGTCGAGCACGAACAGCGGATGCACCTCGCTGAAGCCCAAAAACGGGTCGTCGAGCTGCGCCGGCCGCCCCACGCCCAGAATCGCCAACACTCCCTCGATCGCCACAAACGGCAACAGCCCCACGGCGACCGCTGCCAGGCGGAAGGCAAGGCTGCGTCGGAGGCTGCGTTGGCCGTGTGTTGGATTGCGGGGGCGAGTCATGTTGCGGCGAAATGGATGGGTGGCTGGGGTCGTCCGGTGTGAAGGCGAATTGCTGTGAATAGGAAAATACGCCCCCGGCTGCG
>CAYYNP010000109.1:0-28596 GCA_964472545.1 uncultured Planctomycetaceae bacterium | reverse complement strand
TCGACGGAGCCAGTCCCCTTTTTCGGGCTCCCGCACACTTTGCAGTTCTCCTGGCCGCAACGAAGGTCTTCTTGCCGCGGTGTCGATTACTCCCGTTTGCCGGCCGGGCAGAGGTAGATGTCGCCGTCGAGGGCGGCGAGGCGGTGTGCTCGGGCGGAAACGCCGGTGGTCGGGCTGGTCCGCGACTGGGGGAAAGTCACCGTGACGGCACCGTTGCCCGGGGGATTGTAGACGGCCGTTCCACGCTCGAACTCGCGGCGGGTGGTGCCGTCTTGGTGGCTTCGTCCGGCGGCGGTCGGCCGTCCGAGGCGCTTCTCCCAGAACGGGTACCAGTTGTGGCGATGGTCGGCGGTAGGCAGGGGATTGGGATCGGAAAAGAGGCAATACCCGTTGCTGTGCGTCAGGCTCAACGTGGTTGCGGCACGCATCAGGTGTAGGTCGTCGCGGGAGTCGTGATACCACGTCTCGAGGCAGTTGACTCTCGGTTGTCGCAAGTTGGCTTCCGCCCAAGAGAGCGTGTCGGCGATCCGTTGCCAGTCGTCGGCGGTCTGGCTGCGATAGCATTCCATGAAGTAGCCGTTGATGTACGGAGCCGTTCGGGGCGTCTTGCGGTCGTTGGCGTTGGCCAGGATCAACAGGTCTTCTCCGATCGCGTTGCGGACAGTCTTGACGAGTTCCAGTCGATCGTCGCCGTCCGCCCACCAATCCAACAGGACGCCGTCGACGACGCCGGTCGCGGCCAGGGCCTTCACTTGCGCGGCGACCTGCTCCCGAAAGTCGGGGTTGTGAAAGTCGAGGCACAGGAACTGGCCTTCGCGCCATCCGGGCACGATCCGGCCGTCTTCGTCGCGCAGCCACCACTTGTGGCCTTCGGGCAAGTAGCTGCGGTGGGCGTCTCGATAGCGGATCTCGGCGATGAGGATCAGATTCGGATTGAGCCCGAGCAAATGGCGGCGGAGGGCTTTTGCCCGAACGACGCTCTGGGCCTCTAAGCCTACGGCCAGCCCGCGATGTTCGTGATTCCACGTCAGCCCGAAGAACGAGGCGCCGTGCCAAACCAGGTCGTGCCGGGCCAGGGTCCGATACTTGTCCTCGTGCTCGAGGTTGTCGGCCGGACTCCACGCCTGGAAGACGGAAGGGAAGTGGCGGCCTTCGATGCGTTGCCGGATCGAAGCGGCGTTGGGTGACTCGACGGCTTCTGTGGGTTCGTCTGCGGGAAGCACGCCGTAGCAGAGACACAAAATGGCTGCCGTCGAGATTGTGAACTTGTTCATCTTGTGGCATTGCATGGGAGTCGTGGCGTTATTGGCGCTGGCCCCCAGCATAGTCGTCCGCATGCGGAAATCAAGCGCCGCGATGCGTGGCCCGTTGCGGCGGCCGCCAGATTCGGCTACGCTTGGAGGCTAAGGGCAGCTAAGCACCGTTCGAGGAACAGCTATCCGATTTCTCCGTGGCGTAAGCTCCCAGCTTGCGGGAGATTGTACCATCGCAAGCTGGAAGCTTACGCCACTTGTTTCTCGAACGGTACTAAGCGGTTTCGCGGGCGGGCAATCACAGCAAAGACAACGGGACGACGGCGTTTGTTTGCTTTTCTCGTCAAGGCGATCACCATCTCGCTCTCCGGTGTATTGGCACCGGGCCCCATGACGGCCGCCACGTTGGCTGCCGGTATGCGCTCGCGCCACGCGGGGGCGATCATCGCTTTGGGCCACGCGGCGGTCGAGTTTCCGTTGATGGCGTTGATCATCGTGGCCGGCGAGCGAAGCCGTCTCTTTCAGAACCAGTCGGTCAAGCTGGCGATCGGTGCGGCGGGAGGAGCGATCCTGCTGGTGATGGGCGCGCAGTTGTTGGCGGCGCTGCGCAAAACAACGGACAACACGGCGGTTTCGGACAGCAGGAGTCCCTTCGTCACCGGCGTGGTCCTGACCGCGGCCAATCCTTACTTCCTGATCTGGTGGGCCACCGTCGGGTTGGCGCTGGCCACCGAGGCCGCCACGTGGGGAATGGCCGCCTTCGCCCTGTTCGCCGTACTGCACTGGCTGTGCGATTTGGTTTGGCTCGAAGCCCTATCGTTCGCCAGTCATAAGGGCACCCAGCTGCTCGGAAACAGGCTGCACCAGGGCATGATGCTCGTCTGTGGCGTGATGCTGCTGGTGTTCGGCTGTATGTTCCTCTACGACGCCGGCAGCGGGCTGTGGTCGGCCGGCGGTTGAGCGTTGCGAGCCCCTTGTCTTGGCGTGAAGAAAGCGCGTGCCACGGCTTCGCAGACGCAGTGGCACACTCGATTCGCGGAGTTGTCGGCTATTCAACGCGTCATTTCGGGGCCTTCTCGGCCACGCGATTCGCGGCTACAATGGCCTCGAAACGAGTTGCAACACGGCCCATTCAAAAGAAAGAGAAGACGTGACGCCGCACCAAGGCCGAATACCGAACGACGATGGCCACGGCTCGTTGGCCACCGTGGCCGATCTGGTCGAAATCGCCGGGGGGCTCGGCGGCGTGACGGTGGCCGTGGTCGGTGGCGATCGGGTCGAGGATCTGCGGCTGGTCGAGTCGGCCTGGGACCACGGGATCGTCAACCGCGTGATCCTCATCGGCCGCAAGCAGCGGATCGATCGGGCGGTCGACGAAGTGGGGATCGAGGTCCGCCCGGACGACGTGATCGCCGCCGAAAGCCCGGAGGACGCCGCGGCGGCCACGGTCGGATTGATCGAAGACGGCGTGGCCGACGTGGTGCTCAAGGGCAACATCCCTACGCCGATTATCAACCGCCACATGCTCCCGCTGGCGGTCCGCCCGACGGTCAGCCTGGTCACGCTGTTCGACGCCGCCGCGGTGGCCAACGGCCGGGTGACGATCCTCACCGACGCCGGCGTAACGACCAAATGTACGCCCGAGCGGATGCAGGACCTGATCCGCAACGCGGCGGAAGTGGCCCGATCGGTGTTGCACATCGCCCGGCCGCGCGTGGCGATCCTCTCGGCCAACGAGAAGCAGATCGCCTCGCTGCGTTCGACGGGCCTGGCGGCCGAGCTGTGCCGGCAGCCGTGGCCGGAGGCCGAAGTCTACGGGCCGCTCTCGTTCGACCTGGCGACCGATCCGGAGTCGGTGGCCGTCAAGGGCCTGCCCGACGTGCCCGGGGCCCAGGAAGTGGCCGGCCGGGCCGACGTGCTGGTCTGTCCGGGCATCGACGCCGCGAACATCCTCTACAAGGCGATCAGCGCGATGGGCAAGTACGGCCTGGCCTCGCTGGCCAGCGTCACCGTCGGCTTCCCGGTCCCCTACATCATCCTTTCTCGGGCCGACTCGCTGGAGACCCGACTGCATTCGATCGCCCTGTGTACGGTCTACGCCCGGCGATGTCCGGCCCAGCCGTCCGACGCTTCAGGAGAGCCGCAAGATGAGTGATCCCACCAGCGCACCCACCAGCGCATCCGTCAGCGGACATTGGATCTTTCGCGCCCACGTGGTCGACCGCGCCGGGGCGTTGACGAGCATCGCCTCGGCGTTCAGCAACGAGGGCGTGAGCATCGACACCGTCGTGGGCCACGGCTGCGAGGAGGAGGCGGGCGTCGACGGCAGCGTGGTGCTGACCTTCTGTTGCACCGAACGCGAGAAGGACGTGATGGTCCGCAAGGTGAAGCGATTGAGCAAGGTCAAGGCCTTGGAGGAACATCCCTACGAGTCGGAGCTGTTGCGAAAATCGGCCCTGATCCTGGCCACCCGGCGTTTGGTGCCGCACGACGTGGCCGGCGAGAGCACGTTTCTGACCAGCGAGCTAGTCAAGCAAGACGCCCGCGGCTGGACGTATTTTCTGGCCGGTTCGCCCACCGAGCTGGATCCCGTGGTCCGCCGGCTAGAAGCGGCCGGCGTGGTGAAGGATATCGTCTATTCGATCCTGGGGTTGTAGCCGGCTATGCGTTAGTTCCCCCCGAAGCCGTTCGGCGGAAGATCGAGAGGAAGTAGAATCCGATCGCCACCACCAACATGTAGCGGAAGCCGACGAGCATCGAGAACGTTTCGCTGAACCCGCCCACGACGGCCCCGGCGATGTTCGACCCGAAGGCCTGGTCGGGGTGCTTCATGTCGCGGAACGAGCGGGCGAAGATCACGCCGGCAAAGAAGATCGGAGCCATCACCAGCGTACAGGGGGCGACGTATCGCCAGAGCACGCCGCCTTCGAGGAAGACCTCCAGCGGGATCAGTGCGTTGGCCGCCAGCAATGCAAACAGGCCCGTGTAATGCCACTTCAGCTTCAGCCCCGGCACCTTGATCACGTAGAGATTGGCCGCCAGGATCATCACCAACACCGAAAAGAAGACCATCGAATTGGTCAGCCAGGTGCTGCCGAACAGCAATGCCAGGTGGACCACCGCCTTGGTTTCCAGCAACATGAACGCCGCACCGAGGAAGAACATCCGGCCGCTGAGTCGCACGCGCCCCTTTCCCTTGGGCAGGAAGAAGAAGACCATCCCCAGCCCCAGCCCGCCGAGGACGATCATCGAGCGGACGTTGAGCATGGGGATCATCGCTTGGCGGAGATAGAAGAACGGCCAGTCGTCGCTGGTCGTGGCGAGCGTCTGCTCGTCGCCCTGGAGCGTGGCCGGCGAAATCCGGTGCCATGCCTCTTGCTCTTCGGCGGGCGCGGTCTGCGCGTCGAACGTATATCCGTTGACGTCCAGGTTTTTCGGCGGCGAGCGGTGGAGCCAGAACCCGCCGTGGCGGTCGAACGCCTCGGCGATCGCCCGATTATCGCCGGTAATGATTACCGTGTAGCCTTCCTGCGGATCTTCGGGCGAGATCACCTCCTGGCTGGGCATCGAGAGGATCACCGGCGGACGGCCGAAGACCTGCTCGGCCATTGTGGCGGCCCGCTGGACGATCCAGCCTTGGCGGTAGAAGTTGTACATCACGAAGATGCCGCCCGGCTTGAGCACCCGGTTGACGTCGGCGAAGGCCTGTTCGGTAAACAGGAAGCTCTCCAGGCGGATGTTGGCGTAGCTGCTGTGTAGAATCAGAGAATCGACCAGCGCGTACACTACCACGTCATACTTCTGCTCCGTAGTGCGGAGGAAATGCCTCCCATCGTCCAGATGCGGCGTCACGCGCGGGTCGTCGTACGGCCGGTCGGGATGGAAACGTACGCCGATCTCCTGGATGGCCGGATCGATCTCGACCGCGTCGACGTGCTCGACCCCGTGACGCAGGGCGTGGGCGACGTCGTTTCCGGAACCCGCGCCGATGACCAACGCATCCTCGAACGGCCGGCCGCCGGCGTGTTGCTTGAGCAAGTGGATCAGCGAATAGACCGACCCGGCCCGATCGAACGGGACCATACTCTGATGGCCGATCGTGTTCACGGCGATCTTCCCGCTCGGTTTCTCGTGCGAGACCGCGTAATACGGCGACCAGTGCGACTCCTCGTTTTCGGCGAAACTGACGGAAGTCACGCCGACCAGCGACAGCAGCAGCACCAGCGCGCCCGCGCGCAGTGCGGTGAGTCCGCGCTGCCTGTGCAAAAGAAACGCCACGCCGGCGAAGCCGATCAGGAACCAGATCACCGGCGGGGCTTGTGCAAAGGAGATGATCGTAAAGGCGACGATACCGGCCAGGCTCCCGCCGATGTTCAGAGTGTATCCGACGACGCGCCGCGGATAGGCGTCGAACGCCCGGCCGAGCACCTGGCCGAGGCCCACGAACAGCAGGGCGATGAGCACGAAGAACACGCCGGCGATCAGATCGATGGGGACCACGAATTGGGCCACGTCCGGATTGCGATCTTCGGTGCCGAAGAAGACCTGTTGCGGCGACCCCTGGTTACCCACGTCGATGGCCACGCCTTCCCAGTAGTGATAGGCCGAGAACGTCAGCACGGCCAATGTGAAAGTGCTCAACGCAAGCCAGGGAAACCGGCCCAGCCAATCGCGCGGCTGGCGGGCGGCCAGGCATCCGCACGACATGCCCAGGAAACACGCGATCAACACGAGGTTGGTGAAGAACTGCAGGAAGATCACCTGGGCCGCAAACCAGCGGATGCACGCCAGCTCGAGAAACAACACCAGGAACCCGACCAGGAACAAGTTCAGTGCCTGGGCTTTGGAAGTGAGTTGCGTGGATTGTTGAGGTACGTTGACGTCGGCCGGCTCGGGGACGAATTTCTTTAACACTTTGGGCTCCGGACGGTTCTTAGCCTGCGGTTCCTACAACTTCATTTCCGCCTGCCGCCCGGCATCCGACCGACGCTCGGCCCCGCCGCGGATCACGCTAGAAACAATGTGTGAAGAAGACGAAAGACCATCCGGAGACGGACCGACGTATCGTAGCCTTGCCGAACGTGGTTTGCTCGAATGGGTGGTATGTAAACGTGACGCTCTTCTCGGCCCGAGAAGCCGCTGCAGTTCACGAGCCTTCATCTAAAACGTAGCTTACGGCGGCCATGCATGGAGTATCCGCCTTTCTCGCCGCAGGAATCTCGGGGTTTGGCCGGCGGGAAGTCCTTGTGCGAGAGGAAGATGCGCTGGCAACGTCCACGCGCTGTCGCTATACTGAACGTTGTTCGTCTCGGATCTCCGTGAGTATTGTGTCGGGCAGGCCGAAGCCTCGAGGACTTGTGCGATGAAAGCCGTGATGCCGGAAGCGCTGCCGGACGTGCTCGCCATGCGACGGCGTACCGGAGCCGATCGTTGGGACGAGATGTGGGAAGGAGTGCTGCACATGCCGCCGATGCCCAACCGCAACCACCAGGAGTTGGAGGGGGCCATCGAGGCCTGGCTGCGAGTACACTGGACTCGTCCCCGGGGCAATAAGGTCTATCACCAGATCAATCTGGCCTCGATTGGCGGATGGCCCAACGACTACCGCATCCCGGATCTCCTGCTCTTGACGCCGGATCGTCTCGCGATCGATCGCAACGAGTACTTCGAGGGTCCACCGACGGCCGTCGTCGAGATTCGCAGTCCCGGCGACGAGACGGCCGAGAAGATGCCCTTCTACGCCAAGCTGAGCGTGCCGGAGGTCTGGGTCGTCGATCGCGACAGCAAGGTCCCCGAACTGTTCGTTCTGGCCGGCGGCGAATACAAATCTCAAGGGGCTGCCGACGACGGTTGGCTACACAGCGCGGCAACCGGTGTCTGGTTGCGGGGAGAACCCGGCGCAAAGCTCGTCCTGCAACTCGGCGACGACGTCGGTACGCTGGCTCTGCTGCCGGAGGATTAGCGGGCAGCACCGGCGCGATTCAGGCATGCTACGGCCGCGCATCGACCCGCACGATCTTGCGATAGCCCGTAATCTCCTTCCCCGTGTCGATCAGGATATCGAAGTCCTCGCCGGCGTCGAGCGCCTCGCGGTAGGCGGTCAACACGCGGCCCATCAGACGGTGATACGCCCGGGCGGCTTCGTTCTTGCCGTCGGGATCGAGTTCGCGGACCCACCATAGATTGCGTAACGACGGGAAGTACGGAGAGGGGATCACGATCGCCTTGTCGCGCGTCGGTGTCGGAGCGTAGATCGATTTGCGAGGGTGTTTTCGGGCGTGGACTTGCAGCCGCCGGGCCAGTTCGAGTTGCTCGGGCCACGGCAGGTGATGGTCGTGGTCGGACGTCCAGAACCAGACGTAGCGGGCGCCCATGTCGTAGGCCAGCGTGACGGCCTGCCCGGCAATCTGCGGATCGCACTGGCCGTAGATGCTCGTACCCCAGTGTTTCCCCAGCGGCCGGGTCCCGCCGCGCAACAGGGCGAAGTGGTAGCGGAGCATCTCTTCGGCCGTGTGGCGGCGTTTCGGCACCCGGCGGGCGACCGCTTCGTCGAACGGCTGAAGCTGATAGCGACCCTCGTGGACAATTCCCGCCAGCCCGCCCTGCATCTGATAATGGGCCGTCTCGAAGACCGTTTCCCACGAGGGATAGTCCCACTGCATCAAACGCATCGCCCCGAACTCGACGCCCCGCCGCTGCAAGCTCGCCTCGAGCCGGTACGCCCCGTAGTTTCCCGAGTCGTGGTAGCGGGCTTCGACCCGAGCGCGGATCAGTGCGGCGGCGTCGCTGAAGTAACGTAGCGACTTGTGGATCAACTCGTCGCCGATCATGATGATCGTCGGCTCGTCCATGAACATCGTGGGGCCGAGGTAGCTGCTGCGATAGAGATCGGCCGGATACCTAAGCGCCGGCTCGCCCTCGGCCGGGCGATGGTAGAAGACCGACTCGCCGCGGACGAAAGGCTCCTGGGCCGGCCGCACGGTGAAGAGGTTCACGCCGGCGCGGATCATCACCCGGTAGTCGTCGGCGGTGAAGGGGACGTAGTCGTAGTTTCGGCGCTCGGGCTCCTGTGGCAGCCGACGTCCTTCGCGATCCTTGAAGCCGCGGCCGGTACCCACCAGCAGCTCACGGTCCGGCGTGAGCACGCGCACGTCCTCCCACGGCTCCCAGGCGACGCCGTAACCGGCCCAACGCAGTGTGAGCACGTGACCGAGGAAGTTGCACGACTCGGGCATTCCGCGCCGCGACCGGCTGCCGGGGGCACGGCGGGGGATGAAGTGTCGCCGGAAGTCGCGCCAGCAGGGCAACAGGGCTTGTTGCGAATGGGGGTCGCGGTATTCGAGCGTCTCGCCGGTGTGGGGGATTCGCACCAGGTATCGCGCGAAGGACGTCTTCTCGCCGCCCGGTTCCAGGGGATTCCCGGCCGTCAGCCCGCGAACGACGACTTGCGTCTGCGGCTTGCCTTCCCCGTCGGCGACCGACACGCCGAGTTGCCACCAGAGATACTCGGCACCGTCGACATCCTCTCGCGGCCCGAAGACGACGTCGACCGCCGCCATCGGCGCTTCCCCGTGCGGCGAGGCCGTCAGCACGGCGTAGTGCCCGTGCGTGCCCGGCTCCGGCGCAGTCGCCTCGGTGGCTGCGGCGAGCGCTCCCCGGAACAGACAGACTATGATCAGCGCTCCCCCAATGCCAAACCGGTGGGTGCCATGCCCACGCTTGCGTGGGCATGTTAACCGACACCACGAGCATGCCCACGCAAGCGTGGGCATGACACCCGATTTGTTACAGAGTGGCAGGATGGCAGGCACGCCACACGCTCCTATCATTCGTCGACCCACTGGCGATTGAACCGAGCCAGCGTCAGGTACTTCCACGCGTGTCCGCGCTCGCCGCCGCGTTCGTAGAGGCAATAGATGGTGCCGTCGGGCCCGACGGCCAGATCCGAATAGCCGCTGATCCCCGCATCGATCACTCGCGACACAGGCCACGTGCGGCAATCGTCGCGGCTGATCCGCACGGTGAGATTCTCGCGCGAACGCCGCCAGCCGTAGTCCTGCTCGTTTTCCCGGCTGTTGGGGTTGACGAACAGAAACGTGCCGTCGTTGGCGGCGAACGGCCGCGGAAGCTGGATCAGCGCGGCCATACAGACCGGCTCGAACAAGGTTTTGTCGAAACGCACCTCGGACCAACCGGTCGCCCCGTCGCGGCTGGTCGAAAGGGCGCGGCGATAGCTGCGGTTCTCGTTGCGAATGTTAAGCAACACTTTGCCGTCGGAGAGTTGCACGGCCAACGTCTCGCTGGGATTGACCAACGGCTCGGGGTGGTTGCAGACGATCTGGCCGCGGTGCCACGAGCGGCCGCGGTCGTCGCTGTAGATCGTCGACACGGCCGAGGGCCGATGACGCTTTCCGCCGGTCGAGATCCAGACCGGCATCAGTAGGCGTCCGTTCTTCAACTGAATGCCGTGTCCTGGTCCCGTAGCGATCACGTTCCAGTCGTAGTCGCGGCGGAATTGCTCGAACGTCGGCGTGATCTCTCGCGGTGCGGCAAACGTTTTGCCGCGGTCCTCGCTGTAGGTGTAATAACACCGGGCGTAGTTGATGCAGTAGAGGAAGTGAACGCGGCCCGAGCGGTCGACGATCGCGGCCGGGTTGTTGACCGTGTCGCCACCGGCGTCGTGAATCAGCATCCGTGGCGAGAACGTCTTGCCGCCGTCGGTGCTGCGCCGCAGAAAGACATCGATATCCTCCCAATCGCCGAGGCCCGCCTTCCGCGCTTCGCAATAGGCCAACACGCTGCCGTCGGTGGCCACGACGATGCCGGGAATGCGATACGTCTTGTACCCGTCGGCCTCCGCCTGGAAGAGGTCGGCTTTCTCGAGGCAAGGTTCCGCCCCGCCGGCCGGTACCACGCCGCAGACGGCGACGAGAATCCAGAGGTTTCGCTTCATGGTCGTGGTTCTCCTTCGTTAGGAAAGCGGACGAACGAACCGGCCTGCACGTCATCGGGCGATCTCCCGCCGCAACCTACGAACATCCTACTCCCTGCCTGCCGTGGAAGCCAGCATGCGGCGGCGGCTTGACAGGGCCGTATCGACACCTCAAACTCGAATCACCCGGTTGCGGGATGACGTCGTCGACGACCTGCCCCTGTGTTACACGATGCAGCGGCGCGAGAGGGAGATGAGCACGATGGATCGGCAAGTCTATACAAGGGCCGTGTGGGCCGCAGTCGTATTGCTGGGGACTACGTCGCCGCACGCCGGTGCGGCCGACGGGGCGTCGCAAGACCGCGTTGTGGACACGACGCCGGCGCCGGAAGTCCGTGCCATGTGGATGCACGAGTTGGCAGCCGTCAAGCGAGACATGCAGCGGCCGTGCTGCCGCCTGGAAGAGTCGCGGCACATCGTGGTCGATGCCCACTCGCTGATCCACCCCGCCGACAAGACGCCCGTGGACGTCGTCTTACGCCGCACGGGGGCATTGCTCGAAAACCTGCGAACGCTCCACGGGACGCCGGATCTCGCTTGGGCCGGCGCGGCGTTGGCAGAGTTGCGCGAGCGGTCGAACGTCGCGGACAGCGAAGCGCAGCAAACACAACTCTTCCTCGAAGTTTGCGCCGTCAGACGGCGGCTGGCGCTGAGCAACCCATTGCTGTCGTTCGAGCAGATCATCTTCAGCCGCGGTACCGGCTATCAGGGTTGCATCCATATTGCCCCCTGGGGTGTGGGAGGCGGATACGAAAACGGCCTGATTCGCAATTCGCCGAAGACGAGCGACTGGCCCGCCCTGGCACATCGCGCTCCGGAGGGCGAATCGGACCCCGACGAAGTGGCGCGGCCGGGGTTGTTCGCGTTGAGCGGTTACAAGACGGCCGCCCCGAGTGTTGCGCCGTTGTTGACGGATGCGGTCATCGAAAACGGCCGCCATCAGGGCAAGCGGCTGGTCAACTTCCCCGGTGAGTACCACTTCGCCTTTGATCTCAGTTACGACGGCCGGACCGTTCTCTTGGCCAAGCGGCTCGGCCCGGACGCACCGTATCATATCTTCAAAGCCCAAGTTGACGGAGCCACGATCGAGCAACTCACCGACAGTTGGTTCCCGGACGTCGAACCCTGCTTCATGCCCGACGGCCGCGTCGCGTTCATCTCCTTTCGGCGTTGGATTTCGGCGCGCTGCCTCTCGTTCGTGCCCCAGGCTTGTGGCACGCTCTTCAGCATGCAAGCCGACGGCAGCGACGTGATACCGTTGAGTTGGCACGAAACGAGCGAGCTGTTTCCCACGGTCGACAACGACGGACGCCTGGTCTACACCCGCTGGGATTACGTCGATCGCGATTTTTCGGCCGGGCACCACATCTGGACGAGCTATCCCGACGGGCGCGATCCCCGCGCGCCGCACGGCAACTACGCGTATCCGCATGACACTCTGGATCTGACCGAGAAGGCCTACGACGGACGCGGCGACCGGCCCTGGGCGGAGTTTCATATTCGCGCAATCCCGAACGCCTCCGGGAAGTACGTCGCGGTGGCCGGCATCCATCACGGCTCGACGCCCGGCGTGCTGGTCGCGATCGACACCTCGATTCCCGACGACAACCGCATGTCCCAGATACGTTTCATCCGCGGTGCGGAGGTCTCGTGCGAAACGTCGCGGAACTATCGATCGCCGGATGCGGAATTCCTCACGCCGTGGCCGCTGAGCGATTCGTACTACCTGGCGTCCTACCAGGGCAACGCCGTGGTCCTGGTCGACGCTTTTGGAAACATGGAACTGCTCACCGCCCGGGGCGGCCAGTGCCCGCGCCCGCTGCGGCCACGAACCAAACCGCCGGTGATCCCGGCACACACGACACAAGCCGCGGCGCAACGGGATGCCCGGTCGCAATCGGCCCTGATCAGCGTGGTGAACGTCTACGACGCCGACCAGCCGTGGCCGCCGGGCACGCAGATCACGGCGCTGCGTATCCTCCGGCTCGTTCCCAAGCCTTGGAGCAGCGGCATCGACCATCGGCGTCAGGTCGGCTATTCGCAAGGCGGATTGCCGCGGATTGCGTTGGGCACCGTTCCCGTCGAAAGCGACGGCAGCGCCCATTTCCAGGCCCCGGTCGGATGCGAGATCCTCTTTCAAGCGCTCGATGAACGCGGCATGGCGATCCAGTCGATGCGCTCCGGCACGTACGTCCATCCCGGCGAGCACCTCTCCTGTGTGGGCTGCCACGAGGACAAGTGGCGGGCTCCCCGCGTCTCGGCTCCCAAGCTGGCGTTTCGGCGCCCGCCGTCGGTCATCCAGCCGGAGACTTCGCTAGGACCGGTGCCCACGTCGTACGCGCTGCTGGCCAAACCGGTTCTAGAAAGGACGTGCGTTCCGTGCCATCAGACGGAGAAGACGGGGCTAGATAATGCCGAGTACGACGCGCTGGAACCCTACGCCTTCTACTTCCACGCCGACGGCCACGACCTGGGCCTCACGCCCCGCCACGGAGGCTATCGGACCGTGGCCGGCCGTTTCGGTGCCCGTGAGTCGCGTATGGGCAAGGCCCTGCTAGACGAGACGCATCGCAAGCTGCTGCAAACCGGGAAGATCACTGCGGAGGAGTTTCGCCGCGTTGTCCTCTGGTTGGATTCCAACTCACTGAGGCTGGGAGCTTACCACAGTGCCGCCGCTCAAGAGCGCGGCGAACTCGTCTGGCCGTTGTTGGAATTCGATCCCGAGAACCCCCTCGCCCTGCAAGCTGCGAGAGACTGACTGGGCGTGCAATTCCTCAAACGGCTGCCCACTGCCCGCCGCTACGGCGTGCTGCACAACACCGCCTCGAAGCGCGAACGGACCGTGCGATACAGGGCGATCGTCCGTTGGGCCAATAGCGGCGCGCCGTAGCGCTGACCGACGGCTTGATGTGCTTCGCGGCCACAAACGGCTGCCAACTCGCGATCCAGGATCATCTGCTTCAGCCCGGCCGCCAGCGACTGCGGATCGTCCGGCTCGCAGAGCAACCCGCCGCCCGTATCGCGGACCAACTCGGAGAACGCCCCGTGGTCGGGCAGTACGACCGGCACGGCGTTGGCCCAGGCTTCCAGGATCGGCAGCCCTTTGCTTTCCGGGTAAACGCTCGGCACGCTCATCACGTCCACGGACTGCAAGAAGGCGATTTTCCCCGCCCGGTCCAATTCGCCGGCGTACTCGAACCGGTCGGCCAAACCCCAGCCGGTAAGCTGCGTGCGGATCTCTTCGAGATACGGCCGTTCGTCGGCGCCGAGGTATCCGGCCACCGCCAAACGCAACGGCGGCAACTCGTCGTCGGCAACCAACTGCCGAAAGGCCTCGACCAACTGATGGAGCCCCTTTTCCGGGCAGATCCGTGACAGGTAGCCGATGGTCATCGGCCGCGAGGGGTCTGGCGGTATCGGTTCGGCACGCAGATGCGAGCCGTGGCCGTTCAGATTCAAGCCCGGCGGTATCACGCGAACCCGCTCGCGCGGCAGGTCCAAATAGTCCGCCATGAAGTCGGCGTAGTAGCCGTTCATCGCCACCAAAGCCGCCAGATCGCCCGCCCGCTCGCGCAGCACGGCCCGAGCTTCCGAGTAATGGGGCTCGGGGAGTTTTTCGAGGAAGACGTCTTCGCCGGAAAGCGTACAGACGACCGGCACGTCGAGCCGGGCGGTGAGTTCTCGGGCGGTGCCGGCCAGCATCACGTTTGAGAGGTGGACTACTTCCGGGCGGACGTCGCGCTGAAGCCAGCGCAGCAGCTTCTCAAGTTCCTTGCGTTGTCGGCCCTCCTCACCCCGCAGCATCGAGACCGTCATCGCCCCGAGGCGCTGTGGCTGCGTGCTGCCACTGCGGCTGCTGAGCCAGCGCAGCAGTTTGGGACGATCCAACAGCCGGTCGAACAGCCAGGGAGTGCGGCGAAACAGGGCCGATTGCTGCTGCAGGTAGACGTTGATCCCGCCGTACGCCACCCGGTCGATGCTCAGGTTGCCTTCGTCGGTCCGCAACGGCGTGTAGAGCGGCACCAGCAAGACGTCGTGGCCGGCGGCCGAAAGGGCCGTGGCCAGCGTGTTGCCGTGCATACAGCTTCCGCAATACATGCCGCCGGCACCGGCGACGAGATGGACGATCTTCATGGCGGGTCAAACGGTGGCCAGCTCGGGGACCTTCGGGAAATCCAACTCCGTGCCGGCGATGTGATTGAAGTAGTTCGTAAAGATGCTCATCGCGACGTGGGCCACGATTTCCACGATTTCCCGGTCGTTGTAGCCGGCCTCTCGAAGCTGCGAAAGGTCGCCGTTGCGAACCCATCCGCGTTGCTGGACCATTTGTCTGGCAAATTGCAGCGCGGAGCGGACCTTCCGCTCGGGAGAGACGCCGCGGCGGCTGTCGGCAATTGCGTCGCGGCTTAGCCCGACCGATCCGCCGATGGCGGAATGGGCGGCCAGACAGTAGTCGCAGCCGTTCACCTCGGCCACCGTCAACGCGATCTGCTCGCGAAGTTCCGCGGGAAGCACGCCGTTGCCCAGCGCCTTGTTGAAGTCCAAGTAGGCCTCTAGCGCGGCGGGGGAATGGGCCAGGGTGCGGATAATGTTCGGCGTCATGCCCCAGTCGGCTTGCACCTCGGCCAGCAACTGCTGCGCTTTGGCGTCGGCGTCTTCGGCATCGACCGGATCGATTCTCGGCATCTTCTTGCTCCGAGAGCACGGGTGGGTACTCGGGTTGTGGGAAACGTCGGCCGGTCTCAGCAAACTTCGATCTTCTCCTGATCGGCGGCGTCTCGCAGTTTGCCCATCGCGCGGACTTCCAGTTGCCGTGCCCGCTCCTTGCTCACGCCCAACAGCGCGCCGACCTCCTTCAACGTCAACGGCTCGCGGTTTCGCGAAAGGCCGAAACGATGGATGATCACCTTCTGCTCCCGTTCGTCGAGCCGGTCGAGGATCTTCTTCACCTGGTCGCGGCGATGCAAGTCCGCCACCTCCAGGCCCTCCTCGTCCGTGCGTACGTCTTCCACCGCCAGGAGCATCTCGTCGTGGCCGGTGCGAAATCGGTGCAGCCGCCGCGATTCGTCCGGAATCGAACGGGCGAAGTTCTTGATGATCGCCCACGTGGCATAGGTGCTGAATTTGTTGCCGCGGGCAAAATCGAACTTCTCCACCGCCCGCATCAACGTTACGTTGCCGTCGCTGATCAGGTCGTACAGGCTCTGTGTCGGGCTGACGTAACGCTTGGCCAACGAAACGACCAACCGGAGGTTCGCGCGCACGATTTCATTCTTCGTGCCGACCGATTCTTCGTACAGCCGCTCGATGCGGTTCATTAGCCGAGTGCTGGGTTGCTCCGCGTCGAGGCGCTCAAGCAACTCGCTAGCCCGATACTTCAGGTAGTTCATCTTGCGGAACAGGTGCTGTTCCTGCTCCCGGCTTAGCAGCGGCACTTCGTAAAGACTGGCCAAGTACGGCGGCAAGCCCGACGGGCGACTCATCTTCCTGGCAGGCTTATCGCCGGCGGGCATCGCCGCGAGAATCGCTTTCTCCGAGCGCACCTTCGGGAAATTCTCGTTGGGGATGAAGTCCAGCGGCAATCCGGCAATCCGGTGGGCACGCATCCCGGCCACGATCCGGCGGATGCTGGCCTTGGTGCGGCCGAACTGCTTGGCCAATTCCTCGATCGTCTCGCCCCGGCGATACTTCCGGAAGATGCCCCGACGCGTTTCTTCGCGGGGCGGCCCGAAATGGTCGGGGAAGATCGCCGCGTCGGGGTTCCCCCGGTCGTACTGCTTGAGGATTCCGCGAATCGTCTCGGCGCTGCGGCCGGTTTCGTCGGCCAGTTGTTTCGTCACTTCGCTCGGCGTACGGCCTGCGTGGGCCATCGACCGGGCGCGGTCGAGAACCCGCTGCCGTTCGGCTTCGGCCAGACGGCTAAACGTCGCACCACGCCCCACACGCTGGGGATTCTGCCGCACGAATCGGTCGACCGAGCTTTGCAGGAAGCCGACGCGCGGGTGGCCGTCGCTGATAAAGCGGAAGCTGACCAACCCTTGTCGGCGCCACCGCGAAATGGTCTTGGTCGACACATTCAACGACTTGCTCAGTTCGTCGACGGTCAACACGGGTTCTTTGATGGCAGGGTCCAAATTCTTGCGGAGATCTGCATCAGCGGCCTTGATCATGTCGAATTCCTTCGTTTCAGAGGGTTGTCCTAAGCGAAGCCCGCTGGCTTCAGGCCGGCGCACGGACAAAACGCAAGCCTTGCGCCAAACGAGGCAGAATTCTGTAAGTTGTTGCTGTCAAAAAGGTTATATTGAACCGGAGCCAGCAGGGCAAATAACGAAATTGCGTTGCGCACGACTATGCGTTGCCCTGCCACGCAGATGCGTTATAATTGGACGCCATGGTGATTGGACCCGACTACCAGCCCGAATACGAATCGATCAAGGAACTCCTGCTGGACATGGCCCGGGAGCGCTCGATCGATGATCTGTTGCGGACCATCGTTCAACGCCTGGCAAAGCGGCCCCAGGTGGCGTTGGCGCGGATCTGGTTGATCGCGCCGCCGGACGGCTCGTGCGATACGTGCCCGCCGTCGATGCAGGCGGAATGTACGCAGCGATCGTCGTGTCTGCATTTGGTCGCCAGTGCCGGGAATCCTCAAACCCCCGGAGCCGACTGGAGCCGCTTAAGCGGCGATTATCGGCGCTTTCCCATGGGAGGCGGGATCGTCGGCCAGATCGCCGCCACCGGAAGACCCGCCCTGGTAACCGATCTCGAAAATGACACCCAATGGGTCACCCGGCCCGGCTGGGCCGAGAGCGAGGGCATCTGCGGATATGCGGGTCAGCCGTTGGTCTATCGGGAAGAGGTGCTTGGGGCGCTGGTCGTCTTTGTGCGCACAAGCCCCCGGCCGGACGGCATGATCTGGATGCGGATCCTCGCCGACCACGCTGCCACGGCGATCGCCAACGCCCGGGCGTTCGAGGAGATCGAGCATCTCAAGAGCCAACTCGAACTCGAACGCGACTACCTCCGCGAAGAGGTTCGCGAGGCCCACGCCTTCGGCGACATCGTCGGCCGCAGCGCCGCGCTGCAGAACGTCCTGCAACAGGTCGAACTGGTCGCGCCGACCGACGCCAGCGTGTTGATCTTGGGCGAGTCGGGAACCGGCAAGGAGTTGGTCGCCCGCGAAATCCACAAACGCAGCCCCCGCAACGAGCATCCGATGATCCGCGTCAACTGCGCGTCGGTGCCCAGAGAACTCTACGAAAGCGAGTTCTTCGGCCACGTGCATGGAGCGTTCACCGGCGCCGTGAAAGACCGCGCGGGACGCTTCGAGTTGGCCGACGGCGGGACCCTGTTCCTCGACGAAGTCGGCGAGATCCCGTTGGCCTTGCAGGGCAAGCTGCTGAGGGTCTTGCAGGAGTCGGAATTCGAGCGCGTCGGCGAGGAGCGCACCCGGCGTTGCGACGTGCGGATCATCGCTGCCACCAACCGAGGGCTCAAAGAGGAGGCCGACGCCGGCCGCTTCCGCCAGGATCTCTTCTACCGGTTGAACGTCTTTCCACTGGAGGTCGCTCCGCTGCGCCGCCGGCCGGAAGACATCCCGCTGCTGGCGGCCCATTTCGTAGAACGGGCGGCGCGGCGATTCCACCGCCCCCAGCCACGCCTGACTCGGGCGAACATCTTCCAGTTGCAGCAATACGACTGGCCGGGAAACGTCCGCGAGTTGCGCAACGTGATCGAGCGGGCGGTGATCACCTCACAGTCGGGCGGTCTTCAGTTCGACCTGGCCGGCGACGGCCTCGGCGGGCCGCCCATGGCCGAGGCCGACGACGATCCGAGTGCCGCGGCCGACGACGTTCTGCCCGACGTGGAGATAAAGCGTCGCGAGCGCGAGAACCTGCTCTTGGCCCTGCGCCGCACCGGCTGGAAGATCTACGGCCCCGACGGCGCCGCCGAACTGCTCGGCGTCCGCCCCACGACGCTCGCCTCGCGCGTGGCACGTCTGGGGCTGAAGAAGCCGAGCTAAGGGCTTGTCCGGAAACAACTTCGTCCGCTTCATGGTAGCCATCACACTCCGTGTGATGATTCGCCCGAAGAACTGCGAAGTTGTTTCCGGACAGGCCCTAAGCCGTGTCCATCGACAAGCGACAGCTTCCCTCGACACCTCTCGTCGCCGGGCAACTCCGGCGGAACCGACTCACCGATGTGCCTTCCCGTGTTTTCGCCGGGCGAATCCCAGAAGAGCAAGTGCTCCGCATAGCAACAAGCCGACACTGGCGGGTTCCGGGATGCAGATGGACACATCGCCAACTTGCATGGGGGTCCCGAGACCGGTGGAATACTCCAACTTGAGTTGGTCCGAGGCAACTAAAGCCTCCAACTCCGCAATGGAAGGGCTTGGATCGAAAAGAACGCCGAGGGGAAGATCGGTGTAGTTCAACGGTTCGGTAAAGGATGCCTCTCCCACGACGTTCTGACCGGCAGAAAAGAACACACTCGGTGCCGTCGGAAGACTGCCGGTAGCGGCGACCACCTCGGTAACGTCGGCTCGATAGAGGCCCGGACTGAGTAAGGCCCAACTCCATATGTTGTTGACGGATACCGTGAACATGCCGTCAATCGGATTGTAACATGCCTTGGCCGTCTGATCGGCGGCCGGCCCCGGGTCGTAGTTCGGCAGATCGGTTTCAGCCGAACTGCCATCATTACAGACGACACACTCTGCCTCCGCCAAGCCAACGCCAACAGACAGAACCCCAACCGCCCCAAGCATCGCCAACCTGAACATCTCAACGTCCTCCTACATAGATGAAGTCTTCGACCGCCGTCTCTTTCGCAGGGCAACGCCCAAGAAAGCAAATGCCCCGCACAACAACAATGTGGTGCTGCCTGGCTCGGGAATGAGGCTCACACGGTCCAAGGCGATGCCGGAACGGCCATCGGCGGTGAGCGACTCGAATCGCAACGTGGTCGTCGAAGAATCGGCAATGAAGGACTCGCTGAAGAGCCGATAGTCCATGTCGTCACGCCTCGAGTCGGCATGGGAAAGCATGGCTTCGAGCAACGTGTCGTTGCCGGTCACCGTTACGCGGCCATGTACGGTTTCCGTCGCTCCCGCATTGTTCGCGTACCGAAACGACAACTTGTACACTAGTCCCGCCTCGGTGGCGAACGATTGCTCGATGGCACCGGCCACGTCGCCGTTGAGATCGACCCATTGTTCTCCTTCGTACGGCAAACCCGTCGCGAAGGACTCGTCGACGACGTCGACGTTTCCCGAGATCACGTCCCATCCCGTCATTGCCGTGGATCCCGTCGTCAGCCTGCGATACCGAGCCGGCGCAACTACCGGGACTTCAAAGCCGCCGTTGACGATCAACTCGACCGGATCTGCCCAAACGGCGGGCGATCCGGGGCCGAGTCGCAGACTGAGGTCATCCAAAGCGAAGTCGTTGCCGTTGCTTGCAAGATTCCGATCGATGATCTCAACGGTGATCGGCGTCTTGCCCTGCGAGGCCCAAGTGGCGGTGAATTCGTCCCAGACCCCCGGCGTGGCCGGTGCCTGGAAGGTGCCCAGCGACGTTCCGTCGAAGAGGAAATCCAGTTCGGCCGGCGAACGGCCCTCTCGAGCCCAGTTGGAGATCCAAGCCGAGAACGTGTATGGAGCGTAGGGCGTAACGCCCACGCTTTGCGACCAGACGACGACGCCGGGGGTCGAACCCGGGTTGACCGCCATCATCAGACCCGACCCGGTTGTGTGGTCGCCATACGACGGATCGTTTACCGCAGGATGCGATTTCCCCGGGTCCGTAGTCAGATCGTATTGAGCCGCCGCTCCCGTAGTGCCGGGCGTGTACGGGTAGTCGCTGCTGAAGCCTGTGTTTCCGAGTTCAAAATCCCCGTTGACGATCAGCTCGATCGACTCCGCCGAAACCTCCTCCACTCCCACGAACACGATCCCCACAACAACAAGAGCAGCCGCTTGCCTTCTGCGTCTCCAGGCAAAGCCCAGCAGCGTAATCGCTGCACATAGCAAGAGTGCGGTGGTGCCGGGCTCGGGGATGTATGTTCCGGAAACGTTCGCTGCGTAACTGCGAATGTAGAAGTTGCCAGTCCCGTAATTCGAGGTCTCAGCCATTTCCAATTCCGATGTACCGGAAGGGACTAGTTCATCGTATTGAACTGTCAGAACTGGTGCGTCGAACGTATCGACGAAAAGGCTGACCACCGACGAGTCTTTGACGATACGATAGGTGTGGAAGTCGCTGGTGGTGTCCATCGGATACCAGTCTTCCGGCAACATGGTCCCTTTCTTGTAGAGGCCAACCTGATCTATGGCGAACAGGATCAGCCCTTGCCCTCCCTGGTCGGTGATCCCCGCAGACCCTGCGTAATCCGGCTCTCTGGAGCGCTGGTGAGAAATCACCTTGACTTCCATTTGACATGCCCAAGGGTCGTCTGTGTGAATGCCGGGTACGTCGTGCTTCTCGACCCGTACATTAGGGGAGTTACCCGTATCGTTGACTTCGAGGTACTCCGGATCGTGGTATTGGACGAACGACGATGTGTTGATGATCTCAAATCGGTTTTCGGCCGGGAGCGATGAGTGCCAGGGCGGAACACCCGAAGACGCATGCCAAGAGATGACGTCACCCGAGATTGGGTCTGCCCAAACTTCGCCAACTCCCACTGCCAAGACCGCTACAACGATCACTGCCGCAACGGTTCGTCTTCTGCGTCTGAATCCAAACACGAGCAGCCCCAATGCTCCGCAAACCAATAGTGCGGTGCTTGCAGGCTCTGGGATGATTTCAAAGTTCACCATGTTCCAACGACCTTCACCCGTTCCGTTGAAGCCGGAGCCCCAGAGAACACGGTCGGGGCCGCCACCCACGTATCCTCCGTAGCTGTCCGTCAATTGAATACCGTCCACAGATACAGTCGCCAGCGTGGTGGCGGGGTCGTACTGCATTTCGTAGAGATGGTAGCCGGGGCCTAGACCGTCGCCAACAAAGACCATGTCCGGAGGGCCAAGAAGACGCAGTATGGGGTCGCCGTCGGCCTCCGTGCCAAGGTCGATGTAGAATCTCACGGCGTCCGTCCCGTATCCGAGGAAGCAACCCCTATCAGCGGAATCGGGGACTTCAGCCACTTTCACTCTTGCCGTGTATTTCCAGCCCTGAGAGAACGCCGCCGCATGCTCAGATGCCGAGGGATAGAGCTGATACTCAAGGTCGCCACCACCCGAATTGTCGTCAATGATCCAAGCATCAAATCCTTCGTCGTCGACAATCGGCGACTCAGAGACCCCTCCGCCATTCGGGCCTCGATGCCATCCCTCAGAGATTGGGTTGGTGGCACCGGAATGACTGACCAATACTCCTGAGATTGGATTCGCCCAAACTTCCCCCACCCCCATCATCACAATCAGCAAAGCAGCCGCTTGTCTCGTAAATCTCATCTCAACGCCCTCCAATAAATAATCTCGTTCCTTTGGAACTTCGTCTTCGCCAAGCGAAGCCCAAGAGAGTGAATGCTCCACATACCAAGAGTGCCATGCTTCCCGGCTCCGGGACTGGATGTCCGTCCAGTTCCAACACGCGCACTCCGACACTGCCGGATGCCCCAACGGTGTTTGGAGTAAACTCCGCCCGAAAGAAACGGGCGTCGGCAACGAAACCGTTCACGTCCAAGACTGAGGAATAGTCAACGTTGGACGTTCCGAACTGTCCGCCGCCGTAGGAATCTCCGGCAACGGGATCGGACAGGGCCTGAGTGAGGATCGGAGTGAACGTATCCGCAGGATTAGCCTTTGCCAGAATAGTGACATCCAGTGCCCGCCGCTTGTCGACATCCGAACTGTCATGTTGTAGGAACACACCGACTCTGGCTATCGTGGTAGGCTCGCTGATTTCCCACTCTAAGAACTGAGGAGTGGACGCGGAGTTCTGGAAGATGCAGTTTCGGATTGGGGTTTGCCCAGCAAAGCTCACTCCTCCCAACACATTGTCTATTGAGAAAGGATAAGTGGTTCCGACGGGCGAGTGGTCGGTAATCGTTGCTCCGTTCCACACGTCGACGGTTGAAGCCTGCGGCGGATCTTCCTCGATGTTGGCTTCTGCCCTCGGTGCAGGCTGAGCGACAACCACCAGAATCACCCCGGCAATCAGAGCTATCGCTCGTCTCTTGTGTCTCCGGAATACCGCAAGAAGTCCTACTCCACCTAATCCCAATAGGAGGCACAAGCAACTTGGTTCCGGAATGGCCAACACGCCAATCTGGTCGGCAGAAAGGGCAACGTCGTAGAATCGGAGGTCGGAGATGCTGCCTTCGGTGTAACGCCCTCTGGCTACGTGGGCACCGATTAGAAAGAGGGAGGGCGTCGGACCTGAGTATCTCTCAGGGAAGTTGTCCGCCATGTCCAGCTTACCGTCTATGTATACCTTGCGTCGAAAACTACCCGCCTCGTTTTGTACGTAAGCAACGTGGTGCCAGTCTAGGTCGTTGATTTTCGACTGAGAACGGAAGTTTCCGCCGTTCGGGTAGGTATGCTCGAAGTAGACGACCCCGGATTCCGTTAGCCGGTCGACGCCGAAGTGACTTCTGACTTCGGTTCTGCCTCGGGCGTGCTCACCGTAGATACCTCCCTGGTGTGCTTCGGGGATAATGGTCTCGGCTATCTTGACCCAACCGGCGATAGTGAATACTGAAGTGTCCGTCGGTCCGGAGGGGAGGGCAGAGAACGGAAGAGACACGTAGTCGTTCACCCCATCCAAATCCAACACGTTTTCCCGTTCGGAATCGGGAACGATAGAAGCTCCGCCAACCAGCAAGCCATCATTCGTTCCCGTCACGTCCGACGCATCCACGTCAAACGGATAGTGGTGAGTGGGGGTGGGCATGATGACGTCGGCGGACAGTTGGCGTACGCCAACAAAGACGGCTATCGCCAAGAGGAACGTCGTCTTGTAGACCATGATGATGCCTCCCTTTCTGGGGTTGTATTCAACTGCGAAGCCCTCTCCGCCTGCGGTAGACGATCAGCCCGAGGGCGCTGAGGCCGGTGGCAAGAAGGGTGAGGGTGGACGGTTCGGGGATCAACACGCCGTCGTACGATCCATATGCGTGGGCCGAGGCTCTTGTCATATGCAGTTCAAACACGGAATCGCCAAAGGGCCGTTCAAACAGCTTCGCCGGGGATTGGAGGTCCCACCATAACCCCTGCAAGTCCATTGCCAGTTCGTCGGGATAGCCGGAATCATCAAAGGAACTCGGGCTCGTACCCACTCGATGCACCATCATCGGCAAAGAGGCGTTCAAGTCGTGCCGTGCCCCGTCGAAATCGATATAGCCGGCGTATGTCAGAACTCCAGATGGCTGGCCTTCATCACTCTCGGAAGTGTCGAAGATCAGTCCGGCAGGGTTGATCGCGAATGGGCTGCGCGGAACATCCGTAGAGAACGAGGAGTTCAGTAGAAGCGTAAAGGGGATCTCGCGGCCTCCGAAGCCTAGTTCTTTCGCAATACCAGATGCCTCTACGGGCGTCTTCTGCTGGGCTCTTGCCGCGGTGAAGGTCAGCGCCAGACCATTCGCGTCCACGTCGGCCGTCAGGTGACTCGCCACATGCGGGTCGGCGCGACGGTAGTCCCAGCCGTCTATCTCGACTCCATCAACATAGGCATAGAACAGATACCTGAACCTCCCGCTGCCGTCAGAGAACTCGTAAAGGCCGCAAACGCCGGAAGCCGGGGCGAACAATACGGACAATACGGCCGCAGCAAACGTCAGTATGGTGAATGTGTAGCGGTTCTTCATTCTGAGGTCTCCTGTCGTTCGGGTGTCGGCACCGCTCTTCGCCTTCGGTATGCGATTAGCCCCAGGGCACCGAGACCGGAGGATAGGAGAATTAGGGAGGAGGGTGCGGGGACGGCACGCATGGAGATATCGTCTAACGTAAGGTCGTTTCCGCCCGGTGCAATACTCCGGTTGATGATCTCGATCTCGACCGACGTGTTGTCACCCGACTCCCACACCGCGGAAAACTGCTGCCAGACCGCGGGCGTAGACGCGACAATCACGCCGGCAACGTACCGATCGAAAAGGAACACCACCACGGGAGGAGCATTAGCGGCGGGGTCGAAATTCGAGACCCAGGCAGAGAACTCATACGGTGTATGGGGTACAACGTCCACGACCTGAGACCAGACGACCACGTCCGGATCGGTGGCCCCGTTGGCGGCAAGCATCAAACCTGATCCGGTCGTGTGGTCTCCGAAAGATGCTGCGGCGGGGTGCATGTCAGCCGGATTGGATAGGATTGTGTAGTAGCTCGGCCCGTCGAGGTGTATGTCACCGTGCCCATATTCGCTTGTGAACGCAGTGTTACCGGACTCGAAACCGCCGTTGACAATTACGTCAACCGGTTCTGCTGAGACCTCTCCAACGCCCACCACAGCAATCAGAAGAGCAGCCGCTCGTGTCGTTTTGCAGAACATGACAATGCCTCATCTATCTTGGGTTGGTTTACAAACTATCTGCGAAGCCGTCTCCGCTTGCGGTAGACGATTAGCCCGAGGGCACTGAGACCGGTGGTTAGGAGAATGAGGGCGGAGGGTTCGGGGATGGCAGTAAATCTCATGTTGTCCAGGCCGAAGACAGAACGCGATGAGTACTCGATACGCGTAATGCCCGAAACTGAAAGGCTGATCGTCTGCCACTCGCCGCGATCCAAACTCTGCGAAGCGACGCTTTCTAGAAGTCCGCTATCGCCGTAGGCGTCGAACGTGACGCTCGTGAAAGCGACATCGATCTGAAACTGCTCAATCGGCAAATCAAATTCAATCATCCCCGTTACACCCCACCAGTTGTGCCCCAGGAACTGCGGGCCGTTCGTGCCGTCCAAACCCCAGCCGCCTGGATCACCGTTACTCACTCCCCCCCTGACAATGCCGCTGTGCCTGCCGTCGCTATTGAAGTGGACGCCCAAGTGGGCGTACTCCTCACGTAAGACGTCATCGATGTTGTTCCCTTCGTAGGCGGAAACGTCGTCAAACGTGAGAATCACTCCAGCACAACACGTGCCTGGGACAACGGGAGTCGAAGCCAGAGCAAAGAGAACGGTAACTACCAGGAACGACGTCTTGCGAAACATGGTCATGTCTCCTTAGTGCTAATACCTCAATAGGAATACGCTATATGTAGACGGACTTTCCGCCGTCAAGACCCATGGGAATCGACACGCTAGACGATCATCACGGACAAAACCGCAACGTCAAAGTGCGCGTCGGGAAGGCTGCCTCTGGCTTATCGCCTGGGAGGAAAGTGTCTATGCCTTGTTTCGTTTTCGCCAGCCGAGGGCTAGTAGCCCTACGGCACCAATGGTCGAAAGGAGGAAAGCCGGAGGTTCGGGGACGGCCGCCGTCCCCGCCGTTCCTTGGTTGCCTGGCACCGTAATGAGATTCAAATCCGTCAAGAAGTTCGTCGTGTTGTTTCTGGCCAGCAGCAAATCGGTGGTGTTTACTCGCTGGTCGCGGTTGTAGTCATAGGGGAAGTCGATCTCAGCGGGGTCGAGAAATGTACGGGGGTTGTTCCGAGCCAAGAGCAAGTCAGTCACGTCAACCTTGGCATCAGTCTCTGAAGTACCGGCATCCGCGATGGCATTGCCAAAATAGAAGACGCCGTCCTCTTCCAGTCCGGTAAACTCATTGGCAAGTAGGGTAACCTGCAACCATTCGTCGGAGATCGCTCTGTCCGTCCAGGTCAGCGTAATTCGGTCGGATCCAAGGTCTCCCTCGCCCTGTTGTACATTCACGGTTTGTACCGCTGGGGCATCGCTCCAACTGTCGGGATTGTCATCGTTGCCCACGCGAAGTCGTAAGTAATCCCCAATCGTCTCGACGTTCAGAGCGTGGGGGTCTGCCAAGTTAGTGACGTCAATCATTATGCCGTTGATACCCAGGTCGTAGCTGGTGTAGTTGGCGAAGCTGGCGGTCTCACCGGGTAATAGGGCAGTCTTGTCAGTGGCAATCGCGTCGCCGAAGGTGGAGTCGTTGTAGAAGATGTGACGATCCAAAATAGCGGTTGTCGTTGAGGAATCAGGGCGACGTGCCACGCGGAACCCTATGCTGAATTCTTCGAACGTCGGGCTGTTCCAGGGACTGAAAGAGGAGGCGTGAAAAGTGTTGGAACCGTAGTACCAATTCCCGCCACGTATACCACGCCGCGAATCGGCACCGTAGCTTGGATCGTCCCACGGGTTCTCCATCCACTCCCACGCGTTGCCCATCATGTCGTACGTCCCGTTGAGTTCCTCGCTCCCACTGCCTACGGCCCACGGCCCAGGAGGATCCGTGGCGAAGAAGAGTCCAAGCTCGCTATAGTTCCATCCCGTACCGCTGGTGCCGTTACCCTGATGCAGCGTATCACCCTGCGTCGCCAGATCCTGCAACCTCGTGCCGTTCCAGTACGCCGCCTTGAACCACTCGTCGTCGGTTGGGAGGAAGTAAAAGGCGTCCTTGTGACGGTAGAGATTCGTGCCGCCGGCGGCTTCGGCGGCCGACCAGGCGGCAAACGTATAGTCGCTCGTACCTTGTGTGCCGGTGAACCTGTACGCAGGCTGATGCCCCGTGCTTGTATTCAGCCAATTGACAAACTGCGCCGCTTCGTACCAACTCGCCATGCCGGTCGGAACGTTCGTGCCCCTGTAGATAGGCCCTTCATCGTACGCATCCAACGGGGTGCCTGTGACCGCAACGCCCAGTTCGGCCTTGAACTTGTTCCATTGATCGTTTGTGATCTCGTACGCGCCGATGTAATAGTCGTAGTCGACGATTCCAAAACCGGCGAACGTGCCCGCATTCACCTGCTCCACGGTGGGATTTGTGTTGCCCGAAATCGGCATGAAGTCGATGGTGAACCGATTTGCCTCCGCCCCGAACGTATCCGTCCGACTGAGGGGGGAGGATCCGGGGAAGGGCAAGAACCCGAACCGCGTCAACGCGGCGTCGCTAATCCTCACCGAGTCAATCAAGCCGGCATAACCTTGGCCAATCGTGCCATTCGTTCGCAGCAAGGCTCCGATACTCAGTTCATCATCGTTCGCAACAAGCGGGCCATCGTATCCGAACGAACCATCAAACTGATGGTTGACGTAGATCTTGATCGTTGAGCCATTCCAGGTACCCGCCACGTGATAGGTTGTCTCGGGCTGCAAAACTACACTGCTAGTTGCTCTGGTGAGGTCATCCTGTAAGCGAAAGGAGACGTGACCGTCGTCGTGCATGTCGAGAAAATACCCCGATCCTGCCAGCCCACCTCTCTTGCGGACGATCACTTGCTGACGAATCGCGTCGGGGCGAATAATCGCCTCCACGGTCAAGGGCCCCGTCAGGTCGAGCGGCGAAACTCCGGTGTCGTCGACCTGAACGTACGATGCAGCAGAGGGAATTCCCCCGCCGTTTCCGAAAAACTCGAGTTGAAGCCCCGCGGGCAACGTGTCGCGATAGATCGGTCGGGTAGCCGCCCCCACTTGAAGTGCGGTGCCGCTGATGTCGTTCGGACCGGAGTCGAGAACGAGACTCGCCTGCTGGTTCTGCGGACCTTCCTCAAACTCATAGTAGAGAACCGTATCCGCGTCTGCGGGCGTATCGCTCAGCCCCAAAGAGACAACCACCACAGCGGACGAGATCGCAAGCCGGAACATCGTAGTGCCTCATTACTTGGTGTTAAAACCTCAATATCTACAAGCGGATCATCTCCGCCGTTGAACTCAAAGGGACCGGTTCGGTCAATCCGAACTCACACCCACAGACGATCGCAATGGAATTCCATTACGCCAGATAGGGTGTCCTAGACGCTGCCTCGCCGTATGGTTACGCCGGAAACTGCCTCAAGAGGGCAAAGGGAAATATACTAACCGCCAATTAGTATGGCAGGTATTCTTGAGTTGTCAAGGTGGCGGGGCCACCGAAAACAGATTTCACACCACCCGGCTGGGGGATATTGCCTGCCTATCCTAACACGGGGCTTTTTGCCCGGCTATGCCACCACAATTGAGCCCGGATTCGCCGGTTCACGAACCAAGCCGTTTGATCCGAGAGGCACGTTTCGCATCGCACGCCCGGATCACGGATTATACGCGCGTGGCAGCGACACGCTTGGGCGAGAAGCGTTGCCAGTCCGTGGACCTGATTTGGCCAGCAGAACTGCAGAGTCGATTCGCGGGAGTGGAAAAGGGGGACAGGCTCCGAGCCAGAATCAACACGCAACCTGCCGACGAGATTCCCGGCTCGGTGCCTGTGCCCCCTTTTCCACGGTGCCCCAATGTCGCCGCCCGAAGAAAGGGGACAGGCACCG
>CAYYNP010000108.1:0-28605 GCA_964472545.1 uncultured Planctomycetaceae bacterium | reverse complement strand
GCCCCAGCCCCGAGTCCCAGCCCCGAGTCCCCAGCCCCGAGTCCCCAGCCCCGAGTCCCCAGCCCCCAATCCCCAGATTTCAGTATCGGCCCCCGACACGCTATAATGCCACGCACCGTTCCCGTCCGCCACCGGATTTCCGTCTAGGAGTCTTGCCATGAAGGATATCGTCACTCGCCGCGGGTTCTTGAAGAACGCCACGTTGGGCAGCGTCGCCGTGGGAGCCGCCGCAAGCGGCCTGGCTGCCGACGATTCCCCGAACGAGAAACTCGTCGTCGGCGTGATGGGCATGGGCGGCCGGGGGACCAGTCTGGCCCAGACGTTCCAGCGGCAGCCGAACACCGAGGTGGCCTACGTCTGTGGCGTCGACAGTCGGCGGCTGGGTACGGCCGTGCGAGCCGTAGCGGGCGCCGGCGGCGAGGAGCCGAAGGCCGTGATCGACTTCCGCCGCGTGCTGGACGACAAGGCGGTCGACGTGCTGGTCTGTGCCGCGCCCGACCACTGGCACGGCCCGGCCACGATCGCGGCTTGCACGGCCGGCAAGCACGTCTACGTGGAGAAGCCCTGTTGTCACAACCCGCGCGAAGGCGAAATGCAGGTGGCCGCCGCGCGGAAGTACGGCCGCGTGGTACAGATCGGCACGCAGCGGCGGAGTTGGCCGGGGGTGATCGAGGGCATCGAGAAGCTCCACGCCGGCGCCATCGGCCGCGCGCTCTTTTCTCGCGGTTGGTACAACAACCAACGCACGTCGATTGGGCGCGGCAAAGCGGCGGCCGTGCCCGACTGGCTCGACTACGATCTTTGGCAAGGCCCGGCCCCGCGGCGTCCGTTTCGCAGCAACCTGGTACACTACAACTGGCACTGGTTCTGGCACTGGGGTACCGGCGAGATCGGCAACAACGGCGTACACGCGTTGGACCTTTGCCGCTGGGGCCTGGGGGTGGACTTTCCTCGCCGGGTCAGTTCCGGCGGCGGGCTCTATTTCTTTGATGACGACCAAGAGACGCCCGACTCGCAAGTCGTCAATTTCGACTTCGGCGACAAGATGATCACTTGGGAAGGCCGCAACTGGTCGCGGCGGGGATTCGAGGGCGCCGGGTTCGGGGCCGCCTTCTACGGCGACCGCGGCAGCCTGGTGTTGACCGGCAGCGGCTACAAGATCTACGACCCCCAAGACAAGCTCGTCGCGGAAAACACCGGCAGCGGCGGCGACGACGGCCACGTGGCCGATTTCCTGGGTGCAATCCGCAATGGCGGAACCCCCCACGCCGAAATCGAGCGCGGCTACAAGAGCACACTGTTGTGTCTGCTCGGCTCGATCGCCCATCGCACCGGACGAACCCTCGACTGCAACCCGCAAAACGGCCATATTCTCGACAATCCGCAAGCCCAGGCACTCTGGGGCCGCCAGTACGAGCCGGGCTGGGAGCCGAGTCTATAGTGGACTAACTCCAGCAGGGGGGCGGCGTGTTAAATGGTTGACAAGGCTGCCGGGGGCTCGTTAGCTTAGAGGTACAGAGTCCCCTGAAACTGGGCCTCCCGCACTCGCGGTTGCCCGGTTGTGGCAGGCCTTTCAATGCTCGGCGCGATCTTTGGAGTGCCGCGACTCGTTGATCGTATCCTGACTATTGATGCGGGGGCTCCGCCGGCGAGCGGCCATCGGCTTTCAGGGCACTTTGAAATCAGGGCACCTTGAAATCAGGGCACCTTGAAAGTCGGAGGATGATCGCCGGTCACCCCACCACAAACGCCCGTTGACAGAGGCAGATGTAATTCATGGTCGCAAGCGGTCGAGCACAACATGCGCGGCGGATGGTTGCCCTGTTCTGGGCCGTTTCGTTGCTAATCGGAGCGGCGCAATGCCGGGCCGCCGTCCTTCCCTACGGCGACGGATTCCGGGGCATCTGGATGGCCGGATCGCTCCTCGATTCACCCTATAAGTTCCTCTATTCCGGAGGCTACCCCACGTATCCCCAGCAGATGAACCCGTTCGCCTATTATGCGGCCGAAGTGGATAAGACGTTTTTTGTCTACGGAGGTACAAACGAAGGCAATACGACGCTCTATCACACGCTGTCGTATTTCGACCACACGACCGGCCAGGTCGCCCGGCCGCGGATTCTGCTGGACAAGAACACGATTAACGCCCACGACAACCCCACCATCATGCTCGATGAGGCGGGTTACATCTACGTCTTCTCTAACTCTCACGGCACCACACGGCCATCCTACATCCACCGCAGCGTGGAGCCCTATTCAATCGACGAATTCGAACTCGCGTTGACGCTGCCGCGCCAATACAACTTTTCCTATTCGCAGCCACATTACATCGACGGAGAGGGGTTTCTCTTTCTGCACACGCAGTACATCCGCGGGCGGTATAGACAAAGCTTCTACAACACCAGTTCCGACGGTGTCGACTGGGACTACGCCTGGGAAGACCGTCCGGCAGTCGTGGCTTTGCCGGGCGGGAGCTACCAGATCAGCGGTTCCAACGGCCAGGTCGTGGGCCTCGCCGCAAGCCTATTGCCAAGCACCGTTCCGTCAGATCGTACGAACCTCTATTACATCGAGACCGGCGACATGGGGCAGACTTGGCGGACGGCAGACCAGGCGATCGTCGCCGCGCCGATCACGGAGATCTCCAGTCCCTCGCTGGTGCACGACTACGCGACCGAGGGGCTGAAAGTCGGCCTGAAGGACGTCCGGTACGATGCCGACGGCCGTCCGGTCATCCTCTACAACACCACTCCCGACTGGTATCCCGGGCCCGGCGGTGGGCCTCGCGTTTGGCATACGGCCCATTTCGATGGCTCCGATTGGACGATCAAGGACGCCTTCGAGTCGGACCACGCTTACGACCACGGCTCGCTGAGTATCGAAGAAGACGGCCTCTGGCGAATCATCGCACCGACCGAGCCCGGGCCGCGGCCGTTTCTCACCGGCGGCGATATGGCGATGTGGACCAGCCGGGACGAAGGCGACACCTGGCAGATGACCGGCGTGCTGACACAGGACAGCCGCGACAGCCACACCTACGCCCGCCGCCCGGTCAACGCCCACGACGAGTTCTATTCTTTCTGGGGCGCCGCTGATCCGCTGTTTCGGGGCTCGAGGACTTCCATGTACTTCACCGATCGGGCCGGTACGGGCGTTTGGCGGCTGCCGCGCACCATGGACGAGGACTTCGCAACGCCCGAGTTGGCCTTCGCGCCCAAGCCGGCTTTGACCAGCGCCGCCGACGGCAACTGGCGAGACGCCGCCACTTGGCACGCTGGAAGCGGAGTGCCTACGGGCGATCACAGCGTCGTGATCCGTGGACACACGGTTGCCGCCGACGGTAGCATCGACACGTCGTCCTCACTTACGATCAACGGCGGCGGGAGCCTGACGCTCGGCTTGGACGCGACCGCGTGGGTCGCCGAAAATACCCAGATCGGCAACGGAATCTTGAGCGTGGCCCCCGGCGGACGGTTGTTGGTCGGCGGCAATCTCTCTATGGATCGCAGTTCCACGTACACCTCTGAGATCGCCGCAACCAGCAACGGCCTGATCGCCGTCTTCGGCGACGCTCACATCGGCGGAAAACTGAACCTTCCAGTCGTCGGCGTGGGTGATCCCGGGCCGTTCTCGCGAACCGTCGTTGCCACCGCGGGAAACCGCGGCATCGTCGGCAGATTCGACGAACTCTCACCGGGGCACTTGGATCTGGGGGTCTTCCTCAGAGACATCGAATATGCCGGACCATCGTGGAAGGTCACCCGAATCGACGCGCACCTATACACCGCCTCCGGCGGCGACTCCAACGGCGATGGCAATGTCGACGGGCAGGACGTTTGGGATTTCATCACCCACTTTGACGCCACGGGCAACACGGCCGGCCACGACTGGGCCGACGGCGACACGGCGGGAGGACGGCACGGCCGCGGCGACGGCATCCTGGACGGCCAGGACATCTTCGCGTTGATTGCCAATTTCACGGGCGATCCGGGGCCGCCGGAATGGGACCCGCCCGATTCGGGTGCCGCTCGGGCAGAATACGACTGGACCACCGGCGAATTCCGTGCATCCGTTTCAGGCGTCATGGGATGGCACTTCGTCAGTGACGGGCTCTTCAATTCCGAAATGGAACTGCCCGGCCGTTGGGTGGATGACCTGACGCCCGACGCAACAAACTTGGTTTCCTTCAATGCCAACACCGTAGGCGAAAGCAGGCTCTTTGCGACGCTGGGATACACCGATCTGGAACTCGGCGCGCTGATCGACCCGGCGCCGGATCGACGAGAAATGGAAGCCCTCATCGCCGGAAATGAAAACGCGGAATTGAAATTCGTCTACATTGGCGGATGGGGGGCCGAGCCGCGTTACGCTCCAATCCGGATCGTGCCTGAAGCAAATGTGACGGCAATGTTGCTGGGCGGACTGGCCGGCCTGTTGCTTCTACGGCGCCGGCTCGCCGGCGTTGCAGCCAGATCGTCGCCCGACGGTCGTGGAGGAAAAACGTGAACAGTCGACCAAGGCACGGCTTGCATGCTGCCGTATTGTCGTTAATTACGGCGGCGAGTTGCCCGGCTGCGATCTTGCCCCACGGCGACGGATTTCGCGGCACTTGGTACAACGCGGCGGCGATCGGATTGCCCTACAAGTACCTCTATTCCGGCGGCTTCGCCACCTATCCCCAGCAGATGAGCCCACAGGCGTACTACGCGGCGGAAGTGGACAAGACGTTCTTCGCGTACGGAGGCACCGACGCGGACAACTCGACGCTCTACCACATGCTGTCGTATTTCGACCATGCCACGGGCCAGGTTGCCCGGCCGCGAGTCCTGCTAGACAAGAGGACCATAAACGCCCACGACAACCCGACCATCATGCTCGATGATGCGGGATACATCTACGTCTTCTCTAACTCGCAGGGCAGCACGGGGCGGTCTTCGTACATCCACCGCAGCGTGCAGCCCTATTCGATCGACGAGTTTGAACCCACGTTGTCGATGCCGCCGAGGAGCAAGTTCTCGTATTCGCAACCACACTACGTCGCCGGGCAAGGCTTGATGTTCCTGCACACCCAATACGATAATCGCGGGCGGCAGAGGTCAACCTATTTCAACACGAGTTCGGACGGGGTGAACTGGGACTACGATTGGGATTCTCAACCGTCCGTGGCGGCCTTGCCCGGCGGGAACTACGGAGTCAGCGAGACGAACGGTCAGATAGTGGGAGCCGCCTTCAACCATCTCCTCGACGGCGCCGGCCCGAAACGCACGAACCTCTACTACGTCGAGACGGCGGACTTCGGCCAGACCTGGCGAACCATCGACGGAACGGCCCTTGCCACGCCCATCACCAACGACTCCGGCCCGTCGCTGGTGCACGACTACGCGGCCGAGGGGCTCCGAATCGGGCTGAAAGACCTCCGATACGACGCCGAAGGCCGGCCGGTGATCCTGTACGCGACCAACGTTGACATGTACCCGGGGCCGGACGGCGGGCCGCGGGTCTGGCATACGGCCCGCTTCGACGGTTCGGCGTGGATCATCAACGACGTCTTCGAGTCGGATCACGCCTACGATCACGGCTCGCTGAGCATCGAAGACGACGGCCTTTGGCGGATCATCGCACCGAGTGAGCCCGGGGCGCGGCCGTTCATGACCGGCGGCGATATGGCAATGTGGACCAGCCGGGACCACGGCGACTCCTGGCAGATGACCGGCGTGCTGACGCAAGACGACGACTACAGCCACACCTACGCCCGCCGCCCGGAAAACGCCCACGACGACTTCTACGCCTTCTGGGGCGCCGCCGATCCGTTGGCCTGGATGTCGGAGTCGTCTCTGTACTTCACCGATCGAACGGGCACCGGTGTGTGGGAGTTGCCCTGGACGATGGAGGAAGACTTCGCCACGCCCACGTTGGCTTTCAACCCCACGCGGAGCTTGACCAGCGCCGCGGCGGGCAACTGGAATCAGGCCGCCGTGTGGCATCCCGGCGAGGCCGCTCCCGCAGCGGACGACGCCGTTCTCGTTCGCCACCACGCGATTCTGGTGGACGCCGACGCGGAGGCCTTCTCGCTGACGCTCAACGGCAACGGCAGCCTGGAGATCGCCGGCGAGAGTACGTTGACCATCGCCAACCACGTTCAAGTCGGGGCCGGCACGTTGCACGTTTCCGCGGCCGGCACGCTGTCGGTCGAAGGCAACGTGCTGATGGACCGTAGTGCCGCGTACGCGTGCGAGATCGGGGCTGCGGACGGCGGCCTGATCGCCGCGGCAGGCGACGTCCATATCGGCGGTACGTTGGCCTTGCCCGTTGTTGCGGTGGGAGACCCGGGGTTGAGTTCAGGTACGATCCTCACCTCTGCCGGACCCAAAGGCATCGTCGGTACGTTTACGGAAATCCCGCAAGTACACTATCTCTTCACCGGTGACGTCGGCCACTTGGGCATGGGCGTGTTCTTCGGTGGAGTGGACTACGTCGGCGCACCGGGAAAGGTCACCCAGGTCACGGCGAATCTGATCACGGCCCCCGGTGGCGACGGTAACGGCGACAGCCTGGTTGACGGTCAGGACATCGCCAACCTGATTGCCAATTTCTCGAGGCCGGGCGACCCCCCCGACCGGACGTGGCTCGAGAACGACACGGCCGGCGGTCCGCAGGGGCGCGGCGACGGCAACGTGGACGGTCAAGACATTACCAACCTGATTGCCAATTTTACCGGCGACCCGGGCCCAACGGACACCGGGGCAGTCAAACCGGCAGTTGCCAGCGCCGAATATGACCCAAACACGGGCGAATTCCGCATGTCGGTCTCCGGAGTCCTGAGTTGGCACTTCGAGAGCGAGGGCCTCTTTGCGGCCGATTTGCAGCAAATCCACCAATCGCTCGGCGGACAGAAGGCGATGGGCGGGCAGACGCTGATTTCGGTCAATCCCAACACGGTGGGCGAGGGGTCGCTGCTCGCGCCGTTGGAGTACGCCGATCTGACTCTGGGCGCGTTGATCGCCCCGGCACCGAATCGACGAGAAATGCAATCCCTGATCGCCGGAGACGAAGACGCGGAGTTGAGATTCGTCTACATCACCGGATGGGGGGCCCAACCGCAGTACGCTCCCATCCGGATCGTGCCCGAGGCGAATGTGACGGCCATGTTGCTGGGGGGACTGGCGAGTCTGTTGTTTCTGTGGTGCTGGCGCGTTGGCAGAGGCTGCGTAAAACCGGCAAGTTAGAGGAGATTGCGACTGCTGGCGAGCTGTGTTCGCCGGCGCCGCCGATCACGGCCCGAGTCGATATTGTCCAGATTCCGGCGTCTGCCTATAATCCGCGTTCGCCCCGCGCTTCGGACAATTCTCGGCAGATCTGCCGGGATGGAAGAACCACCGATGGTGGATATCCGTATATATCGTTAATCGCCACGAACATGTCTTCGGCAAGTACGTCTTGGCGGCGGCGGGCAGATCGATCAAAATAAAGAGAGAAGCGCGTCGCGAATAATGGGAATATCCGTGAGGACACCACCTGGGAGAATTTTGCCCGTGGCGAATCGGCCGCCGTGCGAGCCTGAGCATTGTACGGGGGTTGCACGTCGGGCGGGCGGTAGGCGAGGTGCCGATCGTAGGCGTGTGGATCGCCGCGCCGAAAGGGGCGTTGCGTTGCGTCGGCGCCGATTAGTCGGCCCGCACAGTTCGCCGGGCCGTCAAAGCGGCGCGATGTGGTGCCGCGTCAACCGGACGCGATGCTCCTGGTCGACAAGGTCGCCCGAAAGCAACGCCCATGGTGCAAATTCACCAAGCCGATGTTGCCGCGGGAAATCGCGCGATGGCGTAACGCCACCACGATTCGTCGGGGTGCCGTCACAGGCGTCAAAGCCGATGGACTACCGCGTTTCGCTACGAAGATCGCAATGGCGAATTGACTGAATCCGGCCGTCGACGGCGTCCGATGACACGAGTGCCAACGTGATTGTGCCCGCTCGTGAAGTCAAGGTGGACGGCCGGCGCGGCGAACGAGGAACTTAAGGTATACTTTTTCGACGACCGACGCTGCCAACGTTCGAACGGTATCGTCTAACCGGCGTCGCCCGACTGGAGGGGAAGGATGCACATCTACGGCCCGTCTCATCTTCACGGCCCACAGCCGATCAACGCACCGCACACGTCGCGGGCGAGTCAGCCCACGGCGCCTCAATCCACGGCGCCCACCGGCTCGGCGCCGATCCGAGACGAACTCGACATTTCCGACGCCGCCCGATTGGCGGACGAGGCGCAACAGGCCCCGGAGATCCGCCAAGAGCGGGTCGACGCGATCCGCGCCCAAATCGCGGCGGGGACCTACGAAACGCAGGACAAACTCGACGCGGCCGTCGAGCGGCTGCTAGATGAAATCGGGTAAGTCACACTAGGGTGGCGGGCGAGACGATGTCGGAAAGCGAAGCCCTGGGATCGGTTCCGGTCGAACTTCCGCCGGGGGAGCGGTTCGCCCAGTTTCTGCAAGGCCGGGGCAAACGCGTTACCGAGCAGCGCCGGCAGATCGTCGAAACCGTCTTCAGCCACCACGATCACTTCGATACCGACGAACTGATCGAACATCTCAAGGAACTCATCGCCCAGCGCAAGGTCAGCCGGCCGACCGTCTATCGCACGCTGGCCGAATTGGTCGAGGCGGGCATGTTGCGGAAGATGGTCCTCGGCGGCCGCAGCGTCTACGAGCACGAGTACGGCTATCCCAGCCACGACCACCTCCATTGCCAGGACTGCAACAAGCTGATCGAATTCCACAGCGACGCCCTGGAGAAGATCCGCGACGCCGTGGCACGGCAGCGCGACTTCCAGGTAGTCGGACATCGGATGTTCGTCACCGGCGTGTGTGCCGATTGCCAGAAGAGGCAAGAGGGGCGGCCATAGGAGGGCTTCGGCCATGACCGCCAAGCTGTATCGGACGGCACGCGGGGCCACGCTCGAAATCGATCGGCAGTGCTTCGAGTTGGCCGACCTCGACTTCGACGAGATCTTCCGCCGCGAAAATCCGCTTCAGTGGCTGCTTCAGCAGAAAACGTCCCGGCGGGCGCCGGAAACGGCCCTTTCGCCGGCCGACCTGCTGGCGCCGATCGTCGGCCAGGAGGTCTGGGCGGCGGGGGTCACCTACTATCGCAGCCGTTCGGCTCGGATGGAGGAGTCGGCCGACGCCGGCGGCGGCGACTTCTACGATCGGGTCTATTCGGCCGAGCGCCCGGAGTTGTTCTACAAAGCCGCCGCCCATCGGGTCGCCGGACACCGCCGCGAGGTCTGCATCCGCGCCGACTCGCAATGGAACGTGCCGGAGCCGGAACTGACGGCCTGCATCTCGGCGGCCGGGGGGATCTTCGGCTACACCATCGGCAACGACATGAGCAGCCGTGACATCGAGGGCGAAAACCCGCTCTATCTGCCGCAGGCAAAGGTCTACGACGGCTGTTGTGCCTTGGGGCCGTGTATTCTGCTCTCGGACGACCCCTTGCCGGAATCGACCGAGATCTCCCTTCAGATCCGCCGCGGCGGCGCCGAAGTCTTCGCCGGCAGTACGCAACTCAGCCAGATGAAGCGCAAGGCGCCGGAATTGGCCGGGTACCTCTTCCGGCAGAACAGCTTCCCGGCCGGCTGCTTTCTGCTGACCGGCACCGGCGTCGTCCCGCCGTCGGATTTCACGCTTCGCGCCGGCGACGAGATCCGCATCACGATCGAACCGATCGGCACGCTGCAGAATAAGGTGGCGTGAGGACGGCGGGCCTGTAGGCGGCGATTCTCGAGTCACGTGATTGGCCGTAGGCCTGATTTCACCGTAGCCTGGGGCAACGCCCCAGGAAGCGGGGCTACTGTTGAAACATCTTTGGCCGAAGGCCATAATCACACCCACACCGGCCGCTGATTATGGCCTTTGGCCAAACCGTTCTGAGATGTATCGCCTTCCTGGGACGTTGCCCCAGGCTACGGTGAGCGTTGGCCGTTGGCCAACAGATGAAGGAGACTCCCATGCCGCTAACCGGCAAGAACATCATCGGCAACTCGCTTTCGGCAGACGGCGAGCAGACGTTTCAGGCAATCAACCCGGCGACTGGCGAAACGCTCGAGACGGCCTTCTGCAACGCCACGGCCGAGGAGACCGAACGGGCGCTCGGATTGGCCGAGGCGGCATTTCAATCGCGGCCGAGGGATGCGGCACAGACCGCCGCCCTGCTGGCCGGCATTGCCGACGAGATCGAAGCGCTCGGCGACGAACTGATCGAGCGCGGCACGGCCGAGACCGGGCTGCCCGGCGGAAGGATCACGATGGAACGGGGCCGCACCTGTGGCCAGTTGCGGCTATTTGCCGAGGTGGTAAGTGAGGGCTCCTGGGTCGACGCCCGCATCGACCGCGCCCTGCCCGATCGACAGCCGATCCCCAAGCCCGACCTGCGACGGATGCTCGTACCGATCGGGCCGGTGGCCGTCTTTCCGGCGAGCAATTTTCCATTGGCCTTTTCGGTGGCCGGCGGCGACACGGCCTCGGCGTTGGCCGCCGGCTGTCCGGTGATCGTCAAAGCCCGGCCGGCCCATCCGGGCACCTCGGAGTTGGTCGGCCAAGCCGTACAGAAGGCCGTGCAGCAGTGCGGCATGCCGGACGGCTGGTTCTCGATGTTGCACGGCCCAGGGCGCGAGGTCGGCATGACGCTGGTGCGTCACCCGGTGATCCGGGCGGTCGGCTTTACCGGATCCTTAAGCGGCGGCCGCACGCTCTTCGACGCCGCCGCGGCACGCCCCGATCCGATCCCCGTCTATGCCGAAATGGGCAGCGTCAACCCGGTCTTCCTGCTGCCCGATGTGCTCGAAGAGCGGGCCGAGCGACTTGCCGCCGGGTTGCACCAGTCGGTGACCCTGGGCGTGGGGCAATTCTGTACAAATCCGGGGCTGGTAGTCGCCACCGAAGGCGAGCCGCTCGATCGGTTCGTCGCCGAGCTGGGCCGGCTAATAGAAGCGACTCCCCCGGGCACCATGCTGCTCTCGGGCATTCTCGACGGCTACCAGCAGGGCATCGAGAACCTCTCGCAGGCGGCCGGCGTCGAACGTGCGGCCCAATCTGCCGAGACGCCCGACGCGTCGAAGACACAATGTGCCGCGGCCGTCTTCGCGGTCGATGCCGACGTCTTCCTGGGCAACCGCGAGCTCAGCCAGGAGGTATTCGGCCCGTCGACACTTGTCGTCCGCTGCCGCGATCGAGCCCAACTGCTGCAGATCGCCCGCGGCCTGGAGGGCCAGCTTACCTGCACGATCCACGCCGCCGACGCCGAATCGTCCGACTGTGGCGAGTTGGCCGCAATCCTCGAAACCAAGGCCGGCCGCGTACTCTTCGGCGGCTTCCCCACCGGCGTGGAAGTCTGCCACTCGATGAACCACGGCGGCCCGTACCCCGCCACCACCGACGTCCACTCGACGTCGGTCGGCACCACGGCCATCCACCGTTTCGCCCGGCCGGTCTGCTATCAGAACTTCCCGCAGAGCCAGCTTCCGCTAGAGCTGCGCGACGGCAACGACCGCGGGATTTGGCGGTTGGTGGATGGGGTGTTGATGAGAGACGGTGCTTAAGGGAAGTAGTGCAGGGAGCAGGGAGTTGGGAGCAGGGGGCTGGGGGCTGGGAGTAGCTAGGCACTCCACTTGACGCGGCCGGCCGCATCGCGGGATACTGATGATGTGGTCGGAACAGACCGGCCGCGCAAGTAAGCTTCACCGTTCGGCACATAGGCGCGATATGTGGGAACTTCGGTTGAAGTGTGAGGACTGTGAGTTCGCCGCCACGTTCCTGAGTGGCGGCCTGCAACGGTTCTACTTCTGTCGAACGTGCGTGAAGTTATGCGCGTTGAGGAGCCACGGCTTAAGATCCGGCCACTGACATGCCCTCAATGCCAAAGGGACTTAGCGCCTGCAGATCGCCTTCCGCCAGCGTCCTCTATCTGTCCGTCTTGTGGAGAGGGCTCACTTGATGTTGCGCCGAACGCTCACCTCTTGGTCAACTTCAAACGATCAGAACCGTACGAGGGTCAGACGGTCCATGGCCAAGTGGTTGCGACGGGCAAATACGTCCAATTGGCCCTCTTCAACGAATCCAGTTGGCGGGCGCGCTTTCAGAGCCGGCCGCCGCCAGTTGGCACCTGGGTTGAGGCGAAGGTCCTAAAGATCGGCAAGAAGACCTTGCTCTGCGAATTCCTGCGCGAACTGCCACATGAGTTGCTATCCTACCAGGACAAATGGCGTGCCTAATGAGGCGTTCCACGCGAGCGGGCGGAAACGTGGAACTGGAAATCGAGATCTCACGCGCCCGCCGCGTGAACTTGAACGTTAGACCATCGCAATGCATGCCGACGCAACATTGACTGAGATAATCTACAATGCGTCAGTTCGCGCGTTTGAAGACTGGCGCAAGGCACATCCAGGGGAGCGGGTCTTCGCTTCCGCCTTGAGTACATTGGATGAGGCGATCTACGTCAATGCCGCCCTGAACAGTGAAGAGAGCCACCAGCGACAACTCGAGGAGCGGCAACTCGATCCGTCTTGTGCCTACGGTCTCGATACAAGATGGGGACCGTGGGAATGGGAAAACGAATTCACTGGCCAATCGCACTTTGGCGTGGTCGATGACCGGCTCCAGGCAAATGTACGAGCAGTATGCGGAGGGCTCGTTCGCGGCGTTTCGCTCAACTGTATTCGATTCGATGTTGCGGGCATTGTTGAAACTGCGCGAGAACGCGATCGTCACGAACGACGGTGACCCTTCCGGCATTGTGATGTTTGCCACGATCTACGATTCGTTCGATGCAGAATCCCTGCATCGAAGGTCCGCGGAGCTTCTAAACTCTCCCGAGGCCGCAGCAGAACTACTTGCTGTGATCGGAGGCTAGACGGGTAGCGATTGCCTGACTAGCAGCCGTGCGTGGCACTTGCCCTTGCGATCCTCGTGTGGTATTACGAACCGCCATGACTTGACACTCACCACCCCCGACTCCGAACTCCCTGCTCCCGACTCGGAACTCCCAACTCCCCCGCCGATTTCAAGAAAGACGCGCCCCATGCCCCTCACCCAAGCCACGCTCGACAAGCTGGCCCAATTCGACACCCCAACGATCTGCAACGTGATCGAGCTGTTCGACGTGCGCCCGCGAAACACGGGCTACATGGACCATCGGATTGCAGCCGCCTTCCCGGAGATGCCGCCGATGGTCGGCTTCGCCACCACGGCCGCGTTTCGCTCCGGGGCTCCGCCGGCGGGCGGCGACGCGTATGGGAGTTTCATCGAGCAAGCCGAGGGCTTCGCCGAGTTGCCCGGGCCGGCGGTGGTCGTCTTCGAGGACCTCGACGATCCGCCGGTGGGGGCCACGTTCGGCGAGGTAATGTGCTCGGTCTACAAGGCGTTCGGCTCGGTGGGGCTGATCACCAGCGGCGGCGGTCGCGACCTCGACCAGGTCCGCGCGATCGACTACCCGGTCTTCACCGGCTCGACGATCTGCTCGCACGCCTACTGCCACATCCTCCACTTGGGCCTCCCCGTCCGCGTGGGCGGGCTGCCGGTCGAAGTGGGCGATCTGCTGCACGGCGACTGCAACGGCGTGACCAACGTGCCGATCGAGATCGCCACCGACGTGGCCGACGCCGCCGACGAATTCGTCGACGCCGAGAAGTTCGTGCTCGACTACGTCCAAAGCCCCGGCGAAAAGACGATCGCGGGGCTGAACGCCGCGCGAGAAGAATTCTCCGCCGCGGTGGCCAAGCTGAGGGATCGGATCGTTGGCGGATGACCGGCGCCCGACGGCGCTTCCCAGTTTAGCCGCCGCCGGCACGGCGGCGTTGTCACCGCAATTCTGTGGGCGCCACGTGATTCCGGCTCACGCCGCCGTGCCGGTGGCGGCTAAACGATCGCGGTCGCCGGCCGCTACGTCCGCTCCGCCTCCAATTCCGCCAACCGGGCGGCAATCTGGGCGTCGTCGGGGATTTCACCGCGTTGGCGGGCGCCATGAAACTCGGCGGCCAAGTCGTCGAGGTCGTCTTTCACGGCCAGCTCGCTGCTGGGGCCCAGCCGGTCGATGAACAGCTTGCCGTCGAGGTGGTCGAACTCGTGCTGCACCGCCCGGGCGAACAGCCCGGTGGCCTCGTACTTGACGGCTTCGCCACTCAGATTGTACGCCGAGACTACGATCTTCTCGGACCGCCGCACCGGGGCATAGATCTCCGGCAGGCTAAGGCATCCCTCTTCCCCCTCTTCCGAGCCATTTCGGTTGCTGATCACCGGATTGATGAAGACGAATTCCTGGTCCTTCTTAGTGGGATCTGACTCCACGTTCAGCACAAACATGCGATACGGCAGGTCGACCTGATTCGCCGCCAGCCCGACGCCTTTCTCGGCGTACATCAGCTCGAGCATCTCGGCGATCATCTTTTTCAGTGCGGCATCGACGTGGCGCAGGGGTTTCGACGTGTGTCGCAGCGTAGGATGGGGGTATTTGACGATCCGCACAGGCTCGGGCTCCGTAGTAGAAATGGTGATCCAGAATTATACCCGCTTGTTAGGGGCCGGCCAGCGGGCCAAGTAACTCGCAGGCCAAGTGACTCCCGGGTCGGGCGACTCGCGTTGACGTGCCTCGCCACCGGACCTAGAATTCCGGCGCCCAAGCGAGTTTGTTGCCTCGGACCCCCACACAGCGGAATCCGCCCCGATGCCTCCTCAACAGCCGCCACCGCCGATTCTCGACCGTCCCGCCGCGCCGGTTTGGCAGCCGCCCGCGTGGCAGCCACCAGTGCCGAGCTGGCTAGTTTCGCTGATCTTCCACATGGCGTTGGTGCTGATCCTGGCACTAATCCCGTGGTCGTCCGGCTCGACCAACGCGGCGGCGGAGAAAGTGGCCCAGGTCGGCATTGCCCTAAAGCACCAGAGCGACGGGGATACGTACTACGAGACCGAGGGGGGCGGAGGGCAATCGGCTTCTAATGCAGCGGACACACGCAGCGCGGCCAGCGCCGTGCCCAGCAGCCCGTCTCCGTCGGATCCCACCGCCGCGTTGCCGGATGCGCTGAACGTGATTGGGCCTGGTGGTCCCGGCGGCGGTGGTGTCCCAAGTCCTAACCCGCTGCCGGGCCGGCCGCCCGGTCCGGGCAACGGCGTTGGCGGGCAGTTCCACACCGAGGTCTTTGGCGTTCCCGGCGAAGGCTACAAGATCTGCTACGTCTTCGACCACTCGGTCAGCATGGGCTGGCACGATGCCCTGGAGCATGCCAAGGGACAGATGTGGGCCAGTCTGCGAGACCTGGAGAAGACCCATCAATTCCAGATCATCTTCTTCAACGAGAACCCCACGATCCCCAAGATCGGCAAGCCGAACGAACTGCTCTACGCCGACCAACGGAACAAGGCACTGGCTCGGGGGTTCATCGGCGGGATCAAGCCCTTCGGAGCCACCGACCGCGAGAAGGCGCTCGTGGCGGCGGTGAGACTTCATCCCGACGTGATCTTCTTCCTTACCGACGCCGACGATCCGATGACCTCCAGCCAATTGGCGAAGATCAACCGCATGGCCAAGGGCATCGCGATCAACGCCATCGAATTCGGCTCCGGCCCGCAACCCCGCTCAGACAACTTCCTGGTGCGGCTTGCGAGTCAGAACGGCGGCCGGTACAAGTACATTGACATCTTGGAGTTCTAGGCTTGCCACAACAGCGATCATCGACGGAGAGTGGCGGCCTCGATTCGCCGGGTGCCATGTCCACGCTTGCCGTGGGTATGTTGCCTGCGATGACGAGACATGCCCACGGCAAGCGTGGGCATGGCACCCTCCGCCCACTGCCTACTGCCTACTGCTTACTGCCTACGGCCTACTGCCTACTGCTTACTGCGCTCTGCGGCACCGCCTCCGCCCAAGACAGCATCACCGTCACCCGCGGCGACGGACGCACGAAACTCACCGGGCAGATCCAAGAGTACCTCGGCGGGAAGCTGCAATTCGAGACCATCGGCGGGCGCGTCGACGTCTTTACGAGCGAGCAACTCGTCGACATCCAAACGCCGCGCAACGCGCGTCACGTCCAGGCCGACGGACTGTTCGCCCAACGTCGATTCCAGCAGGCCGCCGAACTCTACCGCCTGGCACGAGGAGACGAGTCTCGAGCGTGGGTCCGCCGGCAGATTACTGCGCAGATCGTGTGGTGTTTTCGCGCGCTGGATCGCCCTGATCGGGCGGGTGCCGAGTTTCTGTTGATCGTTCGCGAAGACCCGCAAACCGCGTATTTCGACTGTATTCCGTTGGTTTGGACGTCGCAGCAGCCGTCGCCCACCCTGGAACAGGCGGCTCAGGCATGGATCCGACGTAACGAGCCGGCCGCCGTGCTGCTCGGGGCGAGCCATCTGTTGAGTACCGGCTCGCGGGCCGACGCCCTGCGGCGACTACGTCAACTGGAGTTGGCCGCGGGGGCGGATCGCCGAGTGGCTCTGCTGGCGATGGCCCAATCGTGGCGGGCCGAAACGGTCACGGCCAGTCCCCAGCGGATCGAGAGCTGGGCCTCGGCCATCGAACAGATCCCCGAGTCGCTGGCCGCCGGTCCATACTTCGTGCTGGGCAACGCCCGGCTGAGGCAGCCGGATCGCGCGCAATGGGAGCGGGCCGCGCTGGCCCTGATGCGCGTCGCCATCCTGCACACGTCGGACCGGGCACTGGCGGCCGAGTCGTTGCTGCGGGCGGGCGAGGCCTTGAAGAAACTCGGACAAGACAACGAGGCGGCTCGCGTGCTTCGCGAGTTGGCCGAGTCGTACGGCGACACCCGCGCGGCGGCGGAGTTGCGGGGGCGAGTGGATTAGTTGGGAGTGGGGAGTTCGGAGTTGGGAAGTGCGCCTTTTCTTGGGAGGTTGTTTTGGGTAGGACGACGTTTTGGCTGGCGGCGGTGCTGGTGGTGGCGCTGTTTTGGGTTGCCGGAGACGTGGCGGCGCAGCCCGGGCAGACGGATGCGCCGACGTCGGCTGACGAAGGCGACACTGGGACCACCGAGAAAGACACGGCAAAGGACGCCGACGGCTCACCCGAAGGATTCTGGGGGATCTTGATGGCCGGCGGGCCGGTCGGGGCGGTGATCATGCTGCTGTCGATCGGGGCGGTGGCCTTGGTGGTCGAACACGTGATGACCATCCGCGAGCCGGTGCTGATGCCGCCGGGGCTCGGCGAGGAGGTCCGCGAGTTGCTGCTGCAAGGCAAGTTGACCCCGGCGCGGCAGCGCTGTCGAGCCGAGCCGAGTTTCCTGGCCTACGTGCTCGAGGCCGGATTGGCCGACGCCGACGGCGGCTGGCCGGCCATCGAAAAGGCGGCCGAAGACGCCGCGGCCGACCAATCCGCCCGGCTGTTCCGCAAGATCGAATACCTCTCGGTGATCGGCAACATCGCCCCGATGCTGGGGCTGTTGGGCACGGTGATCGGCATGATCTTCGCCTTTCGCGAGGTGGCCGCCGACTCCGAAGGCACCACCCGGGCCGCCGGATTGGCCACGGGCATCTACCTGGCGCTGGTCACCACGGTCGAGGGGCTGATCGTGGCGATTCCGTCGTTGGCCGCGTTTGCCGTGTTTCGCAATCGGGTCGACCAACTCGTGGCCGAGGCGGCCTACGTCGTGCAGCACGTCTTCACGCCGCTGAAGCGCGGCCGCACGCAGGCAGCGGCCAAGCAAACCGCCACGCCGCCGCCACCGCCGTCGGGAGGAGCCTGATGCGAGCGCCGACCAACCTGGTGCGCGGCGGCCTCGGCTTCAACATGACGCCGATGATCGACGTCGTGTTCCTGCTGGTGATTTTCTTCCTGGTCTCCAGCCACCTGGCCCAGCAAGAGAGCCAATACGCGTTGGACCTGCCCGATGCCGCCAGTGGCGTCGCCCCGGAGAAAGACGACGCCCGCCGCGTAGTGGTCAACGTGCTGCCGGAGGCAACGCCCGCCGGCCAGATCATGGTGGGCGACCGGATGATGGGCCACGCGGAACTGAAGAGGCTGATCGCCCTGGAACGTAAAATGCCCGGCCGGTTGGAGGTCCGCATCCGTACGCATCGCAAGATCCCCTACCGGCTGGTCGAGCCGATCATGGTCGCTTGCGCCCGATCGGGCGTGTGGAAGGTCACGTTTGCCGTGTTGGAGAAGTAGCCCCGTATTCTGCCCGAGCCCTTGCCCGTTCTATGCGACGTCCCCCGTACCATCGCGATGCCGCCGGCCGCCTCGACGTGAAGATGACGCCGATGATCGATGTGATCTTCCTGCTGTTGATCTTCTTCGTCTGCACGGCCAGCTTTCACAGCGAGACCGTACTGCCCACGCAACTCTCCCTGCCGGGCAACGTCAAGACCGACGTGCCGATCGACCCGGACATCGTCGACCTGGAACAGATCGTCGTGAAGATTCTCTGGCGGGAAACGCCCTCCGGTTACCGGGCACAATGGCAAGTCAACGATCGGCCGTACACCACGCTGGCCGAGGTCCGCCGCGTGTTGCAGGCGGCCGCCGGCCTGCAGAGCGATCTGCCGGTGATCCTCGACGTCGAGCCGAACGTGCCGATGGAAGACGTGATCGACGTCTACGACGCCAGCCGCATGGTGGGGTTGGAGAACGTGCAGTTTGCGGCCAAGGCGGATGCGTAGGATTCGTGTTTTGTGACTAATGAGTGATGATCTGGGGCTGAGTTTGGCCGGCGTAATGCACTGAAGCCGTAAACGTGGAGTGGAAAAGGGGGACTGGCTCCGAGCTGCCGTAGACGTTAAGAGCGTGCAGAAGCGTAGCCGGCTCGGTGCCTGTCCCCTTTTTCCACGGTGCTTCGGCGCGCCCGCCCGAAAGATGGGGAAAGGCACCGTCGACAATACGAGTCACCCGTGCCGTTCCGATCGTCGACGGAGCCAGTCCCCATTTTCGGGCTCCCGTGTTTGCGGTCCTAACTCGTTCTTGGCAGAGGCGTGTTGATTGCGGTGAAGACGGCATGATACGACAGTTGACAGTGGTGTCCGCTCTTGTACTCGCGGCAGTCGCGGCAGCGCAAGCCGAGGCGCCCTCGGCCGATGCGCGATTCTTGGCGGGGTTGCGGCAGCGGGGGTTGTCGCGATTGGGGGAGGTCTATTGCACCGACCGGCTCGCCCGCAACGATCTCTCGCCCGCACAACGGGCCGAAGTGGTCGTCGAACTGTCGCGTTGTGTGGCCGAGCAGGCCGTCGGTTCGCCACCGGAGTTGCGGCCGCCGCTCTGGCAACGCGCGATCGACGTCGCGGAGCAGTTCGCCGAGCAGTCGCCCGAGCATCCGCGGGCGCTGTTGGTCCGCTTTCAAGCGGTGCTGGTGACGCTTGCCCGTGGAGAATTGGCTCGTCAGGAGGCGCTACTCAAGGGCGGCCAGGGCGATTTGATCGAGGAGGCCAAGACCCATTTGCGGACGGCCGTTCGGCGGCTCCGCGAACTGATCGACGAAGCAGAATTGGCAAGCCGCGAGCTGCTAACGTCGCCACCGCAGGCCCCGGACGCCCTGCGCGACTATCAACTGGCCGCGCTGAAGAAGAACCTCCAATACGAGTTGGCTCGCGCGCTGCGCAACCAGGCCCAGTGCTATCCGGCCGGCAGCGCCGATCGGGCCAACTCGCTCAGTCAGGCGGTCGAGTTGTTGCAACCACTGGCCGGCGTCCGAGAGGCCGATTCGTTGGTCTGGGCCGCCCGCATCGACCGGATCGTCTGCTATCGTCTGATGGGCGATTACCCCACCACGCGGCGGCTGATCGACGCCCTGTTGGCCGAGGAGCCGGCGGCGGACGTTCGGCTTCGTGTCCGTGCAGAGTGGATTCACCTCGCGCTGGCCGCCCGGCGGCTGGACGAGGTGATGGGCCTGATTCAGCAGGGCCGCAAGATCGACGGCGTCGGTTCGGCCTGGCTCGACTATGCCCACTTGGCCACGTACCTCCAAGCCTGGCAGGCCGCCAACCAGGCAGGCGACGAGCCCGGTGCCGTCCGATGGCAGGACCTGGCCACCGGCACCATCCGCCTGATCGCCTCCGAACACGGGCCCTATTGGACCCGCCGGGCCGAGATGCTCTTGGCCGGATACGTCCGCGCCGCGCCGGACGCCGGCAATTTGGCGATGCTCGTGCAGGCCGCCGAGAGCGCGTTTCGCAGCGGCAACCACGACGAATCGATCGCCGCCTACGATCGGGCCGAACAACTGGCGCTCGCTGAGGGCAATGCCAGTCGAGCGTTCGAACTGGGCTACATTGCCGGCACGATCGAACATCACCGTAAGCGTCATGCCGCCGCCCGAGATCGCTACCGCCGCGTGGCCGTCACTCATCCCCGGCACCTGAAGGCCCCCGAGGCACATCTGCTGGCGGTCTACCATGCGGGCGAACTGCTGCGGGCCGAGCAGGGGCGGCTGGAAGACTACACCGCGTTGATGGCCGAACACCTGCAGCGTTGGCCCAACGAGCCGACCGCCGACCACGTGAACCGACGCCTGGGGCTCGTCTACGAACACCAACGCAACTGGCAACAAGCGGCCGCCGCCTATCGGGCCGTTTCGCCCGGACACGCGAAGTTCGAGCAGGTCGTCGTGGCGGCCGAGCAGTGTTATCGGAAGTGGTTCGATGAGGCCCTTGCCGCTGGGCAACCCGTCGAGCCGGTCGCCGGTGAGGTCGCCGGCTGGTTCCGTGGCCTGATCGTCGGCCCGCAGAACCTCTGGCCGCAACGTTGGAGCCCCGTACAGCGGGCCGCTGCGTTGGCGGAGGCCCGCATCCGCCTGAACTACACGTCCGGCGGCCACCCCCAGGCCGCGTTGGTGCTCGACGCGGCCTTGCAGCAGACCACCGAAGCATCGGCCGTCTGGGTCTCGCAAGCCAGGGCACTGCAGGTCTTCTCGTTGGCCGGTCAGGGCAAACACCGCGAGGCGGCCGGCGTACTGGCGCAGGTCTCGGCCGCTTCGCCGGAAGAGATGCTCGACCTGCTCGACGGACTCGCCCGCACGTCGGCCACGGCAACGCCGCAAGCCCGGATGGACTTGGCCCAACTGTTGCTCGAGGCCATTCGACTGCTGGAAGACGGCCCGGCCCTGCTCAGCCCGGCACAACAGCAGGACCTTTTGCGCCGCAAGGCCCAGGCGTTGGAGCAAGGCGGCCACGCCGAAGAGGCCCTGGCGGCCTACGAGTCCCTGGCCGCCGCCAATCCCGACGACGGCGCCGTCCACGAGTCGTGTGCCCGGCTGTTGATGGCCGGCGACGACGACGCCTCGCTCGAAAAGGCCCGGGCGAAATGGCGGGAAGTCGAACGGCGTTCGCCATCGGAAAGCCCCCGCTGGTTCCGGGCGAAGTTCTACATCGCCGAATTGCACTATCGCCTCGGTGCCAACAAGCCGGCCGCCGAACGCCAGGCGGCCAATGGGCAGGTGCTGAAGATCATCGCCCTGCTGGAGCTGCTGCACCCCGATCTGGGGGGGAAGGCCATGCAGGCACAGTTTGAGCAGCTCAAGGCGAAGTGCCGCCGGTGACGCGAGGCTGCGCACGCCGGCGGTGGCGTTATGAGCTATGTTTGCGTAGAAGGGCCCCTTCTCGGCTTGGTTCCTTTTTCTCTGTTCTCTCTTCTCTGCCGACATCCGAGACACACGCCATGAGTAGCCTCGCCGAACTGTGCAGTTCGCCCAAAGTCGGGCTGATCGTCTTCGGGCCGTTCATCGCCCTGGCCATGCTCAAGGGATGCAGCGATTACACTTCTCGCGTACGTCCCCCCGGCCGCTGAGGACAGGTGCCCGTCTCCGGGTCCGGAGACATCGAGCCGCAAGAGCTGGGGTGCCGCCCGGCAAACGGGGGCGTCTAGGCAGTCTGTGCTGGCCGGAATCCGGCGGCTAATCCCTACGACCGGCACAATCCGACTGATTCATACAGTCGATACCCCTGCGCGCGGTCCGCCGGCCACTCGCCGCGGACCGCCCGTACACCGTCTTTCTTGCCGAGAGATCGTTGCATGCTGTCTCGCGCTTCGGCCGTTGCCGCCCTCGTTTGCGTTGGTCTGGTGGGTTTCGTACCGGCCCAGCCAGCCGATGATACACCGGATCCTGCCAGCCCCTTCCGCCAAGAAGAGGAAGAGCCGACGCTGCCGGAAGTCCTCGTGCGCCCCGACGACGTCGAGCCGGACTACCCGCCCCCGGCCGAGTCAACGTCAAGCCCGTACGACCTGCCGCTAAGCTACCCGAGCCTCTTCCAACAGCAGTTCGAGGGCCTCGATTCGGCGTTGCGGTCAAACGTGTCGGTCTTCGACAGCCCTCAGGCCGTCTCGATCGTCGACTTGCAGAACCTCACCGAGCGGCAGCCGAGCAACATGATCGAGGCGCTGGAGCGCGAGGTGGGCGTGTTGATGCAACGCACCGGCAACGGCCAGGCCTCGCCGTTCGTGCGCGGGCTGACCGGCAACCAGACGCTAATCCTGGTCGACGGCATCCGCATGAACAACTCGACCTTCCGCTTCGGCCCCAATCAATACTTCGCCACCGTCGACCCGGGCATGATCCAACGGATCGAAGTGGTCCGCGGGCCACAGTCGGTGCTCTTCGGGTCCGATGCGATCGGCGGCGTGATCAACGTCATCACCCGCAGCGCGCGGACCGGCATCGGCGATTACCTCGGCGGACAATTCGTGGAACGTTACACCACGGCCGATTCGAGCTCGTACACGCGGCTGAACGTCGAGGCCTCGCGGCGGCAGTTGGGCGTCTTCGCCGGCGGAAGCTACTTGAACGCCAACGATCTCTATCGTGGCGGCGATTTGGGCACGCAGCCGTTTACCGGCTACAGCCAATACGCCGGCGACGTGAAGTTCGACTACCTGTTGGCCGACGACCAACTGCTCACCGTTTCGCTGCAACATCACGAACAGATGGACGTGCCACGGACCGACAAATGGCCCGGAGAATCGCGCCTCTTCGACCCGCAACAGCGCAACCTGGGCTACATCCGCTGGCAGGGGAGAGACGTCGGCGGCGTGCTCGACGCCTTTATGTTCACCGCCTCGTTCGCCCGGCAGAAAGAAGGCACGCTGAAGCGCAAGCCGCCGACCAGCCTGCTGGAAGATCGCTCGGAGTTCAACGTAAATACGACCGGGCTGACGTTGGTGTTGACCAGTGAATTGAGCTGGCTGGGGCGGTTGACCTACGGCGTCGATTGGTACCACGACGACGTCACGGCCAACAAGTTCCGCCACGATCTCAGCGGCGCTCTGCCGCCGTCGCCACGGCTGGCCCAATTCCCCGACGACAGCCAATACGAACGCGTCGGCGCCTTCCTGCAATGGGAGACCGACGTCACCGAGCGGCTCTCGGCCACCAGCGGCGTGCGTTTCAGTAACATTGAGGCCGGTGCGACCGTGGCCCTGTTCGATCCGGACGATCTCGGCGCGCCGCCTGTCGACACGCCCATCGCGCCCAACTTCCAGGATTGGACCGCCAGCGTGGGGCTGAGCTACGAACTCAATCCCTGTCTGAGGCTCGTCGGGTCGGTCGGCGAGGGCTTTCGGGCACCGTCGCTCGACGAGTTGACCAGCGTCTCCGACAACGTCAACGAGGGCATCGATATTCCCAATCCGGACCTGGGTCCTGAGACGAGCATCAACTACGAAGTGGGGCTGAAGGCCGACTACGAACGCATTCGGGCGCAGTCGTTCGTCTTCTGGACGGACCTGGATGACCTGTCCGTACGCGAGGTCGTTGGCCAGATTCCCGATCCCGATTCGCTGGGCGATACGATCGACCTGCTCAGCCGGCGAAACGTTGGCAGTGCCCAAGTGCAGGGCTTCGAGTTGGCCGGTGAGTATCTATTCACCCCCCAATGGAGCACGTACGGCAATCTGACGTACATCTACGGCCAAAACGCGACCGACGACGAGCCGCTCAGTCGGACCCCACCGACCCAGGGGCTAATCTGCCTTCGATGGAGGGATCGCTGCGCCCGCAATTGGGTGGAAGTCTACGGCTGGCTGGTCGGTAGGCAGGATCGGCTCAGCGCCCGAGATATCCGCGATTCACGCATCCCCGCCGACGGCACGCCGGGCTACGCCACATTGAACCTGCGGCTGGGGTCGCGCGTCGGGGAGAGCCAGCGGGTGACGTTGGGGCTGGAGAATATCACCAACAAGGCCTATCGCGTACACGGCTCCGGGGTGGACGGGCCGGGAATATCGGGCCATATCGGCTACGAGCTACTCTATTGAGGCGGCGGCTTGCCTATCCGGGCGAAAGTAGACCATAATGGTAGGGCTTTGCCCGCTTCGTGGGGTGCGTGAAACGCACCAAGAAGCAGGGCGCCGAGAAGCACGATATCGGTGCGTTTCACGCACCCTACAGCCCTGCACCGCCCGAACGACATCGCCGCCCGCCCTGCCTGCCATGACCCCTCTGTGCCGTAACTTGCTGCCTGGCAACCTGCTGCGTCTTTGTACGCCGCATCGCTGGTCTATCGGCTGGGCAGCCTCGATCGTCGTACACGCCACGGGTGCGTGGATCGCCTGGGGGGCCGTGGTCGGCTCGGCCCCACAGCCGCCAAAACTGCTGGGGCAGATGCTCGGCGAGCAGATAGAACTGCAGGCCACCTGGACCGTGCCCCGTCGGCCGCTGCCCCGGCCGGAGCCGAGACCGTTCGAGGCGTCGATCGTGGTAACGCCCGAGATGGCCCAGATCGGCTCGCGAACCTACACGTTGACCGACGGCGCCGTTTCGCAGCCCACGCCGGTAGAGACGGCCGCGGCCGACCGATTGCTGCACGGTGTGCCGCCGACGCCCACGCGTCGCAATCCGGCCGAACAAGCTGCCGGGCCCACCCCACCCGCCGACTCTCCGACGACCACTCGCCCGCCGCGTGACGCCGACTCGCACGAGCCCGACGTCCGCGTGCCCCCGCCGTCCCCGCAGCCGTCGGCCGCCGGCGACCTGACGATACCTCGGCGGCTGGACAATCGCCCGCCGACGTACCCGACGCCGGCAGAAATGCAGCGGCTGGAAGGCACCGTGTTGTTGCGGGTTCACCTGTCGGGCGAGGGCGACGTCGAGCGACTGGAAATTCTCACCTCCAGCGGCCACCCGATCCTCGACGCCGCGGCGGCCCGCGCGGTGCGAACGTGGCAATACGCCCCGGCAATCCGCGACGGCCGCGGCGTTCCCTTCACGTTTCGCCAGCCGGTGCGATTCTCGCTCGAGAGACCGTAAGGCCGGCGACCGCTAAACGTTGTGGTCGTCGACGCTCACTCTCGGCCGCCGATCCACTCCATCACGACATAGCGCAACAGCAGGCCCGCGAGGATCAGCGAGGCGCCGACGACCGTCCACCAGTGTGGCGTCTCCAGCCCCAGCAGATAGACCCACAGGGGCATCAGCACCGGTTCGAGCAGCCCGATGGCCACGGCCTCTTGGGTGCGAATGTGACGAAGCCCGCGGATCATGAACAGGTACGGGACGGCCATCTGAAACGCCCCGAAGACGGCCAGCAGGCCCAACTGGGGCAGCGTCGGCCAGATGCCCACGGCGACGACCCACGGCAACATCACCACCGCCACGGCGGCGTGGCAGAGCGCCACCAGAAAGGCCGGCTGATGGCCGCGCAGCCGCCGCATGAAGAGCAACACGCTGCCAAAGGTCACGCCGGAGAGAACCCCGCAGACGACGCCCAGGATCTCTTGGACGTTTTCGCTGCGGATCTCGAAGCACAGAATCCACCCCACGCCCGCCGCCCCGAAGGCCAGCGGCACCAGGTCGCGGCGGACCACCGGCTCGCGCAGCAAGAGCACCGAAAGCAGAAACACCCACCAGGGCGACGTGGCCTGGAGCCAGATGGCGTTGGCGGTGGTGGTCAGCACCATCGCCGTGAGGAAGGTGATGCTCATCACCAGAAAGCAGACGCACAGCGGCACCAATCGTACGTCCCACCTGGGCCGGCGGACAAACGGCAGCAATACGAGCGTGGCAAACAACCCTCGCCAGAAGGCCAGCAGCGGCCCGGAGGCCCCTCGCCCCCATTCGTCGAAGTCGAAGTAGCCTGCCTTGACGATCACCCCGCACGAACTCCACAGCAGGGCCGCCGCAATCACCCACAGCCGCCCGGTGAGTTGGCTGCCGGACGGTGCCGCGGGCGTACGATTCGATGAGTTCATCCGGCGAAGTTCTGTTGTCGGCCGACGTAGGAGTCCATGGCAGCAGGCGGCCATTGTAGCAGCGATCCCCACGCCAAGCAGCAGGCGCCGCCCATGCCCTGAACTAAAAGTGTTACCTGCATCCCAACTGCTCCCCTTCATCCTTCCTCCCTCTTCCTTCCTCCTTCATCCCTCCTCCCGCCCCCAGTCCCCACGCCCCCTGACATCCTGCTATAATCCGGCATCCCCATTCTCGGGCAAGCCGCGCGTTGGCTTCGCCCGTTCCCCACAGGAGGTGACGCCCGTGGCCGAGAACAAACCGCTCACGCGACAGCAATGGTACGTGCTGATTGCAGCGTTCTTGGGTTGGATGTTCGACGGGCTGGAGATGGGGCTGTTTCCGATCGTAGGACGGCCCGCGCTGCGGAGTCTGATGGCGTCGCCCAGCGAGGCAGCGGTGGGCGAATGGTATAGCTATCTGGTGGCGTCGTTTCTACTGGGAGCTGCGGCCGGAGGGCTGCTTTTTGGTTGGCTGGGCGATCGCATGGGACGCGTGCGAACGATGGCCCTGAGCATCGCCGTTTACGCCGGCTTCACGGGGCTGTGCTATTTTGCCACCGAGCCCTGGCACCTGGCCTTCTTTCGTTTTTGTGCCGCGGTGGGTATGGGCGGCGAATGGGCCCTGGGCGTGGCATTGATTATGGAGTGCTGGCCGGAGAAGCTGCGGCCGATTCTGGCCGGAGTGATCGGCGCCGCGGCCAACTTCGGCTTCCTGGCGATCTCGTTGATCCCGATGATCAAGGATGTACACGAAGATTCCTGGCGCTGGATGATGATTGTCGGTGCGGCTCCGGGGCTGTTGACGTTCTTCGTGTTGGTGATGATCCCCGAGTCGGAACGTTGGAAGGAATCCGTCAAGAAGGCAGCGTCGAAACCGCTGCGCGAGATCTTCGGGACCAAGCTGGCGAAATCGGCGCTATTTGGTATCGCCTTCGCGTCGGTGGCGTTGATCGGCACCTGGGGGGCCGTGTCGGGATTCCTGCCGCCATGGGTCGATCAGTTGGCCGGCGGCGACCGCTTGTTAGTCTTTAGAACACAGGTCCGCGAGGACGCTCCGGAAGCCTTCACCCGAGCCGACGCCGAATCGACCGCCAATGCGCGGGTGGCCGACGACGCCGGCGGAAGTTCCCGGTCCGGAGCCGATTCCAAACCGCAGTATCGCATCGCCAAGAGCCACGATCTGAAACGGGACGCCCAGCCGGGGGCGATCTTCACGTACAGGATTCGAGTAACCAACCGCGGCGACGGGCCGGGCCAGGGCGTAACGTTTACCGATGTCCTGCCCGACGAATTGATCCCGCCGGATCTCGTAGGCCGGCCGCCGGACGCCGCCGAGACGTCACACGAGACCGCCGAACTGGAAAACGTCCGCTTCGACCCACAAACCAGAGAACTAACCTGGACGATCGGTGAGTTGAAGAACAAGGACCCCTCGGCCAAAGGGCAGGTGCAAGCCGTGCTTTCGGTGGGTGCGATCCTCGGTTGCTTCTTCGGACCACTCTTGGCCCATTGGATCGGGCGCCGCTGGACCTACTTCCTGCTCTGCGCGTCGTCGTTGCTGTCGTGTGGTTATCTGTTCCGATTCATGCACGAGTACAACACGGCCTTCCTCGTGCTCACCGGCTTCGTGGGCCTGGTTACGGCGTCGTTCTACGGCTGGCTGCCGTTGTATCTGCCGGAGTTGTTTCCCACCCGGGTTCGTGCGACCGGGCAAGGTGTGGCCTTCAATTCCGGCCGTATCCTGGCTGCCGCCGGCGCGCTGACCACCGGCCAATTGATGCACGTTTTTGCGGGCAGCTACGCCAAAGCATGTGCCGCAATCACGCTGGTCTACCTCGTTGGCATGGTCCTGATCTGGTTCGCGCCGGAGACAAAGGGCAGGCCGTTGCCCGAGTAGCACGAGGACGTGGTAATCCGTGGCAGATTGTGGAAAGCCGCGGCCAGAATCCCCCCGCAAGAAGGGCCACTTTTCAGCACAAGTGTTCAAAAACGCTACAGCAAAACAAAACAGGCGAGCCAGGGGCCGCTCGGGCTGCGGGTCCCCAACTCGCCAGTTATTGTCCGGAAGCTGGGTGCTTCCGATCCGTCGGGATGCCTACTTCACCGTTCCGGAGGGGATCTGAACCGGTTCTGTTCCCGACGGGCTCGCCTCTCTTCTTACACGTTCCTCTTCTCTGCCCCTTTCCTCTGTGCCCTCTTCTGGGCACTCCTCTTCTCTGTGCCGGCCCCAACACGTCGCTTCTCTGTTACGGCCCCGGATTGCCCGAAAGCATCGCCGTTGCCTCGCGTCAAAGTCGGCCAGCGACACACAGGAGAGCAAACATCGTGCCAAGATCGGCCCACAAGGCCAGAATCCCCCCAACCCCCTGACTCCCAACCCCCTGACTCCCAACCCCCTG
>CAYYNP010000107.1:0-28637 GCA_964472545.1 uncultured Planctomycetaceae bacterium | reverse complement strand
GGCCTGAAGGCCGTATTCCTAGCGTTCTGCACCTGAAAACGGAAGAGCCAAGATGTTGTCCATCGACAGCGATTTTTCGACCAGATAGCCCGAGAGGAACTTCACGCCCGGATCGGAGCCGAGCCCTTGCTCGATGCCCCACCACCAGATCAGCGCATTGAAGGCCAGCCCCACGGCGATCCAGAAGATGGTGAACATGGCCGATTCGCGCAGCGAGGGCTTGTGGTCATGTCGGTGAAAGACGCACAGATCGAGCGCCAAGAGCACAACGACCAATCCGCCGAAGGCAATCCAGTGCCAGGTTTCGACTATCAAAACGGTTTCTTTCTACCTCGAACCGCGGCTAACCAACGCGAGATTCACGCGAGCCATCATAGGGCGCCGTTGACGATGCGGCAACCGTGCTGTGGTAGCGTGTATTCGCTGTTATGCCCTTCCATTTTGACAATAGCCGGGAGCGGAAGCCCCCGAAGGGCCAGGATCGCCGTGAAGTTACGTCCGTCAACGGCTGCGGACCGCCCGGGGCCTTCCGCCCACGGCCAGTTGGTCGCTCTTGCGTGGAACTGCAGAACGCGCAGAACTCCCCCGATTGGTGCGAGCGGTGAACATCGACCCAAGGGATTACGTAGAACATTCCCACACATTGCCCCCAGATTTACGCCCGCCACCCGATAGAAGTAACGCTCGCGTGCCCGATATCTCCGACCGCCAAATCCATCCCTCGCGCGATTGGGGCCGTGAGGTTCGGCTTCTCCTGGTAAGCCGAGCCAAGACGTGGGATAATGGAATGGACGAAGCAAGGAGGTCGAGCCGCTGGGATGTTCCGGTCACCCCCGCCATTTGTGCCCGGACGCCTTCTGCAAGGGAACAGTGAAATCACGATTCGACGAAGAGGTCGTTGCAATGAGATTCTGCCGTGTGGTCCGACCGGGCACGCTGCCCGCGTTGGCGTTCGCTCTCTCTCTGATTCTGCCGGCCGCCAGCTACGCCCAAGAGGACGCCGACGGTAATAGCCAAGACAGCCCCGCCGCCACCAACGCCTACAACACGGCTCGGGCGGTGCAGGTGGAAAACGAAGACTACGAGTTAGCGGAGAGCCTCTGGCTGAAGTTTCTCGAAGACCACCCCGGCGACTCCCGTGTGGCCAACGTCCACTACAACCTCGGCATCGCCCAGTGGAAGCAAGACAAGTTCCAGCCGGCGGCCGGGTCGTTTCAGACGATCGTCGACAAATACACTGACTTCGACTTGATGGCCGACACGCTGTTCAATCTCGGCTGGACACACTATCGGCTGGGCCGCTCCGGCAACGCCGACGCCTACACAGCCGCCGCGACGGCCTTCGACGCCCTGGCCGCGAAGCACGCCGACAGCCCGCTGATGGCCGACGCCCTCTACTTCCACGGCGAGTCGCTCTACTACAGCAACAAGAAGAAGGAGGCCGCCGAGAAGTACCAGAAGGTGGTCGACGACTATCCCGACGAGAAGATCGTCACCCGGGCGTTGTTTGCGCTCGGGGCCACGCAGGCCGATCTGAACAACCACGAGGCGGCGCTGAAGAACTACGATCTCTATCTGGTCAAGGTACCCGACGACGCCGAGGTGACCCAATGGCGGGGCGACTCGCTGTTCGCCTTGAAGCAATACGCCGAGGCGGCCAAGGCCTTTGCCTCCGCCGCCGCGGCGCCGGACTTCGCCACCGCCGATTACGCCACGCTGTGGCAGGCCTATGCCACCGCGGCGCTGGAGAAATACGCCGAGGCGGCCACCGTATTCGCCTCGCTGCCGACGAGATTCAAAGACTCCGCCTACACGGAAACGGCCCGGCTGGAAGCCGGCAAGAACTTCTACTGGGCGGGCGACTATACGAAAGCGCAGGCGTCGCTGCAAGAGGTCCGCGACGGCGGCGGCAAGTTGGCCTTCAGTGCGGCCCATTGGACGGCCCAGTGTCTGCTGAAGGTAGACAAGCCGGCCGATGCACTGAAGATCGTCGAACCGGCCTTGGCCGCAGTCAAGAAAGAGGAAGACAAGGGCACCCTCTTGTTGGATCAGGCCGACGCAATCCACGCGATTCCCGAGCGCCGCGCGGAATCCGTGGCGCTCTACGCCGCGTTAGCGGAGGAGTACCCTAATCACCAAACCGCACCGCAGGCGCTCTACATGGCCGCCTTTGCGGCGATGAACCTCGGCGAGCACAAGACGGCGCTTGCGCATGCCGAGAAGTTCCTCAGCGCCCACGCCGGCCACGATCTGGCCATCGGCGTGCGGCACGTCAAGGCCGAGAGCCTCCTCTGGTCGAAACAGTTCGCCGAGGCGGAGGAGCTTCTCCAGCAACTCCTCCGGGACGCCCCCGGCGATCAGGACGCCGGGCTGTGGAAAGTCCATCTCGGCGCGTCGCGGCAACTCCAGCAGAGATACGCTGAAGCGATCGATACCCTGCAGTCCGTGCTCGCCGAGTTGGAGGGAGCCGACCTGGTGGCCGAGGCCCACTACCGGATCGGCTGCAGTCAATCGAGCCTCAAGCAGTTCGACGCGGCGGTCAAGTCGTTGGAGGCTTCGTTGGCGGCGGCACCGCAATGGAACCTTGCCGACGACGCCCACCTGGTGGCGGCCTACGCCTATCAGCAGAAGCGAGAGTTCGACCGCGCCAAGGAGCACGCCCGCAAGGCCATCACGGACTTCCCCGGCAGCGCCCGGTTGGATCGTGCCCACTATCGTCTGGGGCAATGTTGCCGGCTCAGCGGCGACATGAAGACGGCCGTAGCCGAATACCAACTGGTTTTCAAGGGCAAGCCCTCCGACGAACTCACTCGCGAAACGCTCTACGGCCTCGGCTGGGCTCAGGTCGGCTTGCAGGACTATGCCGCGGCGGAGAAGACGTTCAGCCAACTGATCGACGGGCACCCCGGCCACAAGCTAGTTCCCCGCGCCCGCTACGGCCGAGGCCTTTCCCGTCAGCAACTGAAGCAGTTTGGCCCGGCCGCCGAGGATATTGAGGCCGTATTGGCGGCCGATCCGCCGCCGGGTGAAGAATCCCGTGCACGACACGTGCTGGGGCTTTGTCAAAAAGGGCTGAAGCAATACGAGCCGGCCATTGCCACGTTCGAGAAGCTGCTGGAAGAGAATCCCGACTACGACGACGCCGTGCAAGTCACCTTCCAGTTGGGGCTCTTGCAGAGGGCGGCCAAGCAGGAGGAGAAGGCCGCCGCAACGTTCGCCAAACTCGCCGAGGACTACCCCGAGCACGCGTTGGCCGCCGAGAGCTTCTACGTCATGGGCAATCTGGAGTACGACGCGAAGGACTACAAGAAGGCGGCCGTGGCGTACTACAAGGCGATGAACGCGGCCGTGGCCCACGGTAAGAAGCTCGAAGAGGCAGGCAAGGTTGAGGCGGCCGGGGAAGCGGCGCGATTGGGCGAGGACGCCGCCCACAAGCTCGGCTGGTCCTACTTCCTGCAAGACGATTTTGCCAACGCGCTGAAGACGTTCGCCTTCCAGAAGAAGAAGTGGCCCGACGGGCCGCTCTCGGCCGACGCGGTCTTCATGCAGGCCGAATGCCACTTCCGTCAGAAGGAGTATCAGGAGGCGCTCGATACGTACAAGCTGGTGAAGGACCCCAAGGCCAAGAACGCCGACGTGCTCACGCTGTTGCACGCGGGCAACGCCGCCGGGCAACTCAAAGAGTGGCAGGAGAGCCTCGACCTGTTGACCAAGTGCGTCGATCAGTTCCCCGATTCGCCAAGTTACCCCCAGGCCCTCTACGAGCAGGGCTGGGCACTGCACAACCTCGACCGCATCGACGACGCGCTGGCAAACTACGAGAAGGTGCTCACCAAGTCGACCGGCGAGCCGGCGGCCCGGGCACACTTCCAAATCGGTCAGATTCACTTCCTGCGCAAGCAACACACCGATGCGATCGCCCGGTTTGTCAACGTGGCCACGAACTACCCCTACCCGAAATTGCAGTCGGAATCGCTGATGGAGGCGGGCCGCTGCTACGAGGTCCTCAGGAAGCTCCCGCAGGCGATTCAGATTTACCAGAAGCTCTTGGAGAAGTTCCCTGAAAGCGACGAGGCGCCGCAGGCCCAAGAGCGGCTGCAGGCCTTGCAGCGGTAGAGGATGATGATCGTAGCCGTCTCGCTAAGGCAAGACGGCGCTTGTCGTCTTGCGGAGCAAGACGACTACCATGAGAAACACGAACAGAAGAGATACGAGGTTCTCGCATGAACGATGCCGATCGCGTGGTCCGCCGGGCCGTGGTCTGGATGGCGGTTTGTCTGCTGCCGTTGGGGCTGATGATAGGCCTGCACGCCGCCACGCCGCCGACGGCCACGGCCCAGCCTGCCGACGGGCCGCCGGATCCGTCGCAGGTGACGACCCCACCCGCCACCGACCCCGCGGGCGCAGAAGGCGGCCCTTCGGCAGCGGATCCGCCGGCCGACGACGGGAGCGACGCGGGCGAGCCGGCCTCCGACGAAGAAACCTCGGAAGAAGGCACCGAGGAAGGCAAAGGCCCCAATTGGTTCGAGTTGCTCATCGACGGCGGATTCATGATGATCCCCATCTTGGCCCTCTCGCTGCTGGTGGTCACCTTCGGCGTGGAGCGGGGTTTGGGGCTGCAAAGCCACAAGGTGCTGCCGCCGGAATTGACCGACGGTCTCGGCGCGCTCGCGTCGCAGCAGGGCGGGCTCGATCCGCGTCGGGCGTATCGGCTCTGTCAGCAATTCCCTTCGGCCGCCGCGAGTGTGATCAAGACGATGTTGCTGAAGATCGGCCGGCCACATGCCGAGGTGGAACACACCGTCAGCGAAGCCAACGACCGCGAGGCCGAGAAGCTCTACGCCAACGTCCGCTGGCTCAGCCTCGCAGCGCGTGTGGCCCCGTTGATGGGGCTGCTGGGCACTGTGCTGGGCATGATCGAAGCCTTTATCGCCACGGCCAACATGCCCCTGGGAGCCAACAAGGCCGAGTTCCTGGCCAGGGGCATCTACAAGGCACTGGTGACTACGTGTGCCGGATTGGCGGTTGCCATTCCGGCGGCCGTGCTGGCCCACTGGTTCGAAGGGCGGATTCAGCGGCTGTTTCGGGAACTCGACGAGACGCTGCTGGGTCTGATGCCCCAGTTGGAACGTTTTGAAGGCCGACTCCGCGTCAGCCGAGACCAGATGGAAATGCCCGCCGCAGAGGCGGCTGCGGCACCCGATCGCGGTGGCCTGGCTCAACGTCCGGCAACCGCCACGCCCGAGTAACGAACGAGACCAAGCGAGAACCGAGGGAGTCCTGTCATGGCCGTAACCATCAACAAGGGCAAGGCGATGGAGAACCTCAGCATGACCCCGTTGATCGACGTGGTCTTCCTGCTGTTGATCTTCTTCCTCGTGGCCACCCGGTTCTCCGAGGAAGAAAAGGAACTCGACCTGCTGCTGCCCGACGCCAGCGAGGCGGCGCCGGTGACCAGCAAGCCCCGCGAACTGTACATCAACATCGACGAGAAGGGCCGCTACTTCATTACCGGCAAGTTCGTCTCGGCAAAGGACCTGCCTCGGGTCGTTCGTCAGGCCTACGTCAACAACCCCGGCCGGGCGTCGGCGGTGATCCGTGCCGACCGCCGGGCAACGATTCAACATATGGTGACCGCCATCGACGCCTGCAAAATCGCCAAGATTCGAGACTACCGCGTGACCACGCGCAAGGGCGAGGGATAACCGAAAGGAGTCCTCCACGGTGTCCGGAACCTCACGCAAAATCCGCCGCGTCGAAACGGCCCGCGAGGTCGATTTCGACGATCAAATATGGCCGATCAACGTGGCCATCCTGATCCTCTCGGCCTTCGTGGCCGGCTGGATTATCGCCAGCATGCCATTCGACGAGCCGCGGCTGCTGTTCAACGGGTGGTTCCTGCTGGGCACGTTGTCGTTGACCGTGGGCGGCTCGATCTATGCCGTGTGGCGGTTGCGGGGAAAGGTCCGCCATCGGGTGCTCTTCTGCGCGGTGCTCAGCCTGCTGGTTCACGTCTGGATCCTGATGATTGCAGCTTCAAAGTTCGTGCCGTTGTTTGTGCTCGAAGAAGACGAGAACGAACATATCGAGCAGAACGAACCGGACATCGTCATTCGCGAGCAGCAATGGGACCCGCCGGAGGTGATCCAGGAGCAGCAGAGTTTCGAGGAGCCGATCCTCGACGAACCGCCCCGCCCCACGCCGCCGCGGCCGGTCGAACAGACCGCGGAAGAACCGACGCCCGACGACGTGCCGCAGCCGCCCGAAGAAGCCTTCAGCCCCGGCGGGCGGGAGCCGGCAGTGGCCGAGTCGCAGCGCCGGGTGTTGACGGCGCCGCGGCGGGCGGATCACGAGGCCGGCGGCCAGATCAGCCGCCAGCCGTGGCAACATCGGCCGGAACTGAACCAGCCGGATATCGAACCGCAGATCGTCCAACGTCCCCGCCAGGCCGCCGCGACGGCGGAAGCGGCCGAGATTGCCCCGCGTCGTCACGAGCCGGCCGACGTTCGAATCACCCAACGCCAGACCTACGAGGACGTGGGCAGCCGGTTGGCAGATCTGCCGAACGTAGACATGGCGCGTCGAGCTTCCCCTCAGCAGCCGATTTCCGACACGCCGACGACGCCTGCGCCCACCAGAACGGACAGCCCGCCGGACGTCACGCCGCGAACGCTGGCAGCCGATCCGGCCCCTCGCCAAATGAGTCACCCGGTTCCGGACTCGCGGGCCATCGAGGCCTCGGTGGCACAATTACCTCGCCAACAGGCCCCCGCGCCGCGAATGCCCACGCCGGCCGACGACCCCGCGCCGACCGCTCCGGCGCCCGCCAATCCGGCGACCGGCACCCAGCGGCGCGTGGAGCAGCCGATCCAGGAAGCCAGAGCGCCGGTGCCGATCCCCCTGAGACGGCCTCGCGAGATCACCCCGCCGGCCGATACGCCGCGCTCCGTGCCGGACGACCTGGCCAGCGTGGCGCCTCGCAGCACGCCGTCGGACGAACTTCGGCCCCAGCTTCCCGACCGGCCGGACGCGACGGCCCAGCGGTCGCCGTTGAACGTCCCGCGGCCGTCCACCGGAGCCCCTGCCCAGCCTGAGGCTAGCAGGCCCGATATCGGCGCAATCGCCCATAACGCACCCGCGCGGCGGTTGCCGGCAGCAGAGCCCTCCAGCACGCCGCGGCCCGTCCGCCCGGGACGCACCGACACGGCGCCCGCTGCCCCGCGTGGCGTTGCCGGCCCGGCCGCAGCCGTCGAAAGCCCGACGCCGGGCCGCAGTCCGTCAGAACCCTCGCCCGCCCCGGCCTTCCCCACACCGAACGTTCCCAACGCTCCTTCCGGCGTTTCGCCGCAGTTGGCCGACGGCGGTTCGGCGGGTCAACGTCTCCCAACGATGGACGCGCTTCCGCAACTGCCCGCGTTGCCGGCCCCGCGCCGCAATCCGTCGCAGTCGGGCGCGCCCGGCAATGATGCGTCGCCTTCGCGGCCGGAGTCGTTGGCCGCCCCGAGTCGTAGCGGCGTGCAGGCACCGTCGATCTTGCCCGCGGGCGCGGCACGTGCGTTTGCCGCGCTTCCTGCCGCAGGCGGAGCCCCCGGCAGCCGGCTCGAGGCTGCCCCGAGTGCGATGACCGAGCGATCGGGCGACCAGCCTCCCACCGGGCCCAGCATGGCCGCGGCTGGCACGGCCGACTTGGGCGCCGGGGCCGGACAGATCGTCTCGCGTGCCGGAGCGCCGAGAGGATCGGGAACGGGGCAGCCATCAATGCAACCGAACGCCGCAGCCGCGCGGCCTGCCCGGTCGTCCGGGCCGGCCCCGTCGACGGTCGCCTCGGGCGCTGTCGAAGCCGCCTCGTCCGGAGCGGGGGCTAGGGCGTCCGACCTCGCCGGCCTGCTGGCACCCTCGTCGAACCACCGCGGGTCGGCGGCCAGCCCCGGCGGCACCATCAGTCAATACGCCCAACAGGCCGTCAGCGGCGCCGGGCCCGCCGGTGCCAGCGGGATGTCGGGACCGGTCGCCACGTCGCTCGACACGCGGGTCGCCCGATTGGAGTCGCGCCCCTCACGTCTTTCCGGCGGCGGCGTGCCAAGGCCGGATCGTAGTGCAGGCGGAGCGAACCTACCAAATGCTGCTGCGGCCAGCGCCAATGTGACCACCGCGACCCCGGGCGGAGGAGCCACTGCTGAGGCAGCGCCGATGCCGGCATTGCTCACCGGGCCGCCACGTAGCCTGCCCGGGTTGGCCGGCGGTCTGCAAGATCAGCCGGCCGGTGGGGCGGAAGCCTCGTTGACGACCGACGGGCCGCCACTTCCCGATGCGGCGGCCGCTCGCGGACTGGCGTCGCAACGGCGCAGCCCCGGCGGACAAGACATCGGGGCCACCGAGAGCCTCACACGGCACCAGACCCGATCCGGCGCCGACGTGCCGACGATCACGCCTGCCGTGCCCGACGTTGCCAGTCGAGGCGCCGGCGGGATGACGCCTTCCCACGGCAGCCAGGCGAGTTCATTGCCCCAGGGCCCCAGCACGGCCTTGCGGCATACGTCGGCCGCCGTACGCGTCGATCAGAGTACGTTGGCCGGCTCGGCGGCCGATCTGGGCGTTGGCTCGGCCTTGGCGGCCGTTCCACCGGGCCGAATGAGAGCCACGGGCAACACACTACCGGGTAACACGGCGGTCTCCACGCGCCCGGGCATTGAACGTTCGAGCGACACCGGCCCGGCCGTCCGCTCGCAACAGGCCGCAGGTGCTCGGCCGTCCGCCGCCGACGTGGCCGGTGGTCCAAGCGGCGGTGATCGGTCGCCAACCGGACAGACCGAGGCCGGACGTCCCGCGACGGGTGATCCGTCCGGCGCGGCGGCGCCGACCACGGCCGCAGGTCCGGGAGCGGCGCAGCCGATCGAGGAGACCGGATCGCTGGCCGGGCCGTCCGGCAACGCGACGGCGGCTGCTGGCACAAACCGCCGCAGCGAGGATCGTCCGCGCACCGCCTCGTCTGCCGGAGCCGTCGGCGGCCCTCAGCGGCGCGCGGGTACGGTTCCCTCCTTCGGGCCAAGCATCGCCGCGGCGCCGGTGGCGCCGGCCGGGCCGCTGACCGGCGGCGTCGACACGGCGACCGAGTCCGGGCTCGCGGCGCGGGCCGCGGGGCCCCGCCGACAATCGTCGGGCATTGAGGGCGCGCTGGCCAATCACACCCCGTTGGAAGGGGCCACCGAAGCCGGACCGCCGGCCGCCACGCCCGGCACTGTGCGCGGCCCTCGCCGGCTCCCGCAAGGCAACCAGTCGGGCCCGCCGCTGGCCGCCCGGGTGGGACGCGGACCACGACGTAGCGACGACGTCCCCGGACTTCCCCGCGGCATCGCCGATGTCGTCGAGCAGGAGCCGACCACTTCCGGCGGCCCCGCGCGAACCGGCGCGGAGCTTGACGTGGCAGACGGCGCCGAGCTGAACGAGCCCGGCCGAAGCGACGGCGGGTTGCCCGTGCAGATCGTGGCCGCCGTGGGCATCGGCGGCTTGGGACACGATCCGGCCACCGAGGTCGGCGTCCACAGCCGTTCGGCCCGGCGCGACAGCCCCATCGTCCATCCGGTGCTAACGCGATTCATCGTCGAGCGCAGCGGCGGCGAACTGGCCATCGACGCACGTATTCGCGGTCAGTCCGTCCCCGAGCTTAGCGCGCGCGATCCCGGCCGCCGGGCCGAAATCGCCGAAGATCGCGGCGGCACCAAGGGCAGCGAGTTGGCCGTCGAGATGGGGCTCGATTTCTTTGCCCGCAACCAGTTTCCCGATGGCCATTGGTCGCTGCACGCGCAGCCGGACGCGGCTAAGTGGTCGGCCGATGCCGGCGAAACGCTCGACGATCTGGTCCGCGAAGCCCGCCGTTTGAAAAGCGCGAACCACGACAAGTCGCTGCATCGCGACGCGCTGCGAACGGTCAGTCGGGCACTCGATAAACACGCCGACGGCGACGAACTGACCGAGAACGAGGTCCAAGAGTTGGCCCGCTTCGTGGCCGGTCTCGGCGAGATGCAGTCCGACACCGCGGCCACCGGCCTGGCGCTGCTGAGCTATCTCGGCGCCGGCTACACGCATCTGGAAGACAAGCATCGATCGGTCGTCGGCCGGGGGATCGACTGGCTCGTCGAGCACCAGCAGCCCAGCGGAGAGTTGTTCACCGGCGGAACGAATTACGCCCGCTTCTACAGCCACGGCATCGCCGCGATCGCGCTGTGCGAGGCCTATGGCATGACCAAGGACCCCGAACTTCGCGAGCCGGCCCGCAAGGCGATCCAGTTCATTATCAACACCCAACATCGTACCCGCGGCGGCTGGCGTTATGAACTCGACGCCCAGGGGCGGGCGACGGAAACGGACACCTCGGTCACCGGCTGGATGTTGATGGCCCTGAAGAGCGCCCAGATGGCCGGGCTCGACGTGCCGCAAAGCGCGTTCGACAAGATAGACGCTTGGCTCGATTCGGCCACGGCCCCGGACCAAGATGACGCCGGACAGTACATCTACAACCCCCACGCCGACCCCACCATTGCCAAGCAGCGCAGCGGCCTGCGTCCCAATCTGGCGATGACCTCCGAGGCGATGTTGATGCGGATGTACCTCGGCGGCGATAGCAGCGATCCGGACTTGATCGCCGGGGCGGATCATCTGAAGGAGAACCTGCCGCAGTTGGGCAACGAAACCCGCTCGTTGCGAGATTGCTACTACTGGTATTACGCCACCCAGGCGATGTTCCATTTGCAGGGCGAGTACTGGGAAGCGTGGAACGAACGCCTCCGGCCGATGGCCACCGGCAACCAGGTCAACTCCGGTCCGCACGTCGGGAGTTGGAATCCGCGCCGGCCGGTGCTCGATCGCTGGGGCCGGGCCGGCGGCCGCCACTACGTCACGGCGATGCACCTGCTGATGCTGGAGGTCTACTACCGCCACTTGCCGCTGTTTCGGGAGTTGAGTGAGCCCGCCCAACGCAAGGTGATCGTGCCTACGTCGCGAGCCAATGTGCTCGATTGGCGCTACACGTTCGAGGAACCGGCTGACGACTGGGCCACCGTGAGATTCGACGCGTTGGAATGGAGCAAGGGCCCCGGCGGATTCGGCACCAAGGACACACCGGGAGCGATCGTCCGTACGGTGTGGGATTCGAAACAGATTTGGCTCCGCCGCGAATTCGAGTTGCCGGAGATGAAGACCGACGGTCTCAGCCTGCTGGTCCATCACGACGAAGAGGTGGAGATCTACGTCAACGGCGTGCTGGCGGCCCGGGCGACCGGCAACACGGCCGACTATGAAGAGCTTCCGCTGCTGGCCCAAGGACGTGCGGCGCTGAGACCGGGCAAGAACATCCTGGCCGTCCATTGCCTACAGAAAACCGACGGACAGTATATCGACGTGGGGATTGTGGAGGTCGTCACGCCCGAGTGACGGTCGCAAACTCACGTCTGCCGCAACACGATCCAATCGCCCAGCCAAGGGCACATCTGCGAGAGTACGAAAAGCAGGCGGACTTTGCGCGGGATGATCAACTCGCGCCGGCGACGCTGGCAACTGCGGAGGATTGCCCGGGCGACCTTCTCGGGCTTCAGGCCCCGGGTCTTCGCACCGGCGCCGGGAGCGCGGGCCCGCTCGGGAACGTCTCGCAGGCCCTCCAGCGGATAGAGACGGGGGTCCTTCCGCTCGATGGGGCCCGGGCAGACCAATAGCACGTGCAGACCTTCCGGCCCCATCTCCAGCCGCAACTGCTGTGAGAAGGCGGCCACGGCGTGCTTGGTCACGGGATACGCCCCGGCCCAGCGCACGGCGACCTTCGCCGCCAGCGAGCCGATGTTGACTACGTGCCCCCGCCGGGCCAGCAGATGCGGCGCGGCCGCCTGCGTACAGCGGACCATGCCGAGCAGGTTCAGCGCCATCAGGTCCTCGAACTGCTCCGGCGCCGTATCCAGCAACTTGCCGCGCATCGACCGGCCGGCGTTGTTGACCAGCACGTCGAGCCGTCCGAAACGCTCCAGAGCCCGCTCGAAGAGCCGGTCGATGTCCTCTTGCCGGGTGATGTCCGTGGGGATCCCCAGCACGTCGTGTCCGGCGGCAGCCATCTCGCCGGTGGCCTGCTCCACGGCGTCGGCTTCCAGCGCCGCGACGACCACCTTGGCTCCCGCCTCGGCAAACGTCTCGGCGATCACCCGCCCCAAACCGCTGGAGCCGCCGGTAACCAGAACGACTTTTTCTCGCCAATAGCCCATGGCGATAGGATATCAGGACCGCGCCGCGGTGGCCAGGGGCCACCGGGGGCGTCGGTTGAAGGCGGCGTCAGTTCGTCCGGGCGGCCACCTGGCGGATGTTCATGAAGTCGACCACGATGGCCAGCGCTTCCTCCAGGTAGTAGTCGCGCTCGATGGCCGGCTTGTTCGGGTCGTTGAGTTCCTCGAAGGTCTTCTCTTCTTCCCGATCGGCGTTCATTTCGGCACGCTCCTTAAGGAACTTCTCCTCGTTGAGCGTGACCTGCTTGCGGGCCTTTTGCTCCTTATAGCGTTCGATCCGCTCGAGGACCTTTTGGAAATCCTCGGAGTCCTTCAGCCGCGTTTGGGAGAGAGACCGCAATTGGTCGCAGACGGCCTGGTTGACCATGCCGGACAGCTCGAACTCGAGCCGGCTGACCTTGTCGAACTCGACCGGGTAATCGAGGTCGGCCTCACCCACGTCGAGGTGGGTGGTCAGCGAGGGCAGTTCGATGTCGGCCTCGACGCCCTTCTTCTGCGTGCTGGCGCCGCTAGGGCGATAGAATTGCTGCATGGTGATCTTCAGCGCCCCCATCTGGCCCGAATTCGTGGGGCCGAACAGCCGCCGGCCGAGGTCCATCAGGCTCTGCACGGTTCCCTTGCCGTGGGTCGCCCGATCACCGACGATCAGGCCGCGGTGGTAGTCCTGTACGGCGCCGGCGAGGATTTCGCTGGCACTGGCGCTGAACTGGCTGGTCAACACGACCAACGGCCCGGCCCAGGCGGTTCCCGGCTCGAGGTCGTGATACGGGTTGACCTTCCCTTCGGCAGTCTTGACCTGAACCACGGGCCCTTCGTCGATGAACAGCCCCGTACAATTGATCGCCTCGGTCAGCGATCCGCCGCCGTTACGCCGCAGGTCAAGGATCACCGCGTCGACGCCCTGCCCCTTGAACTCCTCCAGTATCCGGCGGACGTCGCGGGTGGTGCTCTTGTAATTGGGGTCGCCGGCCCGGGCCCGATCCATGTCCATATAGAAGCTGGGCAAATCGATCACGCCGACCTTGTACGCCGAGCCGTCGGCCTTCTTGCCGGCCTCGAAGGTCTCGCTCTGGGCTTCGCTGTCCGTCAATTCGATCTTCGCCCGGGTGATCTCGATCACCTTGCGCTCGCCGCCGCCCACCGGTACCACTTCGAGCCGGACCACCGTACCCCGCTTGCCGCGGATCTTCTTCACCACCTCTTTGAGCTTCATATCGACGATGTCGACGATCTCACCGGCGCCATCGGCGTCCACGGCGCCTTCGGCAACGCCCACGATCTTGTCTTCGACCTTCAGCCGGCCGTCCTTGTCGGCAGCGCCGCCGGGGATCAGCTTCTTGACCACCGTGTAGCCGTCGATCGATTGCAGCGAGGCCCCGATGCCGTCGAGTTCCAGCTTCATCTGAATCTCGAAGTTCTTCAGCGTGCTGGGCGACATGTAGCTGGTATGTGGATCGAACGACATGCTGATCGAGGTCAGATACATCTCGAGCAACTCGTCGGTGTCGGTCTGATGCATCCGCTTCGAAAGGCTGTGGTACCGCCGCGAGAGCTTATCGAGCGCCTCTTGGCCCTCCTCTTCGTCGGCCTTGAGCATCAGCAACTCGTACTTGATCCGCTTCCGCCAGCGGTCGCGGGCTTCGGCTACCGTCTTGGGGTATTGGGCTAGGTCGCGATCGCTGAGCATCGTCTCGTCGATGGTGAAGTCCAACGGGCCGGCCAGCAACTCGTCGATCATCGCCACCCGTTCATCGATCCGCTGCAAGTAGACCTTGAAGACCGTGTAGGCGAACGTCAGATCGGCCTTGCGGACCATGTCGTCGAGGTTGGTCTCGTCCTTCATAAACGTGTCGATGTCGGACTGGTAGAAGTAGACCTTCCACGGGTCGAGCGACTTGAGGAAGATCTTCATGCACCGCTTCGAGATCTCGTCGTCGACTTCGCGGTTGAGCAGGTGATCCTCATCCAGATGGTGTACTACAGAGCGGGTAATCGTCCTCTCCATCGGACCGGGGTCCACCAGATCGTCCGAGGCGACCGGGCAGGCAATCCACAATATCAGCAACGCCCACGACACGACGGCCAAAGGGCGGCCCCAACCGAAAACCATACGACGAGTCATTCAACACCCCTCATAAATCTGGGGGAAACTGGGATAAGAATCTAGACTTCCGTAGTCTACGTAGTTTCGTCTATCGTACCTTGCTGCATGCACGGAAACAAGATCGATGCACGCTTCCCAAAAGGGGGGGGCTTGCCGTACGAATCGGGCGCATTGCGGCGCGCGCTGGCAACGCAACATACCCGCACATACAATAGAACCGATTTCGGCACCAGAAGTTCCTCGGCAGATACCCTGGATAGGACAATCCCCAATGCTCTCGCGACGTCTCACCTATGTTCTACGTCTCACACTGCTGCTGTGGTTCGCGGTTGTCGGGTGGTCGCCGCTGGCTTCGTCGGCCGAGGCGTGGAGCCGATTTCGTGGCCCCAACGGCTGTGGAGAGAGTGAGTCTAGGAGCATTCCCGCCGTCTGGGATTCCACAGATTACGGTTTCCGGGTCGCGTTACCCGGCACCGGACACTCCTCGCCCGTGGTTTGCGGAGACCAACTCTTCATCGTCTCGGCCGACGAACAAGACGCCACACGGATGCTCCGCTGCCTGAAGCGTGGGGACGGAAGTCTGATCTGGAAGCGGTCGTTTGAGTCGAGCACGCACACGAAACACCGTTTGAACAACTACGACGCTTCGACGCCCGCGGCCGATGAGAAGCACGTTTACTTGGCGTGGGCCACTCCCGAGGAGTACACACTTCTGGCCGTTGACCGAGAGAAGGGGCGCGACGTCTGGCGCCGAGATCTGGGGCCGTACAGCGCGCAGCACGGATACGGGGCCTCCCCGATCGTGTTCGAGGATTTGGTGATCGCACCGAACGACCAAAACGCGAAGAGCTTCGCCGTCGCACTGGACGCGGCCACCGGCCAAACCCGCTGGAAGACCGACCTGCCGATCAAGAAAGGCGGCTACGCCACGCCCTGTATCTACCGCGAAGGGCAGGGGCCGCCGCAGTTGATCATGGCCGGCTCGGCGTACGGCCTGATAAGTCTCGACCCGTGCACCGGCAGGAAGCACTGGGACATCGAGCTATTCGACGATCGGGTCGTGGCGTCGCCCACGATCGCCGGGGGACTGATTCTCACCTCGTGCGGCGAAGGCGGCCGCGGCACGAGCATGTTCGCCGTGCGGCCGGGCGATCCGCGAACCGGGCGAAAGCCTGAGGTGGCCTATGAACTCAAGGGCTCACTGCCGTACGTTTGCACGCCGGTCGCTCGCCGGGATCTGCTGTTCGTGTGGTACGACCTCGGCGTGGTAACCTGCATCGACGCCCCCAGCGGCAAGATCCACTGGCAGGAGCGCGTCGGCGGCAACTACTTCTGCTCGCCGATTCGCGTGGCAGATCGGATCTACTGCGCCTCGCGCGACGGCGAAATGGTCGTGCTGGCAGCAGAGAAAGAGTTCAAGCTGCTCGGGCGGATCGACCTCGAAGAGCCCACCAACGCCACGCCGGCGGTCTCCGGCGGCGTCATGTATCTGCGGACCGCCACGCACTTGATGGCCCTCGGTGGCGAGCGATAGCTTCAATAACAAAGCCGCGACCGGTGGTCGCGCCGCGGCACGCACCAGCATCTCACATCGAGCGGTCCCACGCGCGACGCGTCGCGTCATCGTCGTCCGGGCGCCCGTGCATAGCGTCCCAACACTCGAGCAACAAGCGCTCTTTGCGGTAGTCGAACATCGACGCGGCGAAGAAATGGCCAACCGCATAGGCGGCTTTATACATGATGTAGCCGACGATGAAGCCGAACAAGAAGGCAACACCGAAGGCCCCCGCGAGTGCTGCCTGCTGGTTTGGCGGCGGATTACCGAGCCCAAACAGGATGGTCAAAAACGCATATGCCATCCAGACGGCCACAATAAGGAGCCCCAATCCCCCAATCCCGCGGATATAGCGGGCTCATTTCGGCTCTCGGATCCGCTTGCGGATTCGCTCAACGTACTGCTCATCTGAAATCCTGGTGGCAAACATCGCGATTCTCCTGAAAGCAGGGGTACTTCCGTCAACGACCTGCGCAACCGGGCACCTGCCAGGCGAAGTTAATGCCGCCCGGAGCAACCAGCAATCATGCGGGCTGCTCCCTGTGGTCTTTTCGTCTTGCAGAGGCTATTATCGGGGAATGAGTGACACCCGCTGCCAAGCACCGGCCGGCGACCTGAAGCGTGCCCTGCTGATGGGCTTCGGGGGTCGCCAGGAGGTCCTGGACCAGGCTCAACGCCTCCGTTCCTCGATTGAACGCCACGTGCGGATCGTGGCCTCCGACTTCACCGGCAATGAGGACTTCTCCACGACCGACGCCGATGTGGCGATCGTGCTCGGCGGCGACGGGTCGATTCTCCATGCTGCCCATCAGATGGGGGCACGCCAAGTGCCCGTCGTTGCAGTGAATCTGGGTAGGCTCGGATTTCTGGCGGACCTTTCGCCCGACGAATTGCCCAATGTGCTGCGGGACTTTTGTGAAGGCAAGATCGGGTACGTCGAGCATTTGATGTTCGAGTGCCAGGTGCTGCGAGACGGCAACGTGGTGTGTGGGCAACTTGGGCTAAATGAGGTGGCGGTGCAAACCGGGCCGCCGTTTCGCATCATGGGGATCGATCTCCGCGTTGACTCGGAATTGGTAACTACCTATAGTTGCGACGGCTTGATTATCAGCACTCCGGTGGGGTCGACCGCCCACAGCCTTTCGGCCGGCGGTCCCATCCTGCGAAAGGACCTGCAGGCGTTTGTGATCAGTCCGATCAGCCCCCACACACTGACGAATCGGCCCGTGGTCGATTCGGCCGAACGCGTGTACGAGTTGGCGGTCGAGGCACCTCACGCCGGGGCGTCGGTGGTCGTCGACGGCCGCGTGCTCTGCCCGCTTCAGGCCGATGATCGGGTCCGGGTTGTGAAGGCCCGAGCGAAGTTCAAGCTGGTCGACGCACCGAGTCGCAGCTACTACCACACGCTGCGGGAGAAGCTCGGCTGGGGCGGCCGTTTGAACTTGAACCAGAAATCGTAGCGGTCCCGTGCGGCCGTGGCACGTGGAGGCCGCGGATTCTCCCGTCTGAAGTCGCGAGAGACCGGCCGGCGCGTTGGAAAACTCGAAAGGATGCGAGTATGAACGGAATGGTTCGTTGGACGACGGTCGTATTGTGTGTTCTGGCGGGGCTCTCGGTCTCGCGGGCCCAGGCAGAAGGCGAGAAGTATCTGCTGCGATACCGGTTCGAGCCCGGCCAATCGCTCCGCTGGGAAGTGGCCCACCGGGTGAGCATCCGCACGTCGGTTTCCGGTACGAGCAAGACGGCCGAGACCGATAGCCGCTCGGTCAAGGCCTGGCGCGTGGGCGAAGTACAGCCCGACGGCACGGCCACGTTCGACCATCTGGTCGAGTACGTCGACATGCGGCAGAAGCTGACCGGTTGCGAGGCGGTGCATTACGACAGCCGCAGGCACCCCGAGCCGCCGGAGGGATTTCGCCACGTGGCCCAGTCGGTCGGCGTGACGCTCTCCGTGGTGACGATGGACGGCTGCGGCAAGATCGTCCACCGCGAGCGGAAGGAAGTCAAGGCCCAGGCAAAGAGCGAGGGCCCGATGACGATCCCGCTGCCCGAAGAGCCGATTGCGGTAGGCCACACCTGGTCGTATCCGCAGCAGATCGACGTGCAGTTGAACACCGGCCTGCTGAAGAAGGTCAAAGCCCGGCAGACGTTCACGCTCGAATGCGTTCGCACGGGCGTGGCGACGATTCGCGTGGCCACGCGAATTCTCACGCCGATCAGCGATCCGGCGGTCGAGTCGCAGTTGATCCAGCGCGAGACGGCCGGCATCGTACGGTTTGACATCAACGCCGGCCGCGTGCTGAGCCAGCAGATGGACGTCGACAAGCACGTGGTCGGCTTCCGCGGCCGGGCCAGCAGCCTACACTACGTGACCCGATTCACCGAGCGGTTGCTGCCCGCGACCGACCGGATCGCACGGCGACAGTAATCGGCAGACTCGCACAGTGGCAAACTCGCACAGTGGCCGACTCGCACAGGGGCCGGCAACGGCGGAAGGTGCGGCATGCAGACCGTGATACGCGTCGAAGGCCTGCGCAAGCAGTACGGTGCGTTTGTTGCCGTGGACGAGATGTGCTTCGAAGTCTACGGAGGCGAGATCTTCGGGCTGCTGGGGCCCAACGGCGCGGGCAAGACGACGACGGTCGAGTGCATTCAGGGCCTTCGTCAGCCGACTTCCGGAACGATCCGTATCCTGGGGCTCGATCCGATCGGCCAGCGTGGTGAAGTCCGCCGCCGCATCGGCTCCCAGCTTCAGGAATCGGCCCTGCCCGACCGGCTCAAGGTTTGGGAAGCGCTGGATCTCTTCGCCACGGCTTCCGGCCGCGGCCGCGACTGGCGACGGTTGATGGATCAGTGGGGGCTGTCGGACCATGCCGGCAAGTCGTTCGGCGGCCTCTCCGGCGGCCAGCAACAGCGGTTGTTCGTCGCCCTGGCGTTGGTCAACGAGCCGCAGGTCGTGTTCCTCGACGAAGTCACCACGGGGCTCGATCCCCAGGCCCGCCGCACCGCCTGGGACCTGATCGAAGAGATCCGCGACCGGGGGACGACCGTCGTCTTGGTCACCCATTTCATGGAGGAGGCCGAGCGGCTTTGCGATCGGATCGCGATCGTCGATCGAGGCCGCGTCGTCACCATCGGCACGCCTTCGAAACTGATCGATGATCTTCAACGCGCCGTCATTGTGAAGTTCACCGCTGCGCCTTCCGACGTTGCCGCTCTCGACGTCAGCTTCCTGGAGGACCTCCCGGAGGTCGCCTGCGTGCGGCAAACCGGGCAACGCGTTACCGTCGAGGGCCACGGCGCGGTCTTGGCGCGGGTGGCCGCAGCGCTGGTCGCCCGTGGCATCGCGCCACCGGATCTGCGCGTCGAGCGTGCCACGCTGGAAGATGTTTTTCTGGCAACCACCGGCCATGCGATGAGGGAGTGACGAAGCCGTGCGCACGTTCGTCAAACTGGCCTGGATCGAGTGGAAGCTGTTTCTGCGCGAGCCGCTTTCGCTGGCGATGGCGCTCGCCTTCCCGCTTTTGGTGCAAGTCGTGATGGCCGGCGTGTTCGGCGTCGAAGACCCTCGCGCCGGCGGCCCCTTCAAGGGCGTGAACGGCATCGACTACTACACGCCCAGTTCGATGGCGATCGTGATTGCCGCCTTGGGGCTGATCTTCCTGCCGGTGCGATTGGCGACCTACCGGGAGCGGGGCATCCTGCGGCGTTTTCAGGCCTCTTCGATTCCCGGCTGGACGCTGTTCGGCGCACTGGCCGTGGTCATGCTGGCCGTATCGTTGATCGGGATGGCCGTGATGTTCGCGGTCGCGCTGACCGCCTACGGGGGCAACGCGCCCGAAAGTCCGCTGTTGTTTCTCGTCGGCTTCCTGCTCGGCGCACTCAGTTTCCTGGCGATCGGCGTCTTTCTCGGAGCCGTGTTGCCCAACGCCCGCACGGCCCAAGGCGTCGGCATGTCGCTGTTCTTCGCGATGATGTTCATCTCCGGGGCCGGCCCGCCGCTGGGCGTGATGCCTGAGTACATGCGCACCGTCAGTAACTTCATCCCGCTGACGCACGTGGTCAGTATCGTGCAGGACCCTTGGGTGGCGTTTGCAGGCCAGGTCGACGCCCTCAACGGCTCTGCCCTGGCGATCACGGCGACCGTGTGTGCGGTGGCCATGGCCCTTGCCGCGTTTGCCCTGCGCGGCAAGTAAGGGCATCGCCGGCCCCGTCTTCATTTGCCCGATGCGGCATCGCCGGGCATGTTCGCCTTGGCGTGCGCGTCAAGGACTCCGTCGAGGATTCCGTCGAATAGCAGGTTACACTGCGTTACGCGATTCACCGAGCGGTTGCAGTCTTCGAGGAACCGGCTGACGCACTGACCGTGATTTCCGCCGTGGCGGCGTTGAGACTTGTGCCCGAGGCGGTGACCAGGATCCGGCCGGGGGAAACCGGGGCGATCTTGAAGGTCGCTTTGCCGCGGTCGTCGGCCGTGGCCACGCAGTAGACCTCTTCGCCCTTCCAAAGGCAGATCGTGCATCCCGGTGCGTCCGTGACGATCTCGACGGTCCGTTCACCGGCCGCCAGTCGGTCAGGTGCCTCCAACTTCGGCGTGCGCGGCACATCGGCACGCATGTCCAACGTCGGATCGCCCAGGAGATTCAGTTCGCAGATGCACAGATGGTAGCCGGCCGATTTTCGTGCATCGGCGGCCATCTGTGATTTCGCCTTCATCAAGGCTTCGCCCGTGGTCAGGCCCCCATCCGGAGCGTCGCTGCCGAGACCGTTGCACCAGTAGCGCGTCATGGTTTGCGTGGTGCCGTCGAGTTTGCCCTCGGTGACCATCAGCATGAAGTCCGACCGCTTGTGGAAGTGTGGCTTGCCGGTACGGATCGGCGCCACCACGGCGACCGAGCCGGCGTTCGGCCGCCGCAGCATCGATTCGACGATCGACGGGTCGTCCGTCGCATCGTATTGGCCCGTAAAGCAGGAGACGGTGGTCATCAGAGGATAGGCCCCGTGGTTGGCGAGCCCGGCCACGTGCTTCGCGGTAAAGGTGGATCGCTCGAGAAGCCAGGAGTGTAGCAGTCCGTGCCCGTGGACGTGCAGTTTGCCGGTCGTCTTGGCGTTGATCAATTCGCTGAGATTCTCGGCGCTAAGCTGATGGCTGCCCGGCTTTCCTTCCTCGTCCCAGGGAGTTTCCTGCGAGAAGAAGCGGCCCACGCTGCCGTCCCAGGTCTTCGAGACGTAGCCGTCCCAGCTTCTGCGGACTTTCGGATAGGCCGGGCTGTCCGTGCAGGTGTAGATCATCCCCTTGGCAAAGTCGGTCGTGGGGTAGTTCGACTCGTAGGCGATCACCTTGTCGGTGAAAGCTGCCACGTCGCCGGCGGTGCGCACGGGCACCCGGCCGAGGCCGACGCTTCCGTCGGGATAGGAGATCGCCTCTTGGTCGTCCTCCCATTCGCCGTAGACACGGTCGCCATCGGCGTCCCAGTTCGATTTGCTCAAGTAGACGACGTCCGTGGGAATACCCGCTCGCTCTTGGGCGTGTACGGTGACGTGGCCGCCGGGTACCAGTCCCTTACCGCCCGGCAGGCAGTCGCCGCCGAGCACGACCCAGCGCGTGCCGTGGTTGTCGACGTGATCGCGGACGCACAGCCGGATCTTCTCTTGAACGCCGTCGGCCTCGTACTGCTGCTCGATTTGGCCAACGGTCACGATCTTCGTCAGCTTGCCGCATCGCGTTTTCCACCGGGCAAACGGCTTGAAGGCGACGGCCAACTCGTCGGCGGTGATTAGCAGCACAGTCGCCCGGTCGGAGCCGGTCAGCGCGGGGAGAGCGATCGGGTCGGGTGGCGTGGCGTTTGACGGAGCCGGTTCGCCAGACTCTGGCGTCGGCGCTTGACCTCCCTCGTCACGCGGAGGCCGACCGGAGGCGATTCTACGAAACACCTCCATCCGGCCAGCGAACTCGGCATCGGAGATCGTACCGTCGCTGTTCTTGTCGACGCCTCGTGCCAGCGCATCGAGCTGCGCGTCGGAAAACCCGGGGGCTTTGCCGGCGGCGTACTGCTTGAACTCCTCGACGCTACGGTCGGCGGCAGTTGCCAACCCGGATGTCAGCACGGCGACCATCATCGACGAAAAGACCGCTGCTGCGGTCACACGCAAACGAAACGAACGAGCGGGTTTCATCCTAGGGGGCTCCTGCGAGAAGCGAAGACGTAGCATTTCCGATGACGTGCTCATTTTTCCCCTGCGGCATCGCCGGGCATGTTCGCTTTGGCGTCTTCGTCGAGGATTCCGTCGAGCAGCAGGTTGCAGACCACCGGACCCTTGGCAGTCATCGTGACCCACATCACGTGATCGAACTGTCCGGCCGCCGGGCCTTGCAGGGCGCTTTGGCCGCCGGTGGTGGCCAGGCGGAAATACTTGTTGCCGTCTTTGACCCACTTGCCGTATCGATGATGATGCCCGGCAAAGACCGTGTAGGGGCGATCGGCGAGCAACTTCTCGATTTCGTTGAAGCCGGTCAGCTTGGTGGCGCCGTCTTGCGTCTTGGCCTGCGCGAGCCGCTTCTGATCCTCCAGCCAGAGCGGTTGATGGAAGAACAGACATACCCAGCGGCTGTCGCGGTTGGCGGCGAGCGTCTCCTTGGCCCAGGCGATCTGCTCGACACCGATGCCGGGCGAGTAGTTGGTTCCATTCTGAGAATTCAGACAGAGGAAGAGCACATCACGATAGGCAAATGAGTAGTACGCTGGGCCGTAGCGATCCTTCCAGATCCGCGCGCTCAGATCGTTGTTGACGTCGTGATTTCCGGCCACGCGGAAGAACGGGGCGTTGAGTGCCTCCAGCGGTTCGTCGAATGCACTCCGTCTTGCCAGCACCACGCTTTCATCGGTCAACGGCTTGCGGTCGGCGGCGTTGTAGCCGTGGATGAAATCGCCGACGGACATCACGAACGTCGGCCGCAGGAGTTGCAGCTTGGCCAGCGCCGCCTTGAACACGCCCTCGCGGGGGTTGGCGGCGTTGTCGCTGACGACGGCGAAGTGAAACTCGTTCGGGTCGTCGAGATACTTCTGGTGCGTCCACGGGGTGCTCGCCGGCGTTGCGTCCGCCGCGGGCTCCGCCGCAACCGCCAACGTGCAAAACAGCATCGCACCCACCACGGCCAGAAAACCGAAAACGCAGAACCGGTCTGCACAGCGTCGCATCGTGATCATATTTCTCTCTCCTCGTAGTGTAACTGTGCCGGGTGCCACTGGCTGCTTGCCAGCCAGTGCATTGTGAGGCCGCGTTCGTTTCGACAGGCACTGGCTGGCAAGCAGCCAGTGGCACCCATGTGTCTCCTCACGCCAGCCACCCTCGGGGATATCCGAGGGCGGCCAGAGCGAGGTCGTATTATCGGGTCGAATTGATAGGCTCGACCGGGCCTAACGGTCTTTCCAGGCCGACTTCATCTCATATGCCGTAAGCGACTCGACGGTCAAGTCGCCGCCGTCGGCCGTGAGCGAAATCGTGCCGATCGGCTTGCCCATGTCGCGGCGGCCGCTGGTCTTGTAGCAGGCACCGCCGCCGCCGATCAACTCGTACATCGGGCGGTCGACCAGCACGCGGATGGTGACCTTGCCGTCCTTCATCTTCAGTGGCATCTCGTCGAGCTTCTGCTCGGCGAAATCGTAGGCCGCCACGTTCTCGCCGAAGCTGAGCACGGCCTTCGTGGCGGTCCCCTGCTTCAGGGTCACGACGATATCGAAGAGTTGGTCCTCAACCTCCAGCGAAACGCTTGGGGCGTCGGCGGTTAGCTTGGCGTTCGCGGCCGTCTTGGGGTTTGGCTTGCGAAGCTGCTCGATTTCCTTGATCGGCGTGACGAACATCCGCACGCCGTCTTCGGTGGTGTGCAGTGTGAGATTCGTCGGCACGGTGAACGTCTGGTTGAACGGCATGTTCGGAATGTCGATCCGGGCCCAACCGACCTGGACCACGCGGCCATCGGGGCTGTTGCTGAAGCACTGCGAGGCGTAGTAAGAGCCCCAGTGGACGCGGTGCTTGCCTTCGTGCTCGGGCGTGAACGTCTTACCGTCGAAGGTTCCGAATGCGTATTGGGCGTCGGCCGCGTAGATCACCCACTTGGTCTTCGTCGGGTCGCCGTCGATGGGCAATTCGAAGATCTCGGCACACTCGTAGTAGCCGGGAATGTTGCTCTCTCGCTTCCACTCTTTCAGATCGGTGCTGGTGTAGATGGCGATATTCCGCCCGTGCTTCGGGTCCTGGTCGAAGACGGCGATCACCCAGTGCTTGCCCGGCTCGTACCACATCAGCTTCGGGTCGCGGCCGGAGTGTTTGATGACGGGGTTCTCCTCGTAGTACGTCCACGTCTTGCCGCGGTCGTTCGAGTAGGCCAGCGCTTCGCCGCAGCCGGTGTCGGTAAACGCCAACACAATCGTCTTCTGGTCGCCGGTCTGCCAGCCGCCGGAGTTGTTCAGGTCGACGTTGCCGCTGCCGGAGAAGCAGTTGCGGTCGGCCATCTTCGGGTGGCGGTTCTCGACGCCGCCGCCGAAGCTGCGCAACGCGCGATCGTGCTCGGTCCAGTGGACCATGTCGGGGCTGGTGGCGTGTCCCCAGTACATGTTGGCCCAGCCGCGGCCGGCCGGGTTGCACTGCCAGAAGAAATGGTACTGGCCGTCGTAGTAGCACATCCCGTTGGGGTCGTTGTTCCAGCCTCGCATCTGGCTCATGTGGAACTGCGGGCGCAACGCCTCGTCGTAAAGCGGCATCAGATGGCGGATCTCGTCGCTCGACTCGATCATCTCGCAGATCTCGGGAGCGGCTCGGGCGACGATCCTGGCCGTCTTGCCGACGTACTCCGACATGTCGAGATAGGTCCACCAATCGATCCCGTCCTTGTTTGGCGGGAAATCGCAGTCGAGGTTGTGCACGAGTTGTTCACCCACCACGATCGTCATCCGCCCTCGTTGCCCTTTGTTCGAGACGGGAAAGATGATGTACTTGCCGGTGATTTCGAGTTCCTGAGCATTCTCCAGGTGCGGGCTCGCGCCGGTCCGCCGTGGCGGGGCGACGAACGGCTTCTTCTTCGCCTGGGTGTTGCTTTGCGAGATCTGGTCGATGTTGATGTGGCCCCAGCCGTTGGACGCCGCGTCGACGATCTGCAAAACGGCCTTCTTGCCCTTGTACTTCTTGACGTCCCAGTTCTCCCAGTTCAGGAACTCGCTGCCGCCGGGTTGGAGATTGGGGCCGGTGGCGCTGAGCACGACCTGGCCGTCGATCAGCAGGTTCATGCACGTCTTGCCCTTGTGGCCGCCGCCGCCAACGAGAAACTTGATGTAGTCGCGCTCGATGGTGAACTCGGGCGAGGTGAGCTTGCCGGTCGGCCCGTCGCCGCCAAGAAAGCTGTTGACGAGCCCCTTGCCTTCAAACCCGGTGACCTGCATCTGCCCGCCCAGCGTGCCCTTGGCCGGGGCCTTGCCGAAGGCCTCGCCCTCGGCCTTCCAGTCGCCGTAGTTGGCGGCCTCGAAGTCGTTGATCAGGATGTCGTCCTCGGCGCCGGCCGGCGACGGCGCCGCCATTGCGAAAAACACAAAGGAAAGACAGACGGCGGCAAGTAAGAGCTTCTTCATGGGATTCTCCTCGTAGTGCGGGTTCCTTGGCGGTAGGAATATGGTCACGTTGCGATTCACGTATCGTAGAGCATGACGGCTCGCCAATGGAAAATCAAGCGCGCCGGCGATTCACGCCTTGTGGCGGTGCAGTCGGGGGCGTCGGGCGTCTCACTCCTTGCGGCGAACATCATAGCAGAACAGGGTGTCGTGGTAGCGAAGCAGCAGCCTTCCCCGGCAAATGACCGGATGGGCCCAGACGTTCTTACCCTCGGCGAGTTGGAAGCTGCCCCTCGTTTGGAAGCCGTTATCGGTCAGTTCCTGCAACATCATCGCCCCCGCTTCGGCAAGGCAGTAGAACCGCCCGTCGGCGTAGCTCAGCGAGCCGCGGGGCTGTTCGCCGACGCTGGCAGGGTCGCCGCCGCCCGGATCGAGCGTGATCCATCCCTTGGCGTCGCCGCGGCTGCTGGCCCCGACCACGCGGCCGTCGACGCAGACGGTGCCGCCGTGGCTGATCTTCACGTCGGCCGACCAGGCACGCTCGCCGGGTATGCCGTCGAACTGTACGCCGTACGTTCCGCCAAACTCGCGGCTGGAATTGGTGATGACCAAGCGGTTGCCGGCAAAGATCGGCGTGCTCACGATCGTCCTGCCGGGATCCAAGTGCCGCATCTTCCAGACCAGCGTGCCGTCGGCGGCGTCGACCGCGAAGGCGTGGTGTGATCCCGCGTTGATCAGCAGACGACGATCGCCGGCCGCCACGAGAATCGGCGACGCATAGGATGCCTGTTCGCCGTCGATCGCCTCCGTAGTCCAAACGATCGCGCCGGTCCGCTTATCGAGCGCCGCCATGAGCCCCTTCGCTCCGGCGGGCGTGACGAAAACGTGGCCGCCGTGGATTAACGGCGATTCGCTGATGCCCCAGGTGATGTTCTTGGCTGCAAAGCGCTCAAGTACGTTAACGGCCCAGATTTCGGTGCCATCTGTGGGATCGAGGCAGACGAGCCGGCCGTGGGCGTTCATGTGGTAGAGTCGGCCGCCGTCGTACGTACACGCCGACCGGGCGCCGGGAAACGATCGCTGCCACGAGGCGCCGTTGGTGGTGCGCCAACGAAGCGGGCCGTCGGTGGTCAAGGCACTGATGACCAGATCGTCGTCTCGATCGCCGGTGATGTAGATCGTCTCGCCGACGACGATCGGCGAGGAGTAGCCGTTGGCGATGTCCGTGGCCGTCCAGAGACACTTCGGCCCGCCGGCCGGCCACGACTGCAAGAGGCCAGTTTCGTCGCTCACGCCGTCGCGCCGCGGGCCGCGCCATTGCGGCCAATCCGGCTGATCGGAACGGACAAGCGAGGCCGTCTCCACTGGTGCCGCAAACGTGCAGTTCGTCGCGCAAACGAGCGCGACGATCCATCCGAGGTACGTGGCGCGTGTCGGTCGTTGTAGCATTGGTACTCCTGGTTCTTTCGGTGCAACGGTGCCTGACAACCGTACCGTAATACCGTACCATAATATCGTGGGCACAAGCCGAGTCTCATCTTTGGCCCGCCGTCCACGCCGGGCGGACGTTGGCCTTGAGGGCGCTATCGTATTTGGCGGCGAAGTCTTGCAGCCGTTTGACGACGGCGGGCTCAGATTCGGCTAGGTTGTTGGCTTCGCCGACGTCGGCGCGCAAGTCATAGAGTTCGGGCGCCTTCTTCAAGTGCAGTTTCCACTTACCGAGCCGGACGGCTTCGGGTTTGCCGTTGTTGTAGAAGAAGTAGCCCGCCGTATCGTGAGGCGACGAGGCGGCCGGATCGTCGAGCAGCGCGCCGATATCGCGTCCGTCGATGGGCCGCTCGGCGGGAAGCCGTGCCCCCACCACACCGGCAAAGGTGGGCAAGAGATCGATCGTGGCGGCGACCTGGCTGCAAACCTGGCCCGGCTTGATTCGCGCCGGCCAGCGCATCACGCACGGCTCTCGCATGCCACCTTCGTAGGTCGTTCCCTTGCCGGCCCGCAACGGCAAGGCGTTGCCCCCGTGATGCTGTTTGCTGAGCCAAGGGCCGTTGTCGCTGGTGTAGACGATGAACGTATTCTCGGCGATCTCCAATTCGTCGAGGGTCGCCGCGATCTGGCCGACGGACCAGTCGATGTGTTCGATCGTCAGCTTATAGGCCAGCTTCGGGTCCGGGTCGTACCGCGCATCGGAAACGAACAACGGCACGTGCGGCATCGTGTTGGCGAAGTAGAGGAAGAAGGGACGTGCGCGATTCTCTCGCACGAATCTGACCGCTTCCTCCGTATAGCGATCCGTAAGCGTGACCTGATTGACGGGCGACTCGACGATCTTCGTGTCGCGATAGAGTTCGTTATTGTAGATGTCCCAGCGCTTCTCCGCCCAGATCTTGTCGAGGTCGGGGGCGTTATTGCCCCAGCCTTTCTGCCGCGCCATGTCGTTGCTGTACGGCAGACCGAAATAGTGGTCGAACCCCTGCGCGGCCGGCAGGGTCTCGGGCGTGTCGCCGACGTGCCACTTGCCGACGCACGCCGTCGCGTAGCCCTTGGTCTTGAGCATGTCGGCGATGGTGATCTCATCGGGGTGAAGGCCGGTGCTGGTGTGCGGCCCAAGCACCCCTCGCATGCTGATTCGCGGTTGGTAACAACCGGTGAGCAGGCCGGCCCGGGAAGCGGAACAAACACAATAGGCCGAGTAGAAATCGGTGAATCGCATCCCTTCGGCGGCCAGGCGGTCGATGTTGGGGGTCTCGATGTCGGGCGAGCCGAAGCAGCCCAAGTCCCGATAACCTTGATCGTCGCAGAAGACCACGATGAAGTTGGGCCGGGTGGCTTCGTCGGCGGCACGGGCTTCAGCCACGGCCACGCTGCCGGACGTGGCAACCATTGCCGTCGTAAAAACAGATAGGGCGCGGAGGATCATCTCTTCTCTCCCGGTAGGTTTCTTGTCAACGTTCCAGCCCCGCCCGCCAACGCTCCAGCCCCGCCCCATGCCCCGACCGAAACGGCATACGTAAGAGATTAGCATGGATTGCCTCGATTGCAAGCAATCGGCCCGATCGCCCAGGAGAACTGCAAAGTGTGCGGGAGCCCGAAAAAGGGGACTGGCTCCGTCG
>CAYYNP010000106.1:0-28648 GCA_964472545.1 uncultured Planctomycetaceae bacterium | reverse complement strand
CGAGTTCACGAGTATCTGCTTGAGGCACGATAACTCCACCACGAGGCAGCTTTCCCGACGCGCAATCTGACGTTGCGGCTTTGTCCGCGATGATCGTCTGGCGTGTCGAAGTGATCCGTGCGACTGCGGGTCAGGTTCCCTATTGGTTTTGAGGCGGAGAGTATCCGTCCGTTGGTCTGCGAATCGGCCAGGGCGAGCAACCCGGTACCAGAAAGAGGAAGCAGCAGCATGAAAAGGGTAGGTAACACTCGAAGCAACCGGAGGCGCGCGCCTCACGTGATACGGCGGTGCATGGCCGCGTTGGTTCTGTCTGTTTCGATCTTCTCCTCCGCCGCGGCCGATATCTTCCGATGGGACAACGGCCAGTTGATCACCGAGAAGGACGCCCGGCCGTTGGCCGATCTCGCCCACACGTATCTGGGCTTTGCCGACCTCGACGGCGCGAAGCTGGCCGGCGCAGACCTTGAAGGTAGCGACCTCACGAGCGCTCACTTGCCCGGCGCCAATCTGACCGACGCGGTGCTGAGTCAAGCCACGCTGCAACGGGCCAGTTTCGCCGCCGCGGACCTCGCGCGTGCGCTGCTCGGGTCGACCGACGCGGTGGAGGCCAACTTCCGCGATGCGAATCTCACCGACGCCAGTCTCAGCTATGCCGACTTGACAGGTGCCGACTTCAGCGGAGCCGTCGTCGCCGGAACGAGCTTCAGGCGAACCACGGAGCACGGCTTCGTGGCCGCCCAACTCTACTCTACCGCGAGCTACCAGAGTGGCGATCTGAGTGGGATCAGCCTGGCCAGCAACGACCTGAAAGGGTGGGACCTCTCCGGGAAACGAATGGGCCGCGGCGTGTTCTCCTCGGCCAACCTGACGAACGCCAATTTCAGCGGCACCCGTCTTACCGATGCCAACTTCTATAAGGCGATCTTGACGAACGCCAACCTCAGCGGGGCGGATCTCAGCGGGGCGCGTTTCCAGACAGCCGCGCTGCAAGGTACCGATCTCCGCCAGGCGAATCTGACCGACGTCTACTTCGTCGACGCAACTCTGGAGGACGCCGACTTTACCGGGGCCGTCGTTGGCGGAGCGGATTTCAGCGGCGAGGATTCCGACCTCACCGCCGCGCAACTCTATTCCACGGCCAGCTATCAGACCGGCGACCTGCGCGGCACCCGGCTGGGCGCCAACGACCTCGGCGGCTGGAACCTCGCCGGGAAGGACTTCAGCGGCGCGGTCTTCGACGACGCCACCTTAGAAAACGCCGACCTCAGTGGGGCCGTGATTGCCGGGGCCGCGTTTTCGCGAACCACCGAACGCGGCTTCTCGGCCGAGCAGTTCTATTCTACGGCCAGCTACCAAGGCGGCGATCTCAGCGGAATAGGGATGGACGACAACGCGCTCGATAGTTGGAATTTGGCCGGAAAGACACTTGCCGGCGCCTCCTTCCGCCGCACCAAGCTAGACGCCGCCAATCTCAACCGGGCGGACCTTTCCGATGCCGCGTTCAACCATGCGGTCTTGACCAACGCCGATCTCAGCGGGGCCAACCTGACTGGAGCCGACCTGACCTACGCCAGTTTGGCAAACGCCAACTTCAACGACGCGGTGATCGCGCGGGCGAATTTCTTCCAGACCTCGTTCCGGGGGTTCAGCGCCGCGCAGTTATACGCCACAGCGACCTATCAAAGCGGCGACCTAAGTGGAATCGGACTACGCTACAACGACCTCACCGGCTGGAACTTCGCCGGCAAGAACCTCACCGATGCCAATCTCTCCTATAGCATCCTCGACGGCGCCGACTTGAGCGGGGCGGAGATCACGGGGGCCGACTTCACCGACTCCATCCGCCTCGGACTCACCGCCGCGCAGTTCTACTCCACGGCCAGCTACCAGGACGGGCATCTCGAGGGAGTCGGGCTGAATCTGAGTAACCTGCAGCAGTGGGATCTCTCCGGGAAAGACCTCACCGATGCCGGCTTCGACATTGCGTATCTGATCGGTGCCGATCTGAGCGGGGCAAATCTCACGCGGGCCTCTTTCGTGGGTGCCGTCTTGTCGCAGGCCGATCTGAGCGGAGCGGTCATCACAGGAGCCAACCTCCGTCGCGCCACCTCGGGAGGTTTCACTGCCGAGCAACTCTACTCCACCGCCAGTTACCAAAGCGGAAACCTGCAAGGCGTCCGGTTCATCAGCAATACGCTCACCGGGTGGGACTTCTCCGGTCAGGATCTTAGCGGCGTTTCGTTCATGTACGCCAATCTGGCCGGTGCCGACCTGAGCGGGGCCACGATCACCGGTGCAGATTTCCACAAGAACGCTGGGGCCAGCTTCACGGCCGAAATGCTCTACTCCACCGCAAGCTACCAACGCGGCGATCTCACCGGCCTGCAGCTAAAGGACATCGACCTCACCGGCTGGAACTTCGCCGGCCAGAATCTCCGTGGCGCCGATCTCGCTTCGGCGACACTCGTTGGGGCCGACTTCAGCGAGGCGGTCATTGCCGGAGCCAACCTCTCCAACACGGCCCTCACTGCCGAGCAACTCTACTCCACCGCCAGCTATCAAACCGGCGACCTCGGCGGGACGAACTTCGTCGGCAACGACTTCAGCGGATGGGACCTCGCCGGAAAAGACCTCACCGACGTCAGCTTCAATGCCGTCGATTTGACCGACGCCGACCTTGGCTTCTCCGATCTGCGCGGGGCCAGCCGATGCGAGTTGGCCGATGCGCGTGACGTGCGCGCAACGATACTTCCCGACGGCGGGATCAACGGCTTGTACGTCCGGGCCGGAGAGACGCTCACCGTGCGCGACGACAACGGTGAAACCTCGATCCCGGTCACCGTCCGGTTTGCGGCGGACCTCGATTCGAGCGCCGCGGTGCGAGTGATCTTCGAAGACGACCTGTTTGGTTCGACAATCTCGTTCATGCCGGGCACCGACGTTACGTTGGCGGGGACACTGGAGTTGCTCTTTGCCGAGGTAACGCAGCCTGCCGAGTTGGTCGGCACCACGTTCGATCTGTTCGACTGGGACGGGGCAACGGTTACCGGGGAATTTGATCCAATGATCGCTACCGAGTGGGACGCCGTCTGGGATACGTCCTCGCTATATACGACCGGCGAGGTGACGCTGCTTTCGGCGATCCCCGAACCCTCCACCCTCATCCTCCTCTCCGTCGGCGCCTTCGGCCTGGCCGCCTACGGCTGGCGCAGACGCAAGCGGACGTCGCGTTAGGGCATTTTTCCGCGTCGCCAGCATCCCCGAGCCCGGCAGCATCACCCTCCTGTCCTGCGTCGCCCTGGCCGGCCTGATCCGGTGGCGACGGTATTGTGGCGCTGCGACGTGAGTGGTAGGATCGCTCTGTTGCCGTGGTAAGTTGTCGCACCCCGGTGACCAGTTAACAGACGTGGCCGGGCGACAATCACCATTTCTCTGGCGGTCGACATGGCCGGGGGGCCGCGATGCTGCGAAACAGAGCAGAAAGGCGCCGGTTGGGCCGAGAGACGGTCGAAATACTCGAACAAGGGTTCTATGTTGTCGATGGAGTGCGGGTCGAACTGGCCAACCGGATGGCGAAGGCGATTGCCAATACCATCGAATACCCCAACCTCGTCCCACCGCCCTCAGTCGACGCGCCCGGCGACCGGACGACGGCCATCGAAGTGGTGAACGAGGGCACCTTGACTGCGGCGGCCCGCTTGGCCAAGCAACTGGACGTTGCCGTGCTCAACTTCGCGTCGGCGAAGAGCCCTGGTGGCGGGTTCCTCAACGGCTCTCGGGCTCAGGAAGAGTCGCTGGCGATGTCGTCAGGTCTCTATCCGTGCTTGCTGGGACGAGAGATGTATGACTTCCATAAGTTCACGCGCGGTGGCATGTACACGCCGTGGGTCGTATACTCACCGTCCGTCCCGGTCATTCGCGATGACGACGGCGTGTTGCTTGCCGTGCCGTACTCGGTGGCGTTTCTGACGTCACCGGCGGTCAATGCAGGGGCAGTCCGCAAACACCGAGTGGCGTCTGAGGCAGAGATCTTGGAGCAGATGGAGCTGCGTGTTGACAAGGTCTTGAGCGTCGCCGCACACCACGGGCACACTGCCGTGGTCCTTGGGGCTTGGGGATGCGGTGCGTTCGGAAACGATCCAGGTGAGATCGCCAACCTGTTTCGCACAGCTCTGGAGGGGCGCTTCGCCGGTGTGTTCCAGCACGTGGTGTTCGCGGTGCTTGATTGGTCCGATGACAGACGCTTCATCGGGCCCTTTGAGGCACGGTTTGCGTAGGCGTTGCCCCACGCTCACCACAATCGGGGGGCCAATTCCTTGACCCGGTCACCCAGCGGGTGTCGTCTGATCGTATCCGAGAGGCAGGATATGTCAGTATCCCGAAGAAGACGCCGGTCTTCGGCTAACTCGTCTCGTAGAACACGAACAACACCACGTCCGACGGTACGAACCGCGTCTGGCCCATCGAGTCGCCCGAGGGGCCGACGCGCTCGCTTTGCGGAGCGATGTTGCCGGTGATCGACACGACCCGGGCGCCGCTTTGGGCGATCCACTCGTTGACTTCCGCTTCCATCGCACCGACGTCGCTCTCGATGCTCTTGAAGATCTTGACCTGTTGCATGGCAGTCCTTTCCGAGGTTCCTTCGTGGGTTCGAGTAGGTCCGTGCCTACGGCGACGAATCGCCCGCACTTTCCGAAGCGTCTTCAGCAGGTGGTTCCGCCGAGTCTTCCGCAGGCGGGTCGTTTTCGGCGGGTTTCTCCAGCTTCTTCTCCGACACGTGGTAGCACTGCAACACGTATTGATCGCGCAGATACAACCGCCCGTTGGCCACCACCGGATGCGCCCAGGCCATGAACTCGGAGCGGCGGGTCTGCTCGAACGTGCCGCGGCGAGTGAGCTGCGTCGGCGAGGCCGCGTAGAGATCGACCCGGCCGTCTTCGGTCCGCAGATAGAGCATGCCGTCGGCCCAGGCGATCGAGAAGCGGCCGGTCGGAACCGCCTTGACCACCTTCCCGGTCTTGTAGTTCAGACAGACCAGCATGCCCGGATCGCCGCAGCCGTAGAGGTAGCCGTCGTCGACCACGAACCCGCCGAGTTGGTTCTGCATTTTGTTGGTAAAATAGACCTCCTGCGGGCCAAACCGGCCCGAGGCGTCCTTGGCGATCGTTGCACAACCGCCGCCCTTGCCGTAGCCGGAGGCGGCGAAGATCGTCGAGCCGACCGCCAACGGCGTGGGGCAGTTGGCCTGGCCGTTGCTCGGCGCGTCGTAGCGCCAGAGGTAGGCCCCGTCGGCGGCGCGGATGCCGATCACCCCCTTGAGAGTGAATGCGACGTACTGCGGCACACCGTCAAAATCCGCCTTGATCACCGAGCTATACGACGTCGGGTCGCCGACGCCGGCCGCCCAAATCTCCTTGCCTGAGTTCGCGTCCAGCGCCACCACGGTCTTCTTCATGCCCGGCGTGCAGATCACCCGATCGCCGTCGACCAGCGGCGACTCGCTGAACCCGGAGGCCGGCACCTGGGCGCCGAACTCGATCGCCATGTCGCGCAGCCAGATCGGCGCGCCGGTCTTGGCGTCGCAGCAGACCACGCGGCCGGCCAGCCCGATGACGTAGATCTTGCCGTCGACGACCGACGGAGTGCAGCGCGGCCCGGGGTAGCCGCCGCCGTTGTGGCGGATGCTGTCGGTTACACAGGCCCAAACCTGCTCACCGGTCTTCTCGTCCAGGCAGATCAGCCATTCCCGATGCGGGCCGTTGCCCACGACGAACACTTTACCGTCGGCCACTGCCGGCGCTCCGTAGCCCACGCCCACGTTGTTCACCTGCCAGACGATCTCCGGTCCGTCGGTGGGCCATCGTTTCAGCAGGCCGGTGTCGGCGCTCTTGCCGTCGCGATTGGGGCCTCGCCATTGCGGCCAGTCTTCGGCCGTGGCCGGGGCGGTGGAAATCAGCATCGCCCAGAGGATGAAGAAGGGGACTCGTCGCATACTCGAACCTCGGGCGTTTCTCGCCATTTCAGAAGTTGCCTTGTATCGTGATGCCTCGTTCGGTGGCTTGCCGCTCGCTGCGATCTCTTCGCGACGCCGTCACCAGGCCGGCCCTGCGGTCAAGCCCGGGCGGTTGCGCAACACGATCGGAAACTGCCGCACGCTGGCCCCGCTGCCCGTGCGAAACAGCCCGGCAAAGCCGTTGGCGTTCTCTTCCGCCCGAATCGAACACGTCACCCGGCCGCGCTGGCCGGTGCCGCTGAGCACGCCGTCGACCAGCGAGCCGGTCATCGTGGCCTTCTCGCCGCGGACGTCGATCGCCAGCCTGGCTTCGTCTTCGTGCAGTGTGAGTTTGGCGATGTAGATCGGCGGGCTGTTGGCGATGATCGCGTCGTAGACGTAGGTCCAATCCGGATCGTCGCCGCCGCTGCCGCCCTCGCCTTTGACCATCCCGACCTCGTACTCCTCGGTCTTGTCGCCGATCTCCTTGGTCAGCTTGCCGGTGAAACCGTCTTCGGTGGCCGTGATCTTGAAGGTATCCATCCGGTTGCCCTTCCAGTAGAGCGGGAACAGCTCGCTCTGGCTGAAATCGCAGCGGTACTCGCGCCCGCCGGCGTCCATGGTGAGGACCCCCTGGTCGACCTTAACGCGGGCGCGGGTGTTGATCGTCTTGCCGTCTTTGGTCAACGTCAGCCCATAATGCCCGGGCACGTCGGACATCTGCCGCGGCATGGGCATCTTGACCTTCCGGCCGCCGCCGCCGTCCCACCAGATGGGCCGCAGCACGATCCGGGCGACCTTGGCCCCGACCGTCTCGTCGACCCGCCGGTATTCGCCGTAGAAATCGACGCCATTGAACTCCGTCAGCGCCATCGTGGTGAGGTTGAAGTTCTCGGCCCCGTACTTGGCGACCACTTGCATCTTGTTGTTGACGAACATCCCGACCATCGGCCGGTCTTGCCCGTCCATGGCGATCTTCAGCGTCGCCTTGGGCCCCCAGATATCGAGCGTCGAGTGAAAGTGCTCGCCGTCGATCCAGGCATGATACGGCCCCGAGATATCGACCTCCGTCGGCGGCACGTATTCCCCCGGCCCGTCGGCCATCGAGTGGTCCTCGGTCGTCCGCGGCGTTTCGGCCGCCGTGACGAGGCCGCACGCCATGACCACCATCAACACCACGCCCCAACGGCAGCCAAGTCGCATTCGCGAAATCGAATGGGCCATTACCAGCACCTCCAGCCTCTGAACCAAGCCGACGCCCTACTCTGGTTGTAGCCGACGCAAGCGAATCGGGCAACCAAGAAACGGGGTCGGCGATTGACGCGCGCCGGCGCGTGAGGGCGTATGCGAGGATACTGTAACTTACGTCGCTTCAAGGGCTTAAGTTTCGCGATACGGGAGGGGTGAAGCACGGCCCACCAGGGCTGTGCGCGAAGAACCCGCCAGCAACGGACTTAACCCTCTATCACGAAGCACGTTACATCGATCTTGGATTGCTCGACCTCGAGTACAAACTCAGCGCCGCCCAGCGCCCGATCTTCGACACGCAGTGATCGCCATATGGCATTTGTGTAACACGATTTACGGAAATCGATCGAAGTGGCGCCTCGCGGTGCCTATTCGCCGACGAATCTTGACAACGAAGTGCCTTCCGGTAATTGAAGAAATGCGGTCGACCGATTGCGTGTACGTGCAGACGTTGGGGCCGTGGAAACGACCGACGTGATAAGAGGTGATAACAGGATCAACGGGATACGGGATAACGACGCGGTCGCCGCATCCCGTTGATCCTGTTATCTTGTCTGATGTTGATCGACGTTTCCCCCGACGACCGTTCTGCCGGTGTACGATGATGATCTCCAACTACGCCACGAGCGTCGAATTGCCCAGTCCAGACGGCATTCATGTCGCCACCATGGCCTACGCCACCGAGATCGCGATGGGTGCTCCGACCTACGGGACGTTGGTGCTTTCCAACGGTATGAAGTTCCACCTGTGCAGCCCCAGCATAGTCTGGTCCGACGACTCGCAGTACCTCGCCGCACCGCAGAATCACTGGAAACTCGGTCGTGGTGGCTTCCGCTTGTTGTTCATTCGAGTTGAGACGCGGGAGTTCGGATTTGGCGGCGAAGTCTATCCATGCCCCGAACTCGAACAGTTCACCGACGGCATCGTGACCGGCTCCGCGTACCGGACGCGTTTTCAAGTCGACGTACGTGACGTGGTCTGGCAGCCTTGGAAACGAAGGCGCGCTTGGTGGAGATTCTGGTAGGCACGTAGGGTACGCCTCGACGCACCGCGTCCGATTGCTGCCGTGGAAGACCTTCGAGGTGGTCTATTCGATCGTGGCGGAGAAGATCACCGGCGAAGGGGAGCCGAAGACGGACTGGGAGTTGTACGAACGGCGGCGAAACTGGTGGCAGCGCGTCCACGAACTCGATACACTGAAGGTGACGGCATCGGGCAGCGGCACCTCGGATTCATCGATCGACGCGGCTCGATGAGAACCACTCCGGCGGCAAGCACGGGAGGTTGGGTATGAGTGCCAGGCAGATTCTGGGGATCGGTTGTTTCGTGCTGTCGGCGGGCTTGCTTTTCGGTTGCAGTGCCCCGAAGTTGCCCGACGATTGGAAAGCAGCCGCGAGGAAGACGAAGAAGACGCGCAAGACCACGACGCAGCGGGCTTCTCCGACGCCCCGGCAGGTCGTTCGGCGGCCGTTGGCCGAACTGGCCCGAGGGGCGCCGGTGGGCGAGTACGTCACCTTTCCGGCGGTCGGCGTGCGGCTGCCGCGGCCGGAGGGGTTCGAGGAGGCCGATTCGTTTCACGGTTTCGTCCAGCCCAACGCGTTTTCGTCGGTGATGGCCGTGAGCGTGCCCGGGCCGTATGAAGAGTGTACGGCCGGCTTCACGGCTCAGAAGATGCGGGCCAATGGGTGGACGCTGCTGAGCAAAGAGGAAGTCGAGGTCGACGGGCTGACTGGCGTGTTGATCCATTTCCAGCAGCCCGGGCCCGGCGGGGGCGTTTTTCTCAAGTGGTTGCTGGTTTTCGGCAACCAACGGAAGACGACCATCATCACGGCCACGTTTCCGAAGTTCCTCAAGGGCGAGTTCTCGGCCGAGCTGCGCGGCGTGGTCGTGGGCACGCAACTGGATAACTCGCCGCCGCCCGCCCCGGGCAGCGACGCGCCGTTTACCGTCGTGGCTTCGAAGAAGCTGAAGCTCACACCCAACATCAGCGTCGGCAAGTCGTTGATCTACACCAAAGACGGCGTGATTCCGGGCGAGTCGCCGGGCGATCCGTTCTTTATCGTCACGCCGTCGCTGGGCAACGTGGCCGTCGATGACGAGCGGGAATACGCTCTGCGGCATCTGCACCAGACGGCGGCCACGAAGATCGTTTCGGTGACGTCCACGCAGCCGATAACCATCGACGGCCTCGACGGATTCGAATCGCTGGCCGACGCCGAAGAAGACGATTCGGCGGCGCCGCTGATCCTCTACCAGGTGATGCTCTTCGACGGCGCCAGTTACATCGCGATCGTAGGGCGCGTCCGTGCCGACGCGAGCGACGAGTACCTGCCCGAGTTCAGGGCGATGGCCCGCAGCCTGCGGCGGAAACTCTGACGGAAGAGACAAGGGGTCGGTAGCTCCCGCCCCGTTGTTTCTCCACGTGCGGACCGATCGGGAGGCCGACGATGACTCTATCGAATTCAGCGGCAAGCGTCGCCCTGCGGAGCCCAAACCGCCTTCATTTCGCCAAGATAAGCGACGCAATTGAGTTCGCCATGAGCGCACCGACCATGGGGACGCTGGTGCTTTCCAACGGCATGGAGTTCTACGAGTGCAACCCCAGCATCGTCTGGTCCGACGACTCCGCGTACCTCGCTGCGCCACAAGGGCACTGGAAACTCGGCCGCGGCAACTTTCGGCTGCTGTTCATTCGCGTCGAGTCACGGGAGTTCGGACTTGGCAACGACGTCTACGTATGTCCCGAACTCGAAGAATTCGCCGACGGCATCGTTACCGGCTCTACCTACCGGGCGCGTTTTCAGGCGGACGTGCGCGACGTCGTCTGGCAGCCTTGGAAGCCGAGACGTCCTTGGTGGAAGTTCTGGTAGGTGGATGGAACCGCGGTTCAGCGAACGAGGCAACCAGTTGGCCATGCCCGTCGCGCTGGGTGTCACTGCTGGCTTGCCCAGCAGTGCGGAGTCGAAGCTAACCAAAAAAAACTGCTGGGCAAGCCAGCAGTGGCACCCGAATTCTCAAACTCCTACTTCTTCAACGGGCCGTTAACTCGCCAAAGTCGCCAACAACTTTACCAACTCCTCCGGCACCGGCTTGTGCGTGGCGTAGGTGTCTTGGAAGGGGGTGAGCACGAGTTGGTGGTTCATCTCGCCGGCCATGGCGCCGGTCTCGCCTTCGGTGACGGCCTGCACGGCGAAATCGCCTAAGCGGCTGGCGAGGATGCGGTCGTCGGGCACGGGCGTGCCGCCGCGCTGGAGATGGCCGAGGGTGAGTACGCGGGTTTGGAACGGGCAGCCGGCCTTCTTGAGACCCTCGTTGAGGATCGCGGCGCCGCCGGCCTCGTCGCCTTCGGCCACCACGATCATGATCGAGAGCTTGCCGCGGGCTTTGAGCACCTGCAAGTGCTGGACGATCTGGGGCACGTTGGTCTCGGTCTCCGGGATGGCGGCCACCTCGGCCCCGCCGGCCAACGCGGTGTAGAGCGCGATGTAGCCGCTGTGGCGGCCCATCACCTCGACCAAGAACAGCCGCTCGTGGCTCTCAGCCGTGTCGCGGAGCTTGTCGAGCGCCTCGACGGCCGTGTGGACCGCGGTGGCAAAGCCGATCGTGTAGTCGGTACCCATCAGGTCGTTGTCGATCGTGCCCGGGCAGCCGATGATCTGGCCGTCCCACAGTTGGGCAATCGCCACGGCGCCGTGAAACGTGCCGTCGCCGCCGATGGGGATCAGGGCGTCGATTTTGTGCCGCTTGAGCACGTCGACCGCCTTTTGGCGGCCGGCCTCGGTGCGGAACTCTTCGCTGCGGCTGCTTAGCAGGATCGTACCGCCGCGCTTGGAGAGGTTCGATACCGAGCGGAGGCGCAGCAGGGCCTCGCCGTCGGAGTTGACGTAGAACTCCTCGTCGAGCAATCCCTGGAAACCTCGGCGGACGCCGACCACTTCGTGGCCGGCGGTCAGCGCGCCGCGGACGATTGCCCGCAGGCAAGGGTTCATTCCCGGGGCGTCGCCGCCGCTGCATAGTACTGCGATTCTCATGATCGGCCTTTGCTTATTCTTATTTCTTCTAGAACGTTTCGATCGGAAGTGTATGTGCTTGCATGAAGGCTTCCGCCTCTTGGCGGTTGAAGACGCTTTCGGTGGCCGCGATAGAGCGGACGCAACTTGCGCCCAAGGCGCTTCCCCAGCGGAGGCAGCCGGCCGGATCTTCGCCGGCGAGCATGCCGGCGATGAAGCCGGCGTCGAAGGCGTCGCCGGAGCCGGTGCCGCCGACGAACTCGGTCGGATAGACGCCGGAACGCAGCCGCAGGCCGTCGCCGACCAGCAGGCTGCCGCGGTCGCCCTGGGTGATGACGACCGTTTGGGCGCCGGCGTCGCGGAAACGCTGGGCTTGTTCGAGCGGGTCATCGAGCCCGGTCAACGCGGCGGCCTCGTCGTCGTTGGGCAGAAAGACATCGGTTTCCGGCAGCATCATCGCCACGCGGTCGAAACACTCGGCCCCGCCGATGCCGACCACGTCGAGCACCACCTTGGTGCCCGCCGCCCGGGCGGTCCGCAGCATCTCGACAGAGCGCCGGTTCTCGAAGTCCAACAGCATCAGATAGCCACCGATGTAGAGGACCTTGGCTTGTGCGAGCAACTCGGCGGGAATGTGGTCGACGGTGAATCGGGTGTTGGCCCCCGGCGAGGCGATGAAGCGGCGGTCTTGGCCTTGGACGTTGATGACCATCGTACAGGCGGTGTGAATGCCCCCGAGCCGGTGGATTCCGCCGACCTCGACGCCGCCGTCGGCGAGTTGATCGATGATGAATTGCCCGAAGACGTCTTCGCCCACGCAGCCGGTCGCGGAGACGTTCACCCCGAGCCGGGCCAGATCGAGTGCGGTGTTGCTGGCGCAGCCGCCCAGACAGAGCTGGACCCTCTCCGGCGCCACCAGTTCCCCTTCGGCCGGCGCCCGCTCGACGGGGGAGCAGACGACGTCGGCAAACAGGATTCCGGCACAAAGGCAGTCGATTTCCACTTCGATTGGTCTCCACGGCGGGGAGTCTGCACGTTGATCATCACGCCCGAACGCACCCCTCTACTTGGCTAGACTCGCCCGAATAGGCAGTGACATTCATAGCAGCCGCCGAGGAGCTTTTCTAGCCCCCCGTAAGGGGTGCCGCTTGCCGCCTACCGGCCCAAATCGAGCCGTTTGTGGCAGGCCGGCCGACTGGGGCGGCTTGTTCGCCTCGGGCCGGGGCACCACAATTGGCCTGTCGGTCGGCGCACGTTTCTCTTTCTCTGCGCAAGTGGGAGCCAAGCCATGTCGAACTCGGGCAAGGTCAAAGTGGGGATCATCGGCTCGCAATTCGAGGCGGATATTCACGCTGCCTCGTTTCAGATCATGCCGGAGGAGGCCGAGGTCGTGGCCGTGGCGTCGCCCACGCCGGGGCATGCCGAGGCGTTGGCGGGGCGATACGGCATCCCGCGGGTGTTTCTGGATTATCGGGAGATGCTCGGCCAACGCGACGTCGAGATGGTGACCATCGCCGCGCCGAACAACCTGCACGCGCAACTGACCGTCGACGCGGCCAACGCCGGCAAACACGTGGTCTGCGAGAAGCCGCTCTGCATGACGCTCGAGGAGGCCGACGAGATGCTCGACGTCTGCCGCCGCCAGGGGGTGCTGCTGATGTACGCCGAGGAACTGTTCTTCACGCCGAAGTACGTCAAGGCCAAGCAGATGGCCGACGAAGGGGCTTTTGGCAAGGTCTATCAGGTCAAGCAGAGCGAAAAACACTTTGGGCCGCACGCCGACTGGTTCTGGGACGTCGACCGCTCCGGCGGCGGGGTGCTGATGGACATGGGCTGCCACGGGATCGCGTTCTGCTGGTGGTTTCTCGATCGGCCGAAGATCGAGAGCGTGCTCTGCCACATGGGCACGTACGTGCACGGCGAGCGGACCGAGGGCGAGGACGACAGCCTTTGCATTATCCAGTTCGAGGGCGGCGCGGTGGGCGTGGTCGAAAACAGTTGGGCCCGGCGGGGCGGGATGGACGACCGGATCGAGGTCCACGGCTCCGGCGGCGTGACGTACGCCAACCTGCACATGGGCAACGCCCTGCCCACGTACAGCGAGACGGGTTACGGCTACGCAGTCGAAAAGGCTCCGGACACCAAGGGCTGGACGTATCCGGTGTTCGAGGAGTTGTTCAACTACGGCTTTCCGCAAGAGATGCGGCATTTCGCCCGATGTGTGCGGGGGAAGGAGGAGCCAATCGTCACCGGCGAAGACGGCCGCGTGGTGATGGAGGTGCTCTACGCCGGCTACGAGTCGGCCGGCACCGGCGCGAAGGTCGAGATGCCGTCTCGGCCGGCGGGCGTGAAGCGGCCGATTGATTTGTGGCGTTCAAGGCGGCCCGGCGGTTCGTAGCGGAAGTGTCGTGGCACCCTGAGAGGGCTCGTAGCCGTGGGCGGAAGCCCCCGGAGGGCCCGCAGCAGCCAGTCACGTCAAGCCCAGAGGACTTCGGACCGTCCGGGGGCTTCCGCCCACGGCTAGTCTCGATGGCGGCGGCGGATGCGAGGTTTTCATGGCAACTCTCAAAACGCCTTGGCTTGACTGCTCGACGGTTGCGAGGGCCCGGCCTCTTCGAGTGCTTCGAGCAGGGCGCCTCGTGTGAACCCGCCGCGGAAGACGATCGGCTGGTTGGGATTGCCGGCGGGGAAAACGGCCACCACGGGGACCTGGCGGCTGCCGAGGATGTTGAGCATCTCGGTCACTTCCGGGGCTCCGTTGGTCCAGTCGGCCTGCAGTGTGACGACGCCATTTCGGTCGACGGCCTCCCGCGTCAGCTTGGTGTTGAGCACCACGCTCTCGAGCGTCTTGCAGGTGAAACACCAGTCGGCCGTAAAGTCGATCAGCACGGTCTTGCGTTGCCGGACCAACTGCTCGAACGCCGCGCGGTTGAACGGCTGCCAGGGCAACTCGCTGGCCTCGACGTCGGCGGTTGCCACGGCGCCGCTGCCGTCGGTCTGAGCGTTCGACGCGATCGCGTTGATCTCTTCATACTGCATGGCGATCGTCCGCTGGCGGACCGCTTCATCGTGGTTCGTTTCGACGATCTGGGCGTCGACGTACTTCTCCAATTTGTGCCGCACTGCGGGCCGAATCAGCAGCGGGAACGAAACGACCGCCGACCCGGCAACGACGAGCACGGCCAGCCCCCAGGCGATCGCCCGCTCTTTCGGCGGCGCCACGAGCGAAACGCGTCCGATCACCCAACAGGCAAACCAGAGGCCGAAGAGCAACGCGATCGTGGGCACCACGTCGGCAATCGGCAGGAAGTAGAGGATCCACACCACGGCCACCAGCAGCAGGTAGCCCATCGCCTTTTGGAAGGTCTCCATCCAAGGCCCCGGCTTGGGCAGGAAGCGGAGCATCTCCGGAAACGCGCCGATGATCAGATACGGGCTGGCCATGCCCAGGCCGATCGTGGCGAACACCAGGTAGACGTGGGTCGCCGGCTGCGCGCCGGCCCACTCCAAGGCGGGGCTCAACAGCGGCGCGCCGCAGGGGATCGCCAACAGCGTGGTGATGATGCCCTTGAAGAAAGCGCCGATGGGCCCTTCTTTCTCGGCCAATTCCATCGACTTACGGCCGCCGAGGAAACTGGGTGGCCGCAACTCCCAAACACCCATCAAGCTCAGCGCCATCACGAACACGACCGAGGCCATGATGATGCCGAACAGCTCTTCGGTGAACATGTCGGCCAGCGCCACGCCCATCGCGGCCAACGCGAGAAACACCGACATCAGGCCCGCCGAGTACCATGCGTTGAGCACGAACGCCCGCTGGCGGCTCTTGCCGGCCTGCTCGAAGAACGAGAGGATCTTCAGCCCAATCACGGGAAGCACGCACGGCATCACGTTGAGAATCAGCCCGCCGAGGAAGGCGAAGAAGATGGCGCCAAGCATCGACGTGGCTTCGACCTTCTCCCGGGTTTCGACCTTCTCGGGGTCGAAGACGGGGCCCTCGTCGGCGGCCTGCGAGGCCGGGTGGGAAGCGGCGGTGGTCTGCTCTCCCGGCAGCGACAGGCCGGGCCCTTGTGTGGCCGAGAACGGGAAGTCCGTCGGCCGATCGCAACTCTTCTCCGTGCAGGGCAGGGCGTGCATCACGCCTATGATCACCAGCGAGGCCACGTCGACACCCTCGCGGAGCGTCAACGGCGCGTAGAAGACCACACGCTCGTTGTGGTGTTCGGACAGACCAAGCCTTGGGTCGTCGTGTGGTACGGCATCCGGGCTGGCCTGCCACGGGCCAACCTGGTAGTCGGGGGAGTTTGGCAGTCTGAAGGTGGTGGGCACCAGATTGCCGTCGGTCTTGTTCATCGAGTAGATGTGAAAGCCGGCGGCCATCGTGGCTTCTACGAACAGCCGGCCCGGCTTGTCCGGTGCTTCGCCGACGGTGAACTGGGCCTTGACGGTCACCAGCGGACTCGATGGCAGTTCCGGGCTGGGGAACGCCGTGCCGGGAAGCACTGGGCCGGGCATCGCCGGATCGGTCTGCCACGGCAGATCGGTTTGCCAAGGCAATTCCGACTGCCCGATCGCGTGCGACGGTACCGTCAACGCCGCGAGCACGAAGCAGATCGCCGTCAAATATCGCAAGTCACGTCTTCTCATGTGTATTCCGTCTCCATCCCCGCTCCAATCGGTGTACGCTTCCCCCGGCACTCTTGTGCCCGGAATCTGACGCCAGGGGGATTATTCCCGATGTGGCGTCGTGGGAGAATACGGGTTTTCCACCCATCAATTTCGCTGCTACCAACTACTTAGCATCTTGGATGCGCGGCTGCTGCGGTGGGTTACGACATATGCCACCTCGGACTGTCTAAACTCAGCCCACCATTCGCCGGCTTGCGAAAGATGCGGAATAATAGGTTGGACCAGTGGTCAGGCTCAATGCGCGGGCCGACTTTTGCCCCCTAAAGGATGTGGTGTCGTTGCTCCATCGGCTCGGCGAGAACGACACGGCCGGCCCATTCGTATTTGCGTCAAACGGCCCGGCGACTATGTTAGACACATCGCAGGGCCGCCCTTTCGATGCCGCCGGGCTGGGCGGGGCGAGTCGGGCGGGGCGAGTCGGGCGGGGCGGGTTGAGGTGAGGCACTGGGATTGCCATCTCGTGAGGGAGGTGACCGCGTGAAACTGGTCGTTGCCATTATCCAGCCGCCAAAACTCAGTGCCGTCCGCGAGGCGCTGGAGAAGCTCGATGTCACCCGGATGACCGTCTGCGACATGCAGGGATTCGGCCAGCAGCTCGGGCGCACCGAGGTCTTTCGCGGCCAGAAGCACGAAGCCCAGGTGTTGCGCAAGGTGGCCTTGGAGATCTTGGTCAACGACGACTTCCTCGAACGGACCATCGAGACGATCGTCAACGTGGCACGCACCGGCCCGGAAGGCTCGATCGGCGACGGGAAGGTGTTTGTGTTGCCCGGCGACGAAAGCATCCAACTCAGCGACGGAGGGCGCGGGCCGGGAGCCGTGTAGAGGATGAGGGGGTGAGGGGGTGAGGGGGTGACAAGGTGACGGGGTGAGTTATTTGTGCAGGACCCAGGTTTCTGGGTGGCGGATCATGCCGACGAGCGTGGCGAGGATTTCGTCGTACGTGAGATAGAGTCGCTTGCCGTCGTCGCGAGTGAGGTAGTTGCACTTGACGGCGAATTCCAGCCAGACTTGCGTCTCGGCCGCTTCAGCTTCGCAGTCGGAGAGCTTGCTCACCCACGCTGCTTCGTAGCGGCGTTTTCGCCAAGCTTCCGCAAGATTCGCACAAACGCCGCGCGACGCCCGCCGAATCTGGTCCGTCAGCGAGTAGACCTCCTCCTTCGGAAACCGCTTCGACAACTCGAAGATCATCATCGCCGCATCCAGCGCCTTCTGATAGACCTCCAAATCACAATGCGTCTTGATCCTCTTCTTCACCCCGTCACCCCTCACCCCGTCACCCCGTCACCCCGTCACCCTGTCACCCCGTCACCCTGTCACCCCCTCATCTTCTCCCTCCTCGACCCCCGGCGCGCCCGCTTCGTCGGTGGCGAGTGCCGGCAGGCCGAACTCTTCTTCGCTGGCGTCTTCGTCGAGAAAGACTTCGTCCATCTCGGTGGCATCGACGTCGTGGCGCAGGAGGAAGTAGATGGCGGTCGAGGCGACCCAGAAGTAGGCGTAGAAGAAGCCGACCGCCAGCAGGGCCACGCATCCGCCGAAGAACCGGATGACGGCTCGCCCGGCCGTGAACACGCCGCTGGGCGAGTCGTCGGACGCCGCATCGTCGTCGTTCTCGTCGGCCGCCTCCGGATCGTCGGTGTCTTCGCTCTCCGTGGCGATCGACTCGATGCGTTCGGAACCGGCCGCCCAACCGGCGGCCCAATAGGGTAAGTGGACCACGCCGGCGGCGAACATTTGCACCAACAGCCAACAGAGGGCACCGAAGACGGCGGCCACCAGTGCATAGCAGAGATATCGTAGCGGCCGGCCGAAGGTGTAGGCGTAGCAGCGGCTCAGGGCGTCGAAGCTGTCGGTCCCTTCGGCGCTGATCGTGGCAAACATCAAGGGCCAGCCGAAGAGCAGTCCCAGCAGCAAGACGGCCATGATCAGCCCGGCGATGATGGCCAGCGGCCAGACCAGCGCCGTCAGCAGCACGCCGAAGTCGGACCGCATCAACAGCCCCAGCACCCAAACCGGCATTCCGACCACCACGATACCCAGCAAAGGGATCAGCGGGGCGGAGAAATAGGACCGCCATTTCGAGCAGGCGTAGCGCAGCGCGGCCACCAGTCCGACCTGTTCCTCGCAGGCCAACTGCACCGCGGCCATCCGCGAGATGGCCCCGCCGACAAAGGCCCAGATCGCCAACGCCCACAACCCACAGAGCAACAGGCACGCCAGGCCCTCGACGCTGACCTCGATCCGAAACAATTCCCACACCGGGCGGCTGAATTGGGTCCACGTTCCCAGCAGCGGATTGCCCGGCTGTCCGGTCGCGGTGGTCGGGAGCGTCGATTCCCGGACGGCATCCGAGAAACCGGCCGAACCGGGCCGATTCGGCTCAATGGGAACCATGCCCGTCATGGCATCCCACGGATCGTCGGCACTGGCACCCATCCAGTCGGTCGGCTGCGGCGGCTCGCTTTCGTCGGTGAAGGCGTGGTGCAACACGGCCCAGCCGCACAGCGTGAGCACGGCGGCCGCGGCCGCCAGCGGCATCACGCGGAGGCTGGTCGCCAGACGGAACGTCCGCAGAATGACCAGCCAAGGACAGACTTCCGACCAGATTACGCTACGTGTCGTTCCCGTTTGGTTATCTAGCATGGCAGGAATCCTCGCCGAATGTCGTCCAGGACCGCAACGGCCGGTATTATACGGGGTTGGGTCATCTACGCAAGCTGGGAATCGGAGAGGGCTTGCTGTGATTCTACCGAGAATCCCGGGGAGCCGAAGCTGCCGGGCTTTGGCCGGCATTCCCAAAACGGCCAAATTCTGGCGAATTCGGCTACGGCCGATGGGAGACGCCGGCTAATCCTCTTCCATCGATTCGACCTCGGCTCGGGCATCGGCGAGCGAAAGCCGCACTGGCGAAATGCGGAGGTCGGGGCTTAGCGATTCGTCGTCTTCGACGCTCTGGGACAATGCCAACTCGACCTCCTGCTGCAAGGCGTCCAGCCACGCCGGGATCTCGAAGCCGGTTCCGGAGGGTTCGGCGGTGAGCTCGGCAATCTCCGCTTGCAGCCGGCCAAAGGCCTCTTGGGGCTCGCCCGCGTTGAGTTCGTCGATCGCCGGGCGGACCAAGGCACAAAGCCGATCGATCGCCAGCGGGCGCACGAAACGCTCGCCCACGCGGTCGGCGATGCTCGAGAGCCGCATCCCGTGGCGACGGCTCAGACGCGCCAGCCGTTTGACGTGGTCTTCGGCGGATTCCCGGGTGCGCCGCACGACCGCCTCGCGCCAGGTGGCCGCCGCCTCGTCTCGGCCACAGCGAACCATCACCTCGTGGGCCAAGACCACCGGCAGCAGCCGCCAGGCGACCCGGTCGTAATTCGCCCGCAACCGCAGAAAATCGAGCAACGTGTGCAGCATTTCGCCGCGGTCCGATTGGGTCGTGGTGCTGTTGTAGTCGACGTACTCCGCGTAGTTCTCGACCACGGCATCGAGGATCACCTCCAGATGCTCGGCCGCTTGCTGAAGCGATATCCCGCGGTCCAACTCGGCCACCAGCCGCAGCTCTTCGGCCTCGGGCTGCTCGGCCAGCGCTTGCAGGTAGGTTTCGGTGCCTTGGTGCAGAATCGCGTTGAGGTTACCCAAGGTCATGAAATGCTGCGTGAACAGATCGCCGCCGAACTGCTCGATGAACCGCCGCAGCGTGCGGAACCGCTTTTCGTCGGTGACCGATTCGAGCACGGAGAGCCGCACTCCGCGGCTGTGGCTGATCCAGCATTGCAGCAAGGCCTCGGTCGCGTTTTCCAACAACTCGATCAGTTGATCGTCGGATCGCCGGCGGGCGTTGTTGCCGGTGTGCCAGTCTTCGGAAGAAACGACCAGGCAGCGCACGATCTCCTTGCAGCCGATGCGGAAAAGCTGGTCGAACTCGGTGATTCCGCCGGCGCCGACCGGATGGTCGAGTTCCATTTCCTGGATCGTCTCGATCAGCCGAAGCGTCTCGTTAACCAGCCCCAATCGCGGCAGGCAACCCAGCAACCGGCGCAGCAACCGCTGGACGCTCCGCGACTGGACGATCCGCCGTGGGTTGCCGCCCCGGCCCAAGGCGACGTAGAGCAGCGGCTGTTCGCGGAGTTCGTCGATGAGGTCTTCTAAGGAGTCGCGGACGGCCGAGACGTCGCCGCGGAGCACGCCGCGGAGCACGCCGGCGGCCGGTTCCCGCCACGTGTTGTCCGGCGAGCCGCCGCTTGCCGCGTGCGGATCGAGCATCGCCCCGCGAATCAACTCTGCGGCGTCGGCCACTTCGACGCTGGTGGCGATGATTTGCTCCAAGAGCATCTCTTTCACGCCCCGATGCCGGTCGAACTCGACCAGCGACTCGTGGCTGCCGATCGGCGGCGGGATGCGGTAGCGGTGAACGGCCTCGGTCAGCGCGGCAAGCCGCTTGGCGTTGGCCGTGGCCTGCGCCAGCCAGCCGGCCAGCGCGGCCTCGCGTTCTTTGGCCGCGGCGCCGGGGTCGGGCTGCGGTGATTCCGAGTCGGCGGCCGAGGCCACGGCAGCCAGCTTCCACAGCCGGGCCAGCGATGAGTGCATGGCCAGCCGCGTAACGACCCGCTCGCCTTCGTGCGTCAGCGCCAGGTCCGACGCGTCGGTGACGCCCTCGATCATCTCGCCGTCGAATCCGTCGTCGGTGCTGTCGCGGTAGGTCACGCCTTCGTAGGCGGCGCCGAACAGGCCGTCGTCGTCCCCAGTCTCTTCGTCCGGTTCCTCTCCGTTGTCGGCGGCGTCGGTTGCCAATTCGAACAGCGGCACCTCCCAGTACTCGCCGGCGTTGGCCTCGAGGTAGTCGAGAAACTTGCGCGATAGGGCCCAACGCGAATCGGCAGACGCCGCCGGCGCCTCGTCCTTCGACGTTGCAGGGTCGGCCGCCGGCCGTCGCCAGAGGTCTTCCATCCACCGCCACGCCAACTCGTGAAACGAATAGCCCTCCTCGATCAACGGGATCTCTTCCGACTGGCTGAGCCACTGGATCAACAGCGCCATGGCGGCTACCAGGTCGCGCTGTTGCAGCAGGGCCTCGACCACCAGGGCGTAGGCCTTGGCCGAGCGAAACCGCTCGACGTGCCCCCGCCAGAAGGCGACGTCGCCGGCGGCCGTGCCGGCCTCGTGCCACGCCCGCAAGACGTCGGCCACGTGATCGGCCGAACGGCAGGTCTCGCGTCCGGAAATCCCGTCGACCGACCCGATCTCGGTGCTGGCGAACTTGTCCCACCACACCGCAAGCCGGTCGAGGCCGCCGGAGAGCGATTCTCGCAAGCCCGCGTCTCCCGCCGCGGCCGCCGCCTTCTGCAACTGTACGTAGATGCCGAAGATCTCGCCCAGCAGATCGATCAACTCCTCGACGCGATGGTCGGGTACGCTGTTCTCGATGGCGGGAAACAGGCTGTACTGGGCCCCGAAGCCGAGGATGTTCCAAGGGTCGACCAGTGCCCCGCACTCGATGGCGCGATGCAACATGTCTTCGATCTCGGGGATCAACGCCGCGGCTGCCGCGAGTTCACCCCGGCCGACGGCCGCCCGCGTGGCCGTCAGCCGGCAGCGGATGTCGCAGGTCATCCGCGCCGAGGCCACCGACACCACACGCACCTCGGCGGCCGCCGCTTCGGTGTATCCCATGCGGGCGTAGACCTGCGCCAGTTGCACGTGTTCCAACTGTTCGGCCCGGCGTCGGGCCAGGTGCTGGTTGAAGTCCTGCCGTGCGCCGCCGAACGGCTGACGCAGCGTGAGCGTCTCGGCCCGAAGCCGCTCGGAATGTCGCCCTGAGAGGCGCGACAAGAGCTGTCCGTAGAAGGCGTCGCGATAGATCGCAATGTGTTGCACCAGCGTGGCCAGCGTGGTATCGGAATCGTGGGCGTCGGGTCGGTTGCCGCTGACGCCGGAGCCCATCAACATCGTGCCGGCCAAGACGGCCGCGGCCTCGAAGAGCGCTTCTTCGCGCGGCAGGTCCTTGCGGTCCTCGACCCGCGACATCATCGCCTCCAGCGCCACCTCCTGCACCACGAAGCGGCGGCAGAAGCCCGAACCGTCGAGTTTGTCCGGGTCCCACTGGCCGTAGAGGTAGTTCGGCCGTTTGCTCACCGGGTGGTCGAAATCGAACGCCCGGGGGTCCATCGCCAGTTCGTCGAGCATCTCCGGATCGAACCAGGCCTGAAATAGCAGCGACGAATCGGTGGCGTCGAGGATCTCCAGCGCTCGTTCGATCAACTCTCGATAGCGGCCCACGGCGACCCCCGCATCGCGGACGTACAGCGGAATCGGCCGCACGTATTCGTGGGCATAAGGCCGGATCTTCTGCTCGGTCTCCAGCACGGCCACCGGCCGATGGCCCAGAAAGTCGTTCAACTGCCGCAGCGCTCCGGCGACGATCCGGTCCGATTCATCCCACGGCCCACCCTGCTGCAACACGGCCTCGAAGAGCCGGCCAATAAACAGCGGTCTAAACAGCGACTCGTCGGTTTGGTGTTGCAGCAGATCGCGGTGGTGATGGCGGTAGGCGTCCAACGCAACGTCGAAGACCAACCGCAGCACGGCCTCTGCCTGGGCGACCTCGCGGAAGGCGTCGGACTGACCGCGGAGTCGCCCGAGCGTGTTTTGGAGCACCTGACCCAGCGACTGCCACGCGGGCGTGTTCTGCGGCTCACCATCGTCGATCTGGCCGAACAAGTCGTTGAGGTTTCGCAGGAAGCTGGCATCCGGCGTGCCGGAGGAGAAGTTGAGATACCCCAGGATCTCCTGGGCAATCGTCTGCTGATCGTCCGTCTGCTGATCGTCGCCACGTGCCATTCACATCACCTCTCCCCGCTTGTAGCTATACAGCCCAGCACTAAAGGCGGGCAGTTCCGCGCCGGCCTTGGCAGCCTCCAGTCTGGAGTGTCTATCGTAGGTGTTAGCGTGCCGCGGGTCTAGCGGGGCGTTGAGCGGAGCCTGAGCAAACCCTTCCTCTTGGTGGGTGGCATTGAAGTCTAAAGGGTTGTTCTCATCCCATTTCCGCCCTGTGGTGCGTTTTCCGCGTGTCTTCGGCCCTTTTTGTGGTTATCATGGAAGTGTTGAGGCTTCTCTTGTCTGCGTGGCCGGATTGGTAGGGCTGCGCGCTGGGAACCGGTTTGTCAGAAGGATATGTGATGATGCGATCTCTGGTCCTTTTTGCGGCGGTGGCCGCCTCGTTCTTGCCGACGGGGCGATCGCCGGCCGCCTTACGCAGCGCGATTATCCCGGAAACTACGGCCAATCGCCACGGTCTGACGAGACCCTGGTTCGCCCAGATCCAATTGGATCGCGGCCGTGCCCGGGTCACCGACGTCGTCTTGCACTACGGTGTGCCGTATGAGGGAGCGAGCCTGAAGAACGATCGGCCCATACTGTACGTGCAGACCGATCGGGCCATCGTGCACGCGATCAACGCGGAAACGGGCGCCACCGTTTGGGCCAAGCAGGTCGGCCATCCCGATCATCCCACCATGACGCCCGGTCTCGGCCGCGATATGTTGGCCCTGTTGAACGGCTCGCGGCTCTACGTGCTCAACCGCTACAACGGCGAACTGTTGTATCAGGTTCAGGTCGACGGCGCACCGGGCGCCGGAGCCGCCGTGAGCAAGAGCCGTGCCTACGTGCCGATGGTCGACGGCATGATGATGGCCTATCGCCTGGAGCCGTTGACCGATCCGCTGAAGGAGTTGGGCAAGATTGAAGACGAGAATCCCACCCCAGAGCAGCAGGCCCGGGCGGAAGACACCCGCCGCGAGAACATCCGTCTGCAACAGGAGTATATCCCGCCGCTCTACTGCGCGTCGGTCGGCAAAGCGCTGGTTCAACCCCTGGTTACCCGCGAAAGCAAAGGGGAAGAGTACGTCGCTTGGACCACGGATCGGGGATATATGAACATCGGGCGGATCGATCTGCTGCAGGAAGACCGCTTCGCGATCAAGTACCGGCTGCAAACCGAGGCCGAGATCGTCGCCCGGCCGACGTATCTGCCGCCCGAACCCGGCAACGCGTCGAGTTCCGGGACCATCTTCGCTGCCTCGCGCGACGGATTCGTGCACGCCATCGACGAGGATAGCGGCGAATCGAACTGGCGGTTCTCCACCGGCGAGCCGATCCTCCAGCAGGCCGTGGTCGTCGAACAGCGCGTCTTTGTGGCCACGCAGCCTGGCGGCATGTACTGCCTCGACGCCAAGCGAGGCTCCGAGCTTTGGTGGGCCCCGCGGATCTCCCAGTTTCTCTCCGCGAGCAAGGAGCGGGTCTACGCCGTCGACAAACTCGGACGGATCCTCGTGCTCAACGCTCGAACCGGTGCCCGGCTCGACACGCTTCAAGTCAGCGGCCTGCCGATCAAGATCGTCAACTCTCAGACCGACCGGCTCTACCTGGCCAGCGAGACCGGTCTGATCCAGTGCTTGCACGAGATTGGGCAGAAGAAGCCGATCCGACACGACCTGGCGCGGCTGAAGGCCACCGAAGGTGGTGGGGGAACGATCCAGTTCAACGCGGCCCCCGGTGCGCAACCGGTGCCGGGCGTGCCAACGCCTCCGGGCGTGCCGACGCCGCCGGGCGTGCCGACGCCGCCGGCCGGCGACCCGCTGATGCCCGGGCCGGGTGGTGGGCCGCTAGGTGGACCCGGCGGTGTCCCTGCTGGAGGACCGGCCGTACTACCTCCTATCGGTCCTGGTGTCCCGGTGCCGCCTGCGCCACCGGGCGGCGGTCTGCCGAAACTGCCCGGCGCGCTGCCCAACCCGTTCTGATACGCGGCAACCGAGAGAACGATGGGTGGCTGGGGTCGAACTTCGAGCAGCCTTCGGCCACAACCGGCAGGGGCGAGGGATTGGGGGCTAGGGAGGACATTCGCTCGCAGCCAAGAAAGTTTGCTCGGAAAACAAGCCTTCACGGGATTGCTTTGCTGCGAGCCCCCAGTTGGTCGAATTCCGGGGGCCCTCTGCGCTAGAGGTCGGCCACCACTCCCATTGCTGCTCGCGATGAAGCAGTGAAACACGTCGATTCAATAGCCGTTGCCTCGATTGGCTGGCTACCGCAGCTTTCCTGCCTTGTCTTGCCGGCCCCTTGACTACGGAAGCCGCAACGCGTAAACTTTGGGGTGTCTTGTGTAATTGCTGCCGCGCCGTTGTGCGTGCCTGCGAATCTCCGTTACACGACCCTCGCGTTGTGTCTTCATGTTCCGTTTGGGCAACGGCCAAAGACATTTTGGTGGAAGTTGTGTTTCGGGTGAATGCGAATTTGCCCCGAAGGAAAGGTGTCCCGATGGAGTCTCCCCCCATCAAGCGTGCCCTGATTAGCGTCAGCGACAAGCTGGGGCTCGCCGGTTTTGGCCGCGGTCTGGCCGAGGCGGGCGTGGAAATCTACAGTACCGGCGGAACGCGAAAACAGCTCGAAGCCGAGGGTGTCCCGGTTCGCGGCGTGGCCGAGTACACCGGTTTTCCGGAGATGATGGACGGGCGGCTGAAGACGCTGCACCCGGCCGTACACGGGGGGATCCTCTGCCGCCACGACAACCCCAACGACCTCGCCTCGCTGGCCGAGCACGGCATCGTCACCTTCGAGTTGGTGGTGGTGAACCTCTATCCCTTCGAGGCCACCGTCGCCCGAGAGGGCGTTACGATGGACGAAGCCATCGAGAAGATCGACATCGGCGGCCCGACCATGGTGCGTGCGGCGGCCAAGAACCACGCCTTTACGACGATCGCCACCAATGCCGAGCAGTATTCCGAGATCCTCGAACAGGTCTCGGCCAACGGCTGCACCACCTTCGAGTTGCGCCGCAAGCTGGCCGGCGAGGCCTTCGCCCACACCGCCTCCTACGATCGGGCCATCGCCGAGTTCTTCGCCGGAGCCACGGCCGAAGGTCCCTTCCCGGGCACGTTGAACGTCAGCCTCACGCGCAAGGCCGTGTTGCGATACGGCGAAAATCCGCATCAGCAGGCGGCGCTGTACGCCAAGCCCGGCACCGACGTGGCCAACGTGGTTTCGGCCCGGCAGTTGCACGGCAAGGGGCTCTCGTACAACAACCTGCTGGACCTCGACAGCGCGTTGGCCATCGTTCGCGGCTTTGCCGACCCGGCGGCTTCGGTGATCAAGCATAACAACCCCTGCGGCGCCGCCATGGGCGGCACGCTGGCCGAGGCGTTGCAGCAGGGCATGGCCGGCGATCCGCTCAGTGCGTTCGGCTCGGTGATCGGGCTGAACCGCACGGTCGACGCCGCCACGGCCGAGGTGCTCTGCGAGCCGGGCATGTTCATCGAAGCGATCGTCGCACCCGACTTCGACGAAGCGGCCGTCGAGATCCTCACCACCCGGCCGAAGTGGAAGGCCAACGTGCGGCTGTTGAAGGTGGGCAATCTTGATTCGGCCCCCAGCACGTGGGCCTCGCGATGTCTCGACGGCGGCCTGTTGCTGCAAGACGCCGACGTACTCGACGACCCCGAGGACGAATGGAAGGTCGTCACCGACGCCAAGCCGACCGACGCCCAAATGGACGACCTGCGCTTCGCCTGGGCCATGGCCCGGCACGTGAAGTCCAACGCCATCGTGCTCTGCAAGGACCGGATGCTCTTGGGCGCCGGGGCCGGGCAGATGAGCCGCGTCGATTCGGTCGAGATCGCCATCAAGAAGGCCGGCGGCCGGGCCGCCGGATCGGCGCTGGGTTCCGACGCCTTCTTCCCCTTCCCCGACTCGATCGACACCGCCGCCGCGGCCGGCGTTACCACGCTGATCGAACCCGGCGGCTCCCGCAAGGACGACGAAGTCATCGCTGCCTGCAACAAGCACGGGTTGGCGATGATCTTCACCGGGCGTCGGCATTTCAAGCACTAGCCGCAGGTGTACCACTGGTGCGAAACCCTCTAGCCGAGGGCGGAAGCCCACGGAGTGCCTGCACCGTAAGAACGTCAAACGCCCGTGGGCTTCCGCCCTCGGCTAGGGGAAGTTCGTACGTGTTGATTTCCCGAGGACTCCGGCCACCGACCGCACCACATGCCCACCATCCTCGACAAGATCGTTGCCACCAAACTCGACGAGATCCGCCGGGCGAAGACGGCCGTTTCTGAGGACGTGCTGCGCGAGCAAATCGCCGACGCCTCGCCGGTGCGCAATTTCTTCGCGGCACTTAGTGTGCCCGGGCCGATCCGGCTGATCGCCGAAGTGAAGAAGGCCAGCCCCAGCAAGGGCATCATTCGGGCAGACTTCCAACCGGTCGAAATCGCCCAAACGTACCGGCAGCACGGGGCCGCGTGCATCAGCGTGCTGACCGACGAGCCGTACTTCCAGGGTAGCCTGGATTACCTTCGGGCGATCCGTGCGGCGGTCGATCTGCCGGTGTTGCGGAAGGACTTCGTGATCGATCCGTACCAGGTCGTCGAAGCTCGGGCGGCCGGGGCCGACGCGGTGCTGCTGATCGCCGAGTGTCTCGACGGCGAGCAGTTGCCGCGGTTGCACGACGCCGTGGTCGAACTGGGAATGACGCCGCTGGTCGAACTGTTCGAGCCGGACAACCTGCCACGGGTGGTCGAGGCCGGCGCGCGACTGATCGGCGTGAACAACCGCGACCTGCGCACCTTCCAGACCGACCTGCAACACACGCTGCGGCTTCGCGAGCAGATTCCTCGCGACCGCCTGCTGGTCGGCGAAAGCGGCATCCGCACCCGCGAGGACGTCCGGCGGCTCGAGTCGGCCGGCGTCGACGCGATGCTGGTCGGCGAGTCGCTGATGGCCAGCCGGGACATCGGAGCGGCGGTGGACGCGTTGTTGGGAAGGATAAACGAGGAGGGATGAAGGATGAAGGCTAGAGGATTGTGACGGCGATGGACGTTCGTTCGTACAATCGCCGGGCGTGGGACGAGTTGGCTGATAAAGGCGATCGCTGGACCGTGCCGGTTTCCAGCGACGACGTTCGACGGGCACGGGCCGGGGATTGGCAGATCGTGCTCACGCCGGCGAAGCCGGTTCCGCGCGATTGGTTTCCGGAGCTTCACGATGCGGCCACGCTCTGCCTGGCTTCCGGCGGCGGACAGCAGGGCCCGCTGCTGGCCGCGGCGGGCGCCCGGGTGACGGTGCTGGACGCGTCGCCGCGGCAGCTTCAGCAGGATCGGGCCGTTGCGCGGCGCGACGGGCTTTCGCTCGAGACGATCGAAGGCGACATGGCCGATCTGTCGAGGTTCGCCGACGGGTCGTTCGATCTGATCGTGCATCCGATCGCCAACTGCTTCGTGGCCGAGGTGCGCCCGGTTTGGCGGGAGTGTTTTCGCGTGCTTCGTAGCGGCGGCGCGTTGCTGGCCGGCTTCGTCAATCCGGTGCGTTACATCTTCGACAACCAACGGATGGAAGCCGGCTGCCTCGAGGTCCGCCACGCGATCCCCTATTCCGACCTGACGTCGCTCGACGACGCCACCCGGCAGCGGACCCTTCTTCAGAAGCACGAGCCGCTGGAGTTCGGCCACACGCTTCAAGACCAGATCGGCGGCCAACTCGACGCCGGATTCACACTAACGGGCTTCTACGAAGATCGCTACGATGACGTTGATCCACTGTCGGGGTATCTGCCGACGTTCATGGCCACCCGCGCGGTGAGGCCGTAGCCGAAGTCGCCAGACTTTGGCCTTCTCCCCGACGTTAGCCAATTCCCCAACGCCGGCCTGCTCTCCAACGCCGGCCT
>CAYYNP010000105.1:2810-28656 GCA_964472545.1 uncultured Planctomycetaceae bacterium | reverse complement strand
ACTGTTGCTTAGCTGGACCACGGTTTTGTGCCAAACCCGTTGAAACAAAACACGCCATGGTTGGCTGACCGGGGGTCCGTACTGGGCTATCGCATAGTTTCGGCTCACGGACCATTTCGGAGCGTCACCCAACACTGCTGAACAAGCCAGAAGTGGCACGCGGCGGACATCCTAGATCAAGGCGTTTAGCGCCTTCGCCATCTTCTCGAATCTGTCGAGCGTCGGCACGGAGATCTCGGATGCTCTTTCGGAGACCCTCTCAGCCAAATAGCGGGCCGGCCGATAGTGATTAAACGCTCCACTCTTCAGTGGATTCGCCTTGAAGTGATCTGCCAGCCGAACCACAATCCTCTCGTTCCTTGTGGCGAGATCTGACTCGTTAATAGGTTTCGTCAAGTCCGATTTGAACTCGGCGTTCACAAGTGTCAAGTAGAAATCCACATCGAACATATCTTCAATGTCTGCATTTTCCTTGCCAGTGAAGTCACCAAAGGTCAATACGTTCTTCTTGCGGAGCAGCTTCCTCTTGTAGAGCTGTTCGATACGCTGCCGATCTTTGTCTTGAATATCGAGCAACGTGGCAAGCTTCATCTTCCTTTGCGCGCCGAGAAGCGCAACAAAGGTCGGCACCTTGTCCGCTCCGCCGACCGGCGTGATTGTCCATTTGTCGCTTAACGTCGTCCGACCATTCTCACGCAACACCTCGCACATAACCTGCAGATAGAGTAGATCCGACACTCCCTCGACGATCAAGCTGTTCGGGCCAACGAAAAGTGATTGGGAAATGTCATACCCGAGCGCCCCTTGTAAAGGGAAAAGGCTGCCTTCATCGGCTTCCAACACATCGTCAAACACTTTGGTGCCCGCCTGATCGACCGATAGTTGCGCCTGAGTGTCCATACTGCGATCTTCAACAATGCGAACTCGCTCAAAGTGATGCGGATCGACCATGAACGGCGAGTGTGTTGTGTAAATGACCTGATGGTGAGGTTGTAATTCCTGTTCCACATACCTCAGCAAGTCACCCTGCGCTTTGGCATGCAGGAACAACCCCGGCTCATCAAGTAGGAGAACGATCTGCTCGCCGCGTTTCTTCTGTTGCGAGAACCAAGCGAGGAATGAGAAGAACCATATGAACCCCCTTGAGCGGGTGCCCAGCGGTGTACTCACTTGATGAACCGCGTCGTAGACGCGCCCCCACAGATTCATTCCGGAGGTCATTCCGGAGGGATCATTGGGACGGCCAGGTCGAACATCGAACTTCACTTGTAAGTGCTGGTTCTGCGACCAGTACTTGAGGATCTGCTTTGAGAGGTGATTCGACGCACCTTCGAGATTCGCGATGAGTTCTTCGGTACGGCCTGGCGCCAATAACTGGTCGAGGTTCAGCCGAGCGAGTTCAATCAGGCCGAGCATTGGGCGGTCGGAATCCTGCAATCGGCCTTCGGATTTCCGCTTCTTCAACTCTTCAATGTTCACCTGCCCTGTCATTTGATAGTACTCGCTGAAGTACAATAACTTCGGCACGCGGTCCCTCAGGTGGCTCTCCCAAATGTGCTGGGCAAGGCCACATTCCACAATCGGAGCGATTCGCGACTTCAGATCAGCAAGTGAGGGCGGAGCCTCCAGTTGCGCGGCATCGGCAAGTGCTTTCTTTTTGGGTTCGCCGTCCGGCAATTCGTTCGCCTTCTCCCGCGCTTCCCGCGCGGCAGAGGCATATTCGTCACCTTTCGAGTCTAGGAACGCGGTCAGATCTCGAAGTGTCTTCCACTTCGCAGCCTCTTGCTTGACTTCATGCGACAGGTCGGAGTCTGCGATCAGTGCTTGCACGATCACATCCTCATTGACCAAAAGACTTGGACGCAGCCGATTTGCGTAGTCCCTGGACAGCTCCAACTTGTCGGCCTTCAGCGCTCCTTCTCCGAATGCGGCTTCGATTTCAGCTCTCTCTGTCGAATCGAGCTCATAGGTTGCTGTGGCAACGACACCGGGCTCGATCCCATCCGTCTCCACCTTCTGACGATACTCCTCTAATTCAGACCGAGGGTAGTCAAGTGTTTCATCATATTTCGCATCTTCGGGCACGATTGGGTTCAGCGCGTAGATAGCCTGAAGTAACGCGGTTTTTCCAGATTCGTTCTTCCCCACAAGGCAAGTGACATCACCGATCTCGATACGGTTGGAGTGTCGAATGGACTTGTAGTCGAAGATCTCAACCGCGGTCAGATTCATACTTCACCCACTTTCGGTTGCGCTGAGGGCCACTCGCTGCTCGTCAACTGTCGACGCAGCCCCAGTAAGAGTCACTTACCCAAGTTCCACGACGCCCAGAAATGGACCTGGATGCATAGCGAAGCATCCACGGTACACTTGCCCGCGTTGGTTGACAAGTGGGCAGTATCGAGAAGCGCAATTACACGATGTTCTTGCCTAGTCAACTGCGTGCGCCGTCGACTTACGGCAAACGGTTAGGACGACACGACGCTGTAACATCGAGATGCTACAAGAGTTCGGTTGCCAAGTGGCCGGAGCCTGTCGACGTAAGTTGGCTGGCGAGTTGTTAACCGGCCAGCCGAGCGGGCGGGTTGCCGTAACTTGTTGTTGGATAATGGGTTGTGATTAGGGAGGGCCGATTGTTGGCCGGCGGCAGCAACGAACGTGTGACGAGGTCGGTGGGTCGCTCGACGCAAGTCACTATAGGCCAACTACTTGCGGACGAGCCGATCAACGGGCGGGAAACAGAGGCATGTCGAAGTGTGGCAGAAATCCGTATCTCCGGCGGGTTCCGCTGACGGCGTACGCGGAACGGGGAAGCCGGCCCGCTGTTTCGCTCGGCGGTGGCGTTCTATCATGAAGCGGATGGACGCGACCTATGACTTCGACGTGATCGTGATCGGTGCCGGGCATGCGGGCACGGAGGCGGCGTTGGCGGCTGCGCGGATGGGGGCGGCGACCGTGCTGCTGTCGACGAACCTGGATACGGTCGCCCAGATGAGCTGCAATCCGGCCATCGGCGGCGTGGCCAAGGGGCAGATCGTTCGTGAGATCGACGCCCTGGGCGGGGCGATGGGCCGGGCGATCGATGCCACGGGAATTCAGTTCCGCATGCTCAACCTCCGCAAAGGGCCCGCCATGCACGGGCCGAGGGCACAGGCCGACCGGCGGGCCTATCAACAGGAGGTCAAGCGGATCGTCGAAGAGCAGCCCGGGCTGTCGCTGAGGCAGGAGACGGCCGAGGAACTGTTGGTCGAGACGGCCGGCGGGTCGCAACGGGTCGTCGGCGTGCGGGTCGGCGGCGATGCGGTCTATCGGGCGCCGGCGGTCGTGCTCTGCTCGGGCACGTTCATGCAAGGCGTGTTGCACGTCGGCGAGGCGACCACGCCCGGCGGACGGATGGGCGAGGGAAGCACATCGGCCATCAGCCGGTCGCTCGAAGGGCTCGGTTTCAAGCTGGCCCGCTTCAAGACCGGAACGCCCGCACGGATCAACGGCCGTACGATCGACCACGCCCAGACCGAACTCCAGCCCGGCGACGAGCATCCGCAGCCGTTTTCCTTTCTCACCGAGCGGATCGACTGCCGACAGCTCCCCTGCTGGATCACCCACACCACACCGGCGGTACACGAGTTGATCCGGGCGAACCTGCACCGGGCGCCGATGTATACCGGCCAGATCGAGTCGGCCGGGCCGCGGTATTGCCCTTCGATCGAAACGAAAATCGTGCGTTTTGCCGACAAAGACCGGCATCAGTTGTTCCTCGAGCCGGAAGGCCGCCACACACACGAGGTCTACGTCAACGGGCTGTCGACCAGCCTGCCGCGGGACGTGCAAGACGCGATGCTGCGGGAGATTCCGGGCCTAGGGCGGGCGGAGATCCTGCGTTACGCGTATGCCATCGAGTACGATTACGTGCCGCCGGAGCAGCTTCGGCCGTCGCTTCAGACGAAGCTCGTGGCCGGGCTCTATCTGGCCGGGCAAGTCAACGGCACCACCGGCTACGAGGAGGCCGGCGGCCAAGGGCTGATCGCCGGGGCCAATGCGGCACGGGCGGTGCAGGGCAAGGACCCGTTGATCCTGCGCCGCGATCAGGCCTATCTGGGCGTGATGATCGACGATCTGGTCACCCGAGGGGTGGACGAACCGTATCGGATGTTCACCAGCCGGGCCGAATACCGGTTGTTGCTGCGTCACGACAACGCCGACCGCCGGCTGACGCCACTGGGGCATGAGCTTGGCCTGGTGGATGATCCCCGGTTTCGGCGGGTGCAACAGAAGATTGGCGAGATCACGGAGTTGCAGCGGCAACTACAATTGGTCCGTCACGGTCGGGTAACGCTGGCCGAGCTGCTGCGCCGGCCGGAAACAACGTGGGCCGAATTGACGGGCCACGTGCCGGACTTGCAGGGAGTTTCGCGAGAGGTGGCCGATCAGGTGCTCCACGACGCCAAGTACGCCGGCTACATCGCCCGGCAGCAGATCGACATCGATCGGCAGCAGCGGCTGGCCGGCTATCGGCTCCCGGCGGACCTGGATTTTGAGTCAATTGTTCCGCTGCGGATCGAGGCCCGAGAGAAGCTCGCGCGAATTCGCCCGGCCGACATGGCCCAGGCCGGCCGGATCAGCGGCATCACGCCAGCCGATTTGGCCGTCTTGATGGTGCATCTGCGGGGTCGCACTTGACATTAGCACCTCCAGGCCTTGTCTATCTACTCCATTTTGTCTATAATAAACGAATAAGGTGGGCGGTTTCTCCGGGATTTACCGCGTGAGAAGTCCGAGCATCAGGGCACAGGCGCTCGCCGACCTGAGGGCTATCGGTCGTAACCGCTTGTTTTGAAAGGGGTTAAAAAATCGATAGTAGTGTTGACTGCTGAGGGAAGATAGAGTAGCATACAGCTATTGGCAAGATCCGTAATGTCGGCAGAAGCGGATGACCTTGCCTGTTTAGCGCGGTCCCGGGAAGTGTGGGGTTTGCGGACGTGGCGGATACAAGGCGATTTCACTTCCCGCCGGATCGATACAACACGGAGGACTAGAGGCCTCGGAGGCAAACGCCGACAGCCACCTGGGGTCTCGCTTGAGCTAGCTAGTGCAGCGGCTAGGCAGAGGGATGGTCAAGCACACATGAAAACAGTCTTCACAACGGGCGAGGCGGCCAAGATATGTAAGGTCAGCCAGCAGACGATCATTCGCTGTTTCGATTCCGGACAACTCAAAGGGTTCCGGGTGCCCGGCAGCCGGTTCCGTAGGATACCTCGCGAACAGCTCTACATGTTCATGCGAGACAACGGGATCCCCACCGACGCGTTGGAGAGCGGCAAGCGAAAGATCCTCATCGTCGACGACGACGAGGAACTGGTAGAGTTGATTTCCGACGTGTTGGAGCGTGACGGACGGTTTGAGGTCCGCTCGGTCAACAACGGCTTCGACGCCGGCATGATGGTCAAGGAATATCGTCCCGACCTGATTGTGCTCGACGTGATGCTGCCGGATATCAACGGCAAGGAAGTCTGCCAGCGCGTCCGCAGCGACAAGACGATGGACGACGTGCGGATCATCTGCATCTCGGGCATGGTAGAAGAAGACAAGGTCGGCGAACTGCGCGCGGCCGGTGCCAACGACTTCATGCACAAGCCGTTCGAGGTGGAGCGCCTGGTGGAGCGGATGTGCCACCACTTGGACATTGAAGCCGTTCCGACGTAGCTAGGCTCGTAGCTGGTGACGTGTTTGTCGTAGCGCCCGCGGACCCGCTTCCGCAGGCCGTAGCCAGGGTCGCGCCTGCCGACGCCGCCTCTCATGCGATATTTGCCTCCTGTAATCGCCTCGGATGAGCGGTGGATCCTGCCGATGTCCGACGTCTCCGCGGCGGCGCTTGCCGACGCGCTACTTGCCGAGACGGCCGAAGCGACGCAGCTTCTCACGGCTGCGTTGACAAACGATCCGCCGCTGGTGTTGTGGCTAACGTGTGTCACCGGCGCCGACGCTACTTCGCAACCCAACAGCGTCCACGACGTGGCACGGTGGCTTTCCCGGCACATGCTCGACGCGCTGCGATGGGCGCCGGGCGACGCGTTCGACGTCGAGCCGGGCACGGCGACGAACTCCGAGGCGTTGGCGGCGCGTGTGGCGGCCGCGCTCGAACTGGCCGATCTGGCTGCCCAACTGGCGGCGGAAAAGGGAGAGGCGGAAGCCGAGCGGGCGTTCTTGTGCGGTCTCTTGTACGGCGCCGATCAGTGGATGGCCGGCGCCGACGGCACTACCGCCGACAGCCGTAGAGCACCTCTACCGCGGCGGCCGGCCGGCAGCGATTCACCGTCGATCGAGTGGGTCGAGGCCGCCGCGGCCATCCTCGCTGGCGAGGAGCCGTTGCCCGACGGAAACGAAATCGACGTGGCTGCCTGTCGACGGCGGGGCGTCGAAGCCGGCCAACGTTGGCTCACACCGGCGCATGGGAGCTGCGACCGGCTGCCGGTGCTGGCGGCCAAGCTGGCTCGACTGTCGACCCTCGAGCAGCAGTTCGACGAGACGTTGGAGGCCGAGAAGCTCGAGGCGATGGCGGAGTTTGCCGCCGGGGCGGGCCACGAAATCAACAATCCGTTGGCGGTCATCGCCGGGCGGGCCCAACTCTTCCTTCGCGACGAAACGGATCCCGAACGGCGTCGGGCCTTGGCGCTGATGAACGCCCAGGCCAAACGGGTCTACGAGATGATCGCCGACATGATGCTCTTTGCCCGGCCGCCCGCGCCCCAGCGCGAGCCGCTCGACCTGGGCGAGTTGATCGATGGCGTGGTCGACGACCTTTCGCCGCAGGCGGCGGCCCAGGAAACGACGCTGTTGCGGCTCGACACGAGCGAAACGGTCGGAATCGAGGCCGACAAGACACAACTGGCCGTGGCGCTGGGCGCCGTGTGCCGGAATTCGCTGGAAGCGCTGGGGCGTGGCGGGCGGATCGAGATCAACGCTCGCTCGCTTGACGGCGGGATCGAAATCCGCATCGCCGACGACGGGCCCGGCATTCCCCCGGAGCATCGAAGGCACCTGTTCGATCCCTACTACTCCGCACGTCAAGCCGGCCGCGGGCTGGGGTTGGGGTTGTCGAAGTGCTGGCGGATCGTGACCAACCACGGCGGCCGAGTTGCGGTTAAGAGCAACGCCGGTCAGGGCGCGGTGTTTGTGATTACGTTGCCCGTGAGTTGATCGATCCGGTCCTGCAACTCGTCGTACGCGAGTCCCTCGGCGGCCCTTCGATGTGCCTGACGGCTCAGTGCGGCCAGACGGCTATGGCGAGAGTCGTTCGGGTCGAAGCGTGCGAGCTTGATGAAGTCGAGCATACCGGGGGTGCCGAAACCTTTGCCGCCGCGAACGCTGTGGGCGGCGACGAGGGAATCGACGGCGGCGCCGTTTAGCACCGCACAGACGTAGTGTGCCTCGTCCAAGGTGTCGCAAGCGATCAGCACGCACGTTTCCTGCGGAACGGGCACACGCCGCCCGAGGACGGGATGGTCTATCTGCTCGACGACCGCCGCGTTGATCCGCCGGTCCATGCGGCGCCAAACGACCTTGACCGGCGCCACCGTGTAAGGGCCCACGTTGTACATCGAGTAGAACGGCTTCTCCGCTTGGTATCGCCGGTAGGCCGCACGTTGTTCGAGCACGCCGCGAAACTGCTGGAGATAGGCGTACGTGCGAGGGTAATCTCGCAACATCCGGGTTTCGTCGACGCCGGTGCGGGTCTCCACGTCCTGGGCCAAGAGGATGCAGGCTCCCGGCGCGGCGCGAAAGCGGGTCACGTCGCCCCAGCGCAACAAGGGGTGTAGCAGATCCGGCTCGATCACTTGCCGAACGGTCTCGATCGTACGCTTGCCCTTGCCGGCCAGATTCTGCACCGACACGCCGCCGTCGGCACGGCCGAAGACGTCGACCCAATAGACCCCGTTGGCCCCGCCGCTATTGGCTCCGAGGTGGGCCGAGTAGTCCGAAGGACCGATCCACTTGGCCGGGTCGGCGGCAGCATCGGCCGGGGTGACCAGCCACGGCGAGCCGGAACGTGACGGATCGATCGGTTGGGCCTGGAACTGCTGCCGTCGGTAGCCGTTGCCGTCGGGCATCCACTTCACGTAGGGCACCGGGTATTGCGTGGCGGAGTCCTTCTGCAAGACGAACGTGGCGGTGAGGTTTGTTGCGCCCGGGAAAGGCCGCAGGGCCGCCATGTCGTCGACCCGCAGCACACCGAGTTGTGGTCCGACCGACCCGAGCCGAAACCGACGGAAACCGTCGCCGGCCGCCTTGGTCTGGAAGACGGTTTGGGTGATGACCATCGCCAGCCGCCCGCCGGCGCGAAGATATCGATCGGCCGCCGCATAGGTCATCAGCATGGCAAGGTCTTTTTTGCCGCCGCCGTGTCGGGCCTCGTTGCCGGAGAGAGTAAATAGCCCGTAACGTTCCCATAACGGCTTGGTCGCCCGGCGATAGTCGTCGGGAAGATTATCCCAGGCGATCCAGGGCGGGTTGCCCACGACGAAGTCGAACGAGTCGTCGGGATTGCCCGGGGAGACGGCGTCGTCGAGGATCGAATCGCCAAGCCGGATCGGCAAGTCGACGCGGCCGGAGTGCGGCAGCAGATCGGCAATCGCGATCAGGTAGTTCACCCTGGCCGCCGTGACCGCCACGGGGTTCAGGTCGATGCCGGCCACTGAGCCGAGGATCTCTCGATATAGCCGGCGTCGGCCTTCGGCGGTCTGGTCCTCGTTCTCCGCGTGACGGCTACGGATGCGCTGGATGGCTCTCAGCAGAAACGTGCCGGAGCCACAGGCCGGATCGAGCAGCCGATGCTTCGGATCGCCCGAGTATTCGGCCACGTCGAGCACGTGATCGGCCAGCCAGTCCGGCGTGTAGTATTCGCCCAACTCGTGTCGCAACGGTCTGGGCACGAGTTGCTGATAGAGCGGCCCCAGCAAGTCGCTGCCGTGTGAATCCTCTGCCAGCGCGGCAGGATCGCATCGCGCCATGGCAGCCGTTGCCGAATCGACAACGTCGTTTACTGTCTCGGACGGGGCCGCGAAAAACTGGGAGAACGGGTCGTCGGTAAAGACCTCCGCCAAGTCGAGCCCATCCGGCTTCGACCCGCCGACCACCTGGCCGACCACTTGGCCGAGCAACAGCCGCGCCAACAGCGAGTAGTAGGCGTGCAGGGCGAAAAGCATTGCTTCGGGGCGAAGGTCGTCGGTCGAGAACCTGATGTCCGGCAGGCCGTAACGCTTGGCCACGGCAGCAACCTTCGCCGAAGGCCGCGCCGGATCGACCCCACATGCCCTGCCCAGCAGCGATCGCCATCGCCGAAGAGATTCGGCAGCCTCATCATCCGCACCGCAGCACGCGACCTGATACAGAACTCGAACACTCCGCCGGGTAAGGTGAGTTTTCGGGCCGAACTGCCGCGTCAGGACGCCGACCGCGAGCGTGGCGTCGTCGGACGTCGTATCGTCGACCGTGCTCCGGTGCGGTTGATTCGCCTCCATGCCGGCCCATTGTCGGCAAGCGGCCTCTCGGCGGCAAGATCGGCGGGGAAGTTCGCCGAAAAGAACGCCGCCATACCCCAAAAAAGCAGGGCCGCGTCTCCATAAGTTACAGAGACACGGCCCTTACCAGGGGGAGCAAGCAAACGTATCCACCGGTTTTCACCGGATACTGTCGATCCGGCGACCGTTCCAGTGGAACGAGTCATAACTGACTATGGCCTATTCTAGCATCGGCGGCCTTCGGGGGTCAAGAGCCTGTCGGGGTTTTCGGCAGTTTTCCAGGGCATTATTGGACATTCTTGTCCCGTTGACTCGCCGAGGCTGAGTGGACACTTGGCGAATCGGCGGCGAGAGCGTCCTGACCGGCATTTCTCGACCGTAGCATGCACGGTCCGCAGTGGCGCGACGGACCGTCTCAATTCGCTTTGACACGGGTGAGGTATGTCGTTATCCTCCGTCGTTGCTGCCGGTCGAGGAGTCGAAGAACCGGCGGGGGGCATCGGCCGCGGCCGTATGGCGGACACGGAAGTCTGCTTGCCGCTGGGCCCGCCCATCGGATGCCATGGAGGGTGTCGTGCTGGATGAATCGCGAAGCGTGCTGATCGTCGATCGCTTGGAGGCAACCCGCGAGGTGCTGCAAACGGCCCTGCAACGCCGCGGAGTGCGTACATTTTCGGCCAGCCGTGCGGCAGCCGGGTTGGCGCTCGCCCGACGTCACCACCCCGACGTGATCGTGCTCGACCTCGAATTGGGTAGCCTTCCGCCGGAGGAGGTGTCGGCCCGATTTGCCGCGCAATCGTCTCACGACCAGACCCCGCTGGTGATGCTTGGCAGTGTCCGCCGCAGTGGGGACGTGGGATCGACGGCTGAATTCGTGGCCAAACCCTATCATTACGAGCCCTTGGTTCGTAGAATCGAGGAGTTACTCAACACGTCTCCCGAGGCGTCGTCTCGGGGGATCCGACGCCCAGAATCCAGTTCGACCGATGCGGGATAACACCACCCCGAGGTGTTGTTTCGCGGAGGAGTGCCGTCCGTGTCCTCGTTGTTTGTGATTCGCGGAAACGATCAGGGTACGCGCTTCGAGCTGGACGAAACGACCGTTCGGCTGGGCCGCGATTCCTCCAGCCCGATCCAGTTGCACGACACCGAAGTCTCCCGCCAACACGCCGAGATCCGCCGCACCCAGGGCAGTTTCACGCTATCGGACCTGGACAGTTCCAACGGCACCTTCGTCAACGGCAAGCGCGTCCGCCAGCATCTGCTGGTCAGCGGCGATCAGATCCAGATTGGCAAGACGCTGATGCTGTTTACGGGACTCGCCGACGAGCTCGAGCAGGATCTCAGCGACGCCGTGACGATCGCCGCCCTGCCGGCCGCCGACGACCAATCGCACATCATCCACTCGCTGAGCCAGGAGGAAGGCAGCCGGATCTTTGCCGAGGATACGGCGTTTGCCAAGAACCCCTGGCTTGCCCGGGCGCGAAGCAATCTGCAGGTGATGTATCGCACGGCGCTGGCGGTCAGCCACACGCTGGACATCGACCAGCTTCTGCACCGGATCATGGAGCTGATCTTCGAGTGGGTCGAGGCCGACCGCGGGTGCATCATGCTGATCGATCCGGTGGGCAAGGCGCTCGAGCCGAAGGTCCGCCGCACGCGCGACGGCATCCGCCGGACCGAGAAGATCACCATCAGCAAAACGATCCTCGACTACGTAACCGAGCGGAACGAGGGTGTGTTGACCAGCGACGCCCGGCAAGACGACCGCTGGAACCCGGCCGGCAGCATCGTGAAGATGGGTGTGCGCGAGGCGATCTGCGTGCCGATGCAAGCCCGGTACGATATGGTCGGCGTGATCTACATCGACACCCACACCACGCCCCAGGAGATGATCCGTCACGGCTCGGCGAAGAAGTTCACCGAAGATCACCTGAAACTGATGATCGCCATCGCCCATCAGGCGGCCCTGGCAGTGGAAGACACCCGCTACTATTCGGCCATGGTCCAGGCCGAGCGGTTGGCGGCCATCGGGCAGACGATCACCACGCTTTCGCACCACATCAAGAACATCCTCCAGGGCATCCGCGGCGGCAGCTACCTGATCGAGTTGGGGCTTTCGGAGCACGACGAGTCGGTGGTCGACAAGGGGTGGAAGATCGTGGAGAAAAACCAGAATAAGATCTCCACGCTGGTGATGGACATGCTCACCTTCAGCAAGGAGCGCGAGCCGGATCTGCAATCGGCCAACGTCAACGAGGTGATTGCCGATGTGATCGAGTTGATGCAGGCCCGGGCTGCGGAATTGGAGGTCGAGTTGACGTGGAGCCCCGGCGAGCCGATGCCCGACATGCAGTTCGACCCCGAGGGGATTCATCGGGCCGTGCTCAACGTGGTGACCAACGCGATCGACGCCGCCGAAGAGTGTGAATCGCCGGGCAAGGTGGCCGTGCGTTCCGAGTACGCGACCGAGGAACGCCTGGTGCGAATCTCGGTCGAAGACAACGGGCTGGGCATCCCCGAAGACCAGACGGACGCCGTCTTCAGCCCCTTCGTCTCGACCAAGAAGGGCCGCGGCACCGGGCTGGGGCTGCCGGTGAGCCAGAAGATCCTCCACGAACACGGCGGCCGGATCGTGATCGACGGGCCGCTGGAGCAGGGCTGCCGTTTCTTGCTCGAACTGCCCGCCTCTCCGCCGCAGTCGATCACCCAAACGACCAGACGCCTTTGACACGCACGCTTTGCCGCCGGGGCCACCGCCGCGGAGTCTGATGAAACACCTCGAACGTCTTTGCCGGTGGATGCTGCGGCGACGCTTCCCCGTGGTGTTGGTCGCCGTGGGCGTCGCACTGGGGCTGCCGTCGCTCTTCGGCGGCTTGCAGATGGACGACTACAGCATCCGGGCGACCGTGCTGGACGATCATCCTTGGGGGCTAAAGGTCACGCACCGGCTCGACACGTTCTGTTTTCTCGACGGCGATCCCGAGCGAACCAACGTGATGATCGACCGCGGGCTGCTGCCGTGGTGGTGCGATCGGCATTGCCGGCTGGCCTTCTTCCGACCGTTGACGGCCCTGACGCACTGGGCCGACCATACGCTCTGGCCCGGGCAACCGTGGCTGATGCACGTACACAGCCTGGCGTGGTTTGCCGTGCTGATTTGGGCCGTGGCCGTGCTCTATCGTCGGTTGATGGACCGCACGCTGCCGGCTTGGGCGGCCGTCTTGGCGGCACTGCTGTTTACGCTCGACGATGCCCACGCCAGCTCGATCGGCTGGGTGGCCAACCGCAACACGCTGCTGGTGGCCGTGTTCGGTGTGTTGACGCTGATCGCCTACGACCGTTGGCGGCGCGACGGTTGGCGGCCCGGGGCGTGGCTGGCCCCGTTGGCATTGTTGGCCGCGGTGCTCTCGAAGGAGGCCGCCGTCTGTACCGGTGCCTATCTGCTGGGATACGCGGTATTTCTCGACCGTGGACGTCTCGGCCGGCGGCTGGCGGCCCTGTTGCCCTGCGCCGTCACGGGCATCGTCTGGTACGCCGTCTACAGATCGCTCGGCTATGGGGCCGTTCGATCCGCGGTCTACATCGATCCGGCCCACGACCCGGTGGCCTTTGTCGTCCACGTCGTGCAAGGCGCTCCGTTGCTGCTGATGGGTCAGTGGGGCATGCCCGCCTCAGACACCAGCCTGTTCCTCTCCGCGTCGGCCATGTGGGTGCATTGGCTCGGGGCGTCGTTCTTCGTGGGGCTCTTGGCCGTACTGCTGGCTCCGATGGTCCTGCGCAGCCGTCTGGCCCGTTTCTGGACGTTTGGCATGCTCGTCTCGTTGCTGCCGGCCTGTCTGGCCTTTGCCAGCGATCGGCTGTTGATGTTCGTGGGACTCGGGGCCATGGGACTCTTGGCCCAATGGCTGGTGGGGATGCACGAATCGGCCGACTGGTTGCCGGGGTCGCTCGCCTGGCGTCGCTTGGCCAAGGTGTTCGCTTGCTTCTTCCTGGCGGTGCATCTGATCGTCGCCCCGCTGATGCTGCCGATGGCGGTCAACATGATGATGTTCTTCGGCCATCAAATCGGTAGCTATGCCGACTCGCTGCCGGACGACGCCGACTTGACTGAACAGACGGTGGTGCTGGTCCATTCGCGGAGTTGGATGGGCGACACGACCGTACTGAGCCTACGCAATTATCGCGGCCAGCCCTTGCCCGAGCGGCTGTTGAGTCTGACACCGTTTTGCACGTCGCTCGAGTTGGAACGCATCGACGAGCGGACGCTGGCCGTTCGCCCGGAAGGCGGATTCCTGCCGCCGCGCGGCCGGGCGCCCTCCGACGGCGAGCCGCCTCCGCCCGTGTCGCAGACCCACGTGGCGCATCTGATAGACCTGCTGTTGCGCAGTGACGACTATCCACTGAAGTTGCACGACGAATTCGAGCTATCGACCTGCTCGATACGCATCACCGCCGAGACCGACGACGGCCGGGCGGCGGAAGCGACGTTCCGTTTTCGCGTACCGTTGGAAGACCCGTCACTGCGATGGTTGGAGGCCGAGCAAGGCGGCTATGTACCGTTCACGCCGCCGGCGATCGGTCAGACGGTGCAGATTCCGTAGTTGGACTCGCAAGAAATCAGCCACCCACTCATTCCTTGCCCGTGTAGCCCAAGAGACGCTGACGTACCGACGCATCCAACTTCTTGTCCGCGTGGGGCATCGCCCGATCGAGATCCAGCGCCGCCTCGGCTTCACGCCGGCCTTGCGACTGCTCGCCCGCGTCGTACAGCGCGTCGGTCAGTCGGGCGTGGTACAACGCACTATTGGGATAACGGGCCACGGCGCAGCGATACGACTCGACGGCCCGGCCGATCGCCGCCGCCGCGATCTCCTCTCGGCCGCCCGGCCAGAGCGGCACAACGTGCGACGGCTCACTGGCGGCCGACGCCAGCCGTCGAAAGCGGTCGCCTGAGGCCAGATAGGCCGCGCCGGAGTTCGGCGCTCGGGCAAGGGCCCTGGCGTCGAGGTCGGCGAGCTGCTCGAAACTGGCATCCAGTCGGCCACGAGCAAGTTCGGCCGCGTGCAAATCGGCCAACGCCTCGAGCGGTTCGGCCGCCAACGGGTCGGCGGTGGCCGCTTCGGCCAGCCATCGCTCGGCGTTCTGTGGATCCTGCCGGGCCATCCGCATTGCTTGGCGGCTGCTCAGCACGGGAGAGTACGCGCTGAACGTACACGTTCCCGCCACCGAGAGCACCACGAGCAAGCCGGCCAACGCGATGCCGCGAGTGGCCATTCGCGGCCGATCGCCACGGAGTCCCAAGGCCATCAACAGCCAAAGCGATCCCGCCACGCCGGGATAGCCAATCCCGCCGGCCGCCAACAGGTTGACCAACAACGCCGCGACACCGATCGTCGGAAGCGCCCGCGGCAACCGCCCGTGACGAATCCAACCGGAGAGCAACGCCACACAAACGGCAGCGACCGGCAGCCCGATCTGCACCGCGGCGCGGCTCGGCGGAGCCGTGCTGAGACTTGCCAACGGCACCGAGATCAAGAAGCCGAGAACGGCTCCGCCGAGAATGCACCAAGTCCCCTCTCCCTCTGGGAGAGGGTTAGGGTGAGGGGCGTTGACGCTGTCTGGCTGTCTGCTTGGCAAAGCACGATTGGACGCCCGCTTACGGCGGCCACGTCCGCCTTGGCTTGGTCCGGCCGTCGCGTCATCTGGATTGCTGCTTGTGTTCGATGGCGTGTTCCTTTTCTGCTTCCCCCTCACCCCAACCCTCTCCCGGAGGGAGAGGGAGTTTCGGAAGAAACAGCCCAACACGGCCAACATCGCCGCCAACGCGAAACTGCCGGCGGTGGCCCAGGTTTCCATCAGGAAGTTGTGCGGATCGGCCACCTCCTCGCTGGCTTGGGGTAGTTTGTAGGCCGTGTATTCGTAGCGGAAATTGCCCGGCCCGCAGCCGGCGATCGGATGCTCAGCGATTATCTTTCCGGTCGATTGCCAATACTCGAGCCGGTAGCCCAGCGACTTCGTGGCGCCGCCGAGTGCGCCGGTGGCGATGCCCACGACGACCAATACCACCGCAACCGAGGCCCCGACGGCCGGCAGCTTCCAGCCGAGCCTCTTATTTGGTCGCCCGCACAACCACCAAGCCAACACGACGCCGAGAACGGCCGCCGCCAACCCACTGCGGCTCCGCGTCATCCACAGCCCGCCTGCTAGAAGAACGGTCAGAAGGGAGGCCGCGGAGCCAGTGTATAGTAGTCGTCTCGCTCCGCGAGACGTCGTGCTATCTCCAGGAGACGTCGTGACATCTCCAGAAGACGTCGTGCTATCTCCAGGAGACGTCGTGACATCTCCAGAAGACGCCGTGCTATCTCCCAAAGACGTCGTGACATCTCGCGGAGCGAGATGACTACTATTCCGGAAGATCGCGATACCGGCCGCCACCACCAGCCACGGCGTGAGATACCCGGCCAACGAGTTGGCCAGGGCAAACGTACCCATCCACTCCGGGCTGTAGAGCCGGGCCTCGAAGAGTGTGCGTTTGGCCGAGCCCGCCGGGGCGTCGTAGCCGGCCGCGCGGAGCATGGCGTCGGGGTCCTGCTCGTACATCGCCCGGGTTTGCGGGATCTCGACCGCGTGTTGATACAACCCATAGCCGCAGATCCCCACCGCCAACGCGATCATCACCGCCGCCACCGCCCTGGCTTCACGCTCGCCGACGACCAACTGCCGGGCCATGAAGAACGCCAGCCCCAGTCCGATCCACTCCCAGAGCATGTTGATCGCCGGCCGAGGGCTGACGTGCGTGGCCGCCCAAACGCCCGAGAGGGTATGCACGCCGATCAACACCGCCACGGCCGCGTCGGTCCATCCGAAGCGTACCGCAAACCGCCGCCGCCCGGCCGCCCCCAACAGCCAGAACGCCGCCAGCGCGATCCACGCCATCACCACCGCCAGGGCGCCGCCCTCGACGGCCGACTCGCTGGGATACAGCGGCCGCACCACGAACAGCGCGATCATCATGCCCAGCAACCACGGCCGCAGGCGGTCCGGTGGTGATGCTCCCCGTGTGACGTCGGGCGAACGACCGGTTCGTCGCGTCGACTTGCGTTTTGACGAACGGCGTTTCATAGCTCGAACCCTGAAGGCGGGAGCCCGAAAATGGGGACTGGCTCCGTCGACGAACGGTGTCGTCTTGGTGATTCACATTGCCGACGGTGCCTGTCCCCCTTTTCGGGCGGCGACACTGAGGCCCCGTGAAAAAGGGGAACAGGCACCGAGCCGGCAGCGTTCGTGCCAAGGTTCGGCATTTGCGACGGCTCGGAGCCGGTCCCCATTTTCCACTCCGTCTTCTGCGTGGACTTACGTCTTCCCATGCGATTTCACACCCCGCTTGACGTCAAAGGCTGTCGAGCCATTTGGCGAAATCTCGATCGCGCTGCGCCATCTCTTCCCTCTTTGCCGTCTGTTTCTTAGCCGACTCTGCACACATCCCGTAGACTATGCCCACCAGTCCGCCGAGAAAAAGCCCGCAGACGCCGAACGCGATGCAGCGCTGCAGAACCGCCTCAATCCCCCGGTCGAACCGGTAGGTCCCGGAGGAGTAACGGGACACCCCCAGCCCGAACCCTATGATGCAGAAAACGATCGCCGCGCCAACGGCTCCACCCCGCAGCGTTCGCCCCACGAGCCATTCGTGGCGTTCGGCCGGGCGCCGCAATGCGAGGGCCGAACCCCAACACGCGCTGTAGAGCAGGCACGCGAGAAACGGCAGCCAAAGCCACGTCTCTCGATAGACGACGCAGGCACAGCAGAGCGAGAAGAGCGTGGTGACTCCGAGCAGCGTGCGGAGGCTGAACTGCCAGCGGGGCGTCGATTCGTGTCTGTCACTCATTGCCCATTCTGCTCCAGCGTTCTGGGCGGGAGGCGCGATCTGGCCCCGCCCTCGTTATCCCGACTATCTCTGCCGCAAGAACCGCGACTCCGCAAGGACTCCACCATCTTCCAGGTTACTTCGAGACCCGCCGCAACCGTACCAAACAACATTCCCACCGCAGCACCTGCTTGCATGCCAAAAAGGGCTCCGATGCCTCCGCCGATGACCAGTGACAGCAGCACCACGACAACCGGCCTAGGCGGCTCGGGACCCCCGATCCCGTCCGGATGCGGACCGAGATGCACGGCGAGAGCGGTAACGAACAGGAACAGGCCGCCGAGCAGTGCTCCACTGCGGGCGGATGCGAGCACGAAGTTGTCGATTCGCCTCCCGCCTCGACGCCAGGCCACAACACTTATCCAAGGCAAGCCGAGGGCAAGAGCGGCCAAGATGAGCAAGGGAGCTTCGGCCCGTATGCCGGCAAGAAACATCGCCACCAGAGTCGTCACCGCCAGCATCGAGCGGATGCTGAATTGCCAGCGAGCGGTCTTCTGAGGGGCATCTTTCATTCGACAAGCGTCCACCCGGGTTCGTCGGAATCGCCGCGATCTTGATCGTCGGGCGTCCCGAAACGACTGTGCAAAAGCGACCTCACCATCCAGTGTACCGCACCCACGATGCCATAGGCCAAGCCAACCGCGCCGCCGAGGAAGAACCCGTAGAGGGCACCATAGATGCCGGCTCCCCCCGCAAGTTGATATTCCGGGTCCATCCCCATGGCCAACTGGGCACTGTAGACGGCCTCTCTCGCAAAGCCCAAGCTGCCCATCACAAGCGACGCACCGACGGCACCTCCCACTACGGAGAGACAGCCGAAGGAGACGTGTCGGTCTTCGGCTCGACGCGTCGCCAGAAAACTGCCGCCACACGCGCTGCCCATAAAGACCGTCCAGGCCAGCGGTCCATACCAATAGCCGTGATGCGCTACGAAGGCACAGCAGGCCGAGAACACCGCTGTCACGGCGAGCATTCGGCGTATGCTGAACTGCCAGCGACCGGTCTTCTTGGGCTCGTCGTTCATCGTCAGTGCCACCTCAGCTTCCCCGGCCGTCATCCACATCGCGAGAATCGCCGTTGCGGGGGCTATCGGCCATTGGAGGGCATTTTGTGAAACCCACCGCCGCGAACGCAAACAAAGTGCCGACCAATACTCCGAAGATCGTCCCCGTACCCCAGCCGGCGATGCCCCAGCCGATTGCCAGGCTGAGCCCTTTCTCGGGCGTTGTGGGATAATCCACAAATTCAATGCCACGGACGAGACTATTGACGAAAAACGCCACACCGAGTGTCAATCCGCCGCCCACGGCTCCCCCAACCCCGGATGTGGCAACTCGCTTGTCGACCCAACATCGTAGAGTAATACATCCGCACAACGAGCCGACGAAAGCGCAACCGAGCATCAGCGCGGTGTTTCCGGTTGTTGCGCCGGCAAGAGACGTTGCCGCCAGCGCCGTCAGCGCCAGCATCGACCGGATGCTGAATTGCCAGCGAGCGGTCGTGTCGGGTACATCGTTCATTGCCTGCCCTACTCCAACCCTCCCGGCGGCTTGCGGCGGCCGGCGGCTTCGAGGATGGCGATTAGGGCAAGGATGCAGATCACCAGCAAGACGATCACGCAGGCGCCGGCCGTGTCGACCTGATGCAGCAACAACGCGCCGAGGCCGCAAGTGGCCGTGGCCAGGTAGATCGTCAATACGGCCTGAGGCTTAGTCATGCCTAAATCGACCAGGCGATGCGAAAAATGGCTCATGTCGCCCACGAACGGGCTGCGGCCGGCGCGGAGGCGAATCAACACGACGCTGGTGGTGTCGTACAACGGCACGGCCAACGCGCAGAGCGGGGCCAGAATGGCGTGGCGGGGGAACGTGGCGTCGTAGCCGGCGAACGTGGCTGAGAGCGTGGCCATCGCCAGCAGATAGCCGACCAGGTAACTGCCGGCGTCGCCCATGAACAGCCGGGCCGGCGGGCGGTTGTGCCAGAGGAAACCGGCCAGCGAACCGGCCACCACCAATAGCAATCCGCCCACGAACAACTGTGGCTGACAGGTTGCCGGATCGCCCGCCAACAGCATCACGGCGGCCAACGTCGCCGCCGCGATCGCCGCCACGCCGGCGGCCAGGCCGTCCATGTTGTCGAGCATGTTGATCGAGTTGACCAGGCCCACGATCCAGACGACGCTCAACGCGCCGGTCAGCAGCGGGGCGTCGATGAAGAGCGTCACACGCCACTGCGGCTGTACGAGAACCAGGCCCGTTGCCACGACCGTCTGCACGGCGATCCGCAGGCGCCAGTCGAGCCCCCAGCGGTCGTCGGCAAGCCCCAGCAACATCAACGCGGTGCCGCCGCCGAGCAACAGCCACAATCTGCCGGTCTGTTGCCACAAGCCCGAGACGTGCCGGGCGATGAACTCCGGCAGTTCGACCTGCGGGTTGTTGCCTAACCACCAGAGCACGATTTGCCCCAAGGCAAACGGCACCACTACGCCCGCCCAGATCGCCAGCCCGCCGGCGGTGGGCATCGCACGACCGTGGATCTTCCGCTCGCCCGGCCGATCGACCAGCCCCAGCCGCGGCCCGAAACGGCGCACGGCAAACGCGGCCGCCCAACAGACGAGCATCGCCGGCAACGTGGCACCCAGCAATAGCCAGATCATCGTCGTCGGTCCTCCCGATGCCTTTGGTGCAGCATCTGCCGGCATTGCGAGAAGAACTCGTGATACTCCCCCCGGCGATAATCGGCAAAGGTCCACTGACGCGGCTGCCAGCCGCCGTGGCTGAAGTGGAGCGTCACCTCGGCGTAGATCCCCCGGGCGAGATAGACCCGATGGGCGTGGTCCTTGGTCGAGGCCAGCACCAGCTTGCCCAAGGTCAGATAGCCCGGATCGAGGTTCAACGGCCGCGGTTCGTCGTGCTCGGCCTCGTCGGCGTACTCGACCTCCCAGCGATTGGTTGCCAGTTTGACGTCGGCCAGATCGGCCGGGTCGAATGGCTGCTCGAAGACGAAGAACGTCTTCTTCAGCCCCGAGCCCATGGTCGGCTCGTAGTAGTCGGTCTGGTCGAAGTCGAAGGCGGGGCTCTCCACCGCCACCGGCCCCCAAGCGGCGACGGCCCTTTGCCGAGCCCACGCGGTCGCCGCTTCGTATCGCGCGAAAGCGGCCATCAACAGCAGCGCGGGGGAATGCGGGGTAAGTTCGCCCATAGGCTTGGCATCATCGGGTCGTGCGCAGGCGAAGTTTGACTCGGCCACTATGTCATTCTACCATGGGGCATGATCCGCGGTAGAGCGTGGCGCTTGGGCCGAGCCGGCGCGGATCGTCCTCGATCTACCGGAGACATACGATAATGCGTACCCGATTTGCCGTCCTCGCCTTGCCGATACTGGTCGGTTGCGTCGCCGCGGCGCCTGCCGGCGAGCCTGCAACACCCGACCGGCCGCCCAACGTCCTGCTGATCATGGTCGACGACCTCGGCTACGGCGACTTGAGCAGCTACGGGGCCAAAGACCTCGGCACGCCGCACATCGACCGGCTCGTCGAACGCGGGATGCGCTTCTCGCACTTCTACGCCAACTGCACGGTCTGTTCGCCCACCCGGGCGTCGTTGCTTACGGGGCGTTATCCCGACGCGGTTGGTGTGCCGGGCGTGATCCGTACGTATTCGGCCGACTCGTGGGGCCTGCTCAGCCGCGACGCCGTGTTGTTGCCGAAGTTGCTCGCGGCGGCCGGCTATCGCACGGCGATGTTCGGCAAGTGGCACCTCGGCCTAGCCGAGCCGAGCGTGCCGGGCGCCCGAGGCTTCGATCACTTCCACGGCTTCCTCGGCGACATGATGGACGACTACTACCACCATCGTCGCAGCGGCCAGAATTACATGCGGCTGAACGGCGAGACGATCGACCCGAAGGGCCATGCTACCGATCTGTTTACCGAGTGGACCGGCCGCTGGATTCGCGACTACGAAGGCGAGCGGCCGTTCTTCATCTACCTGGCCTACAACGCGCCACACTTTCCTATCCAGCCGCCGGAGAATTGGCTGGCGAGGTATCGCGAGAAACACCCCGACGTGCCGATCAAGCGGGCGCGCAACGCGGCGTTCGTCGAACACCTCGACGACGGGATCGGACAGGTGATGGCCGCGTTGCAGGAGTCCGAACACGCAGACAACACGTTGGTGATCTTCACCAGCGACAACGGCGGCTCGCTGCCGCATGCCCAAAGCAACGGCGCGTTGGCCGGCGGAAAGCAAGACATGCTCGAAGGCGGGTTGCGCGTACCGACGTGTTTCGTCTGGCCGGGCCACATCGCCCCGGGCAGCCGTAGCGGCCGTGTGGCGATGAGCATGGACCTGCTGCCGACGATCTGCGAAGCGGCACACGCCAAGGCCGGCCCGAACGTCGATGGCCGCAGCATCCTGCCGACGCTGCTGGGCATGCCGCAACGGCCCGAGGACCGCTATCTCTTCTGGGTCCGCCTCGAAGGCAACAACCGCTATCGCGGCAAGCCGTACTACGCCGTCCGCCGCGGCGACTACAAGCTGCTGCAAAACACGGCGTTCGAGCCCTTCCGGTTGTTCAACCTGGCCGACGACCCGAAAGAGCAGCACGACCTGGCCGCCGAGCAGCGGCAGAAGGCCGCCGAACTGAAGCGGGCGCTCGACGCCCACATCGCCCGATGCAAGGATGTCCCGTATCGACTTCCCGACGGCACGGGGCCGGGGGAAATCGTCAGATAACAGCCGTCGGCAATCCGCCCGTCTTTACATGTGCACCAGCGCCGAGCCCATGTCCACCACTAGCTTGTGGGCGCTCTCGAAGGCCTCCGCCCCGGTCTCCTCGCGCGCCTTGTCGCGTGCCTTGTTGAACTCCACCAGCAGTTGTTCTTCCTCCTCTTCGGAGAGCACCTCTTTGACCATGGGGAAGAAGATGTGGTCTTCCTTGTGGATGTGGTTGCGCAGCAGGGAGACGTAAGCCGCGGCACTCTCCAGCACCTGGCTGACCTGGAACGGCTGGCCCGAGTCGTATCCGGGCAGGGCCTCGGTGATGGCGGCCGTGTAGTTACGGGCGCGCTCGTGCTGGTGTCGAAGCGACTCGATCTGGCCGTCGATCTCTCCACCCTTGTTCTGGGCCAGGCGGCGGAACATCACGTGCTCTTCTTTGATGTGATGGAATGAGTCGGCAAACGTCCTGGCGAATTCCACGCCCTTTTCGAAGAACTCCGTCGGCGGACGTTGCTCGTCCTCCAACTTCTCCACCGCCAGCGCTAGATTGTCCAGAAACTGCCGGATCAGACCGTGCTCGTTGGAGAGAATCTCTAAGGGGCCCATGCTTCCGTGTCCTTGTGACTAGAGGTTCGTTATTATCAGAGGTTCCCGTTCTGCCCGGGCCTTCACACCGGGACACCTGGCAGCGGTGACGGTACCATCTTCGGCGGCCGGGAACAAGTGGCCGTATGGTCGAAGGCCGCGCCGGATCAAACCCTGTGGCAAGGACACTCCTTACCGCCTACCGAACGCGGCGGAACCGCGGGAAATCGCCAAATGAGGCCCGGCAGTCCATTTGGCCAGGGAATGCGGCCCCTTCTTTCGGGGCATCCGGCAACTTGACACGTCGCGGTCGCCGCGGGTACCCTATATTTTGTATGTGCGTGTGTCTCACTCTGGCCAACCGGCAATAACCCCCCGGGCGTCCGATGCTCCCTAAACCTCCCTGTCGTATGCGTCTTCCCTCGATTCGATTGGCCGCCGTTCTGGGCGTAGCCGTCGCCGCAATTGCCGGCGGGGCCTTCGCCGCGGAGCCGGCCGCGCCCGCCACGCCGACGGGGCCGACGGTTGGCCCGGAAGGATACCTGATCGATCCGGTCGACGACTCGTTTCGCGGATTGCAGCAGGAAGTGAGGCGAATCCTGCAGGCCGGGGCTTTCGGCGAGGGTGACCAGGAGATTTTCGACAACTACTATCAGAAGTACGAGCTGCCGAGTTGGACGATTCCGGGGCGATCATCGACGTTGCCCACTCATCGCAGGAATCTCGTGCTCGCCTTGCAGCGCTGCGGCGTCGGTGACCGTCCGATGACCGTACACGACTACTTCGTCGGTGTGATCCTGAATTGGACGTGGCAACATGCCAGCCAGAACTACCATCCGTCGGTCCGCGTCCACGCGACGTTGATGCTGGGGGATCTCAACGGCGTGGAATCGTTGCGGACCCCCACGCCGCTCGAGGGCGGGCGCAACGCCCTGCTGGGCACGCTGGATGCGATGAAACAGCCCGGCACGCCGAAGCATCCCGACATCGTCCAGGTCGCGGCACTGACCGGCATCTTGCGCCACGCGAGGTTGTCCGGCGATGAGGCCACTCGTAGGACGCTGGGCGGCGCGATGTATACTCTGGTCCGTTCGCCGCGCCCGGCCGAAAGGACCCCGGCGGGCCACGCCTGGATGCAAGCCCAGGCGATGGACGTGCTGGGCGAGTTGAAAATGGCCGGCAGCGGAGGCGTGGTGGCCGTGGAGTTGGCCGGCATCGCGGGCGACCTCAAGGCCCACTTCGTGGCGCGATGTGCCGCTGCGAAGGCGCTGGGCAAGCTCAACTACCGCGAAGCCACGGGGCTCGATCTCTCGCAAGTCGCCATGGAACTGGGGGAAATGGGCAGAGACGCCTGCCGGCGGGAAGGCCCCCAGACGGTCGACGATCCGGAGAATCTCCCCGTCGTTCGACGGCGGCTGAAAACGCGAATCAGCGCGGTGTTGGAGGGCCTGGCGGGATTGGGCACCGTCTCGGGAGGAACGCCACACGACTCGCTGATCTCCGACATTGATGCCATCCTCACGGCGCTCTCGGAGCAACTCGACGACGCCACGATCGACGATGTAGCCCTGCTGACCGAAGTCTACGCGTCCCACGGCGAACTCGTGCAACTGGTTGGAGAGGCCGTATCAGAATAGCCCGCGCCGGCTATTCGGCTTGCTGGCAGACGCGTCAGAAGCCGTCGATGCGACGCGTACGCCGCTGAACGCCTTTCTTGCCGGGCCCGGCCAGCCGTCCGCCGCGTGGCGAGCAACTCGAGCATCGCGCGCTGTCGTTCCCCCCGCCGGACAGGAGCGCATAATAGCTCTTCCGGATGATGGCAACCGGCCATTGTGGGCGTTCTTTCGACGGCCGCCCCGTTTGACTCTCAAACGGCCTCGACCCGCTTATCCCGCCAAACCGGCGCAAAGTTCCCCCCCCTTGCTCGACGAAGAAGAGAAAGGCCGACACGCTCCCGCGTAGCGGAGCACCCGATGTAACGAGCAAGAGAAGGAGCAACCGGCTTGCATCTTGACCATTTTCTGCAAATCGAGGTACCCAGCGAACACGCCCTGGAACACGTCCGTGCCTTGGTGCGTTGGAAGCGCCGAAGCTTGCCGTCGCCACGATCGGCCGGCGGCAGCGGCCGGATCGGATCGGTCGGCATCGTCGGAGCGGGCATCATGGGTACGGCGATCGCCGCCGCCCATCTGCGCCGCGAGGTGCGCGTGTTGATTGCCGACGCCGACGAGTTGGTCCTTGCCGGAGCGCGCCGCCGGGTCGCCACGGAGATCCGCCACAACGTGCCTCCGACAATGGCCGACGAATTGGTCGGGCGCCTGCTGCGGCCGACGCGCGACTTGGGCGCGATTGCCCGCTGCGACCTGGTGATCGAATCGGTGGCCGAGAGACCGGCCGTGAAGCAGCAGTTGTTCCAGGCGATCGAGACCGACGCGTCCCCCCACGCGGTGGTGACTACCAACACGTCAACGATCCCCATCGACGAGCTAGCCGCGGGATTCACCAACCCGCGCAGGTTCTGCGGCTTGCATTTCTTTCATCCGGTCGGCCGGCGGCCGCTGGTCGAGATCGTCTGCGGCCCACAAACCGGCCGGCGGACGATCGATACCGTCGCCGCCCATACGCTGGCGATCGACAAGCTTCCGATCGTGGTCGACGACGGCCCGGGTTTTCTGGTCAATCGGCTGCTGGTGGCCTACCTGGGAGAGGCCCTTGAGTTGCTGATGGAAGGCGTCAGCGTGGAAGAGATCGAACGGGCGGCGGTCGCCTTCGGAATGGCCAAAGGGCCGCTTCGTCTGCTGGATGAGATTGGCCTGGACACGGCCTTGCAGGCCGGCTGGGTCCTCTCGGCGGCCTTTCCCGAGCGGATCGTCGGCTCGCCGCTGTTGGTCGCGATGATCAAGGCGGGGCGTTTGGGGCGGAAATCGGGCGCGGGGTTCTTCTCATACGCCGAGCCGGATCTGGCCGACTCGGCGGAACCGCCAAACGACCTCAGCATGCCGCCGGACGGCCCCAGCATGCCGCCGGACGGCGCCAGTACGCTGCCGGACGGCGCCAGTACGCTGCCGGACGGCGCCAGTACGCTGCCGGACGGCGCC
>CAYYNP010000105.1:0-2710 GCA_964472545.1 uncultured Planctomycetaceae bacterium | reverse complement strand
AGTACGCTGCCGGACAACGCCAGTACGCTGCCGGACAACGCCGTCCGTGAGATCATCGCCTCCTGGGTACGAGAAAGCCACCACCATTCGCCTGGCCGGATCGCGGCTCGGCTCATCTTGCCGATGGTCGTGGAAGCATCGCGGATTGTCCAGGAGAGGCAAGACCTCGATCCGCGCGACGTCGATTTGGGAGCCCTCCTCGGGATCGGCTTCCCGCAGACCAAGGGAGGTGTGCTCTGGTGGGCCGATCGCCTCGAACCGAAGCTAATTGTCGAGATGCTGAGGCCGCTCGAGGGGCTGGGGCCTAGGTGGAAAGCTACCCCCGTTTTGTGTGAACTGGCGGCCGCCAACCGCACATTCTACGAGCTTACTGCAATGGCCGAATCTCGTTATGGCGAAGATGCCTCAACTCCGCCGGGCGTACCACACGTTTTGGTGGAAAACCTGGGTGTGACCGTCGATCCGCTGGCTGAGAGCCGATAGATTGGATGGGCCTTCGGTGGGTTTCGCGGCGAAGCCTTGGCGACAGCAGTTCCTCAGAGGGGTTAGGCTCGGTAGAGAGCTTCACATTCCTGCCGACTTGGTGTATGCTTACCACTGAGGGTGATCGAGCTTGGGCTGCATGCGCAGAAAGTGTGGCTCCAGCGCGATGCATGACCGTTTACGTAAGGAGTGCTGGCATGATCCGTGATGATCGGCCCCGTAGGGGTTTCACTTTGGTCGAGTTGTTGGTGGTCATCGCCATCATCGGCGTGCTGATCGGGCTCTTGCTGCCGGCGATTCAGTCGGTGCGCGCAGCGGCCCAGAAATCGGCGTGTTTGAACAATCTGAAGCAGATCGCCCTGGCGATGGTCGAATACGAGACCCGGAACAGGGCCTATCCGATCAACTGGGGGATCAACGACGGGCGAAAACAGCCGGCGATGAAGGACCCCAACCGCACGGCCGGACATAGCTGGCTGAGTTACTTGCTGGCCGACATAGGCCACCAGGCGTTGTACGAGAGAATGGCGTTCGGCCGCCCGTTGAACTACGTCGACCCGGGGCGCGGCCGCAATAACATGGAAGTGGCCAAGACTGCGGTGGCCGTGTTCACCTGTCCCTCCGATCTCCACGAAGGAAAGCTCGAAGGCCAAGCGCTGGCCAGCGGCGGCGAAATCGGGGTGACCAACTACAAGGCCGTCGCCGGGAGCAATTGGGAATACGGTACCAACAAGCACTGCAAGCAACTCTATCAGATTACCTACGGCCGAAACTGGAACACCTACGACGGCCTCGACCGAGGCGACGGGCTGATCTGCCGCGGTAAGATGGGGGCCGTCCTCACCGAGATCAAGGACCTGCAAAACGGCGACGGCACCGAGTTTACCTTGGCCATTGGCGAGGCGGTGCCGGAGTTCTGCGTTTGGAGTGCCTGGTATTCCTACGACGGCGCCACGGCCACCTGTGCCATCCCGTTGAACTTTGAGGTCCCCGGGTCGCGGCCCCGAGACAATGCCCACGACTACGCCAACAATTACTCGTTCATGAGCCGCCACCACTCGGGGGGCAACTTTGCCATGTGCGACGGCAGCGGGCACTTCATCAGCGACTACATCGACCTGAAGATCTATCGAGCGTTGGCGACCATCGACGGCAAGGAGCTCATCGAGGCCGGTGATTTCGCCCCGTAGATCGACGTGCCCCGCAAATCGACGCGCCCCCGTAAACCAACACTGTGGCCAAATTCGCCGTGATCCTACCCGCCGCCGGCAACAGCAGTCGGTTTCGGGATGCGCACTACAAGAAGCCGTTTGCTCCGTTGGCGGGCAGGGCCGTCTGGCTGCACTCTGCCGAAAAATTCCTCGGCCGCGACGACGTGGTGCAGCTTCTGGTGGTAATCGCCGCCGAAGACCGCGAGGACTTCAAATTCAAGTTCGCCTCGAACGTGGCGATCTTGGGCATCGACGTCGTCCACGGCGGTACAGAACGGGCCGACTCGGTGGCCGCGGCGATCGAGAAGGTCAAGCCGGAGGCCGAATTCATCTGCGTTCACGACGCCGCCCGGCCGTGCCTGGTCAACCCCTGGATCGACGAGATCTTCGCCGCAGCGCAGAAATCGGGCGCGGCGATCTTCGCCGTGCCGGTGAGCAACACGCTGAAACGGGCGGACTCCGAAGGGAACATCCAAGAGACCGTGGCGAGGGAAGGACTCTGGGAGGCCCAAACGCCGCAGGTCTTCCGCCGGGAACTGCTGGTCGAGGCCTATGCCAAGCGCGACGGTTTTGCGGCGACCGACGACGCCCAACTCGTCGAACGGATCGGCCATCCGGTGACCATCGTCCGCGGCTCGCCGATGAACCTGAAGATCGCCACCAAAGAAGACCAACGCCTGGCCGAACAAGCACTCAAGGCCCTGCCTAAACCCAAGATCGGCCCACTGCATCCGTTTGCAGGGGACGATATGTGGCGGTGAGGGAGTTGTCGGTGGTGAGTGGCGGGAGGTGAGTGGTGAGGAGTTGCTGGTAAGGGTTGAAGCCTTGTGTTCGCTCGGCACTTGCCTCGGGCCACGATCAATAAAACTCACCGGACGGTACTCCATTCACTGCCATCGTTCTCGTCGGCCCTCGTCCTCCCAACGCACTCGACGGTCGTCCTCCTGAGCATCCCCGATTCCTCAACTCTCCTCCAACCTTCGCCACCCCCCCCTCACCCCCCCCCACCACCCCCC
>CAYYNP010000104.1:0-29052 GCA_964472545.1 uncultured Planctomycetaceae bacterium | reverse complement strand
GGGCCCGCGGCCCCAGCCCCGAGTCCCCAGCCCCGAGTCCCCAGCCCCGAGTCCCCAGCCCTCTAACCCCCCTTGGAGGTCTCCCCGGCCTCGTCGGACGCCGCCGGCTGGCCAAAGAAGGCGTGCCACACGAGCATACCGGCCCCGCAGACCAGCAGGCTGTCGGCGATATTGAAGGTGGGCCAGGGCCAGTCGCCGATCATCACCTTGATCCAATCCCGCACGGCGTAGACCCGATCGCCCTCGGCGTGCAGCGGATGGCCGGCGAACCACGTCAGCCCGTGCATCCCCAGCCGATCGAAGAGATTGCCGAAGATGCCCGCGGTGATGCACCCTAGGGCGACGGTCAACAGCCGATCGTGTGCGGCTTTGGCCACGAACAGCCAGAGGACGATGGCCACCGCCGCGGCAACCGACAAGGTGGCGAACAACGGCACGAAACCCTGTCCCATGCCGAACAGGGCCCCCTCGTTGAGGCTTGTCTCGAACCCGGCGACGTCCGTCCAGATCCACCACGTGCGGCTCTCGCCGGGCATCCCCAGACGGCCGAAGATCCAGTTCTTGGTCAATAGATCGACCAGGAATCCGAGGGCGGCCAGCGAGAAGTAGGTCACGTAGCGATTGGCCGGCACCGCGGGGAGCTTGGCGCCCACACTGCTGGCTGGCGTGCGGGAGGTCGATCCTTCAGGCCGGCCCGTCCGTCGTTCGGCGGCCCGGCTCCCGCTGCGAGGCGTACGTGACACTCAGAAGCCCTGTTCCATTTGCGAGGCACACTTCACGCACAACGTGGCGTAGGGGATCGCGTTGAGCCGGGTCTTGGGGATCTTCACGCCGCACTCTTCGCACTGACCGTAAGTCCCCTCTTCGATCCGCTCCAGAGAGGCTTCGATCTTCTCCAGAGTGCTCTCTTCGCTCTCCATCAGGCTCAGCGTAAACTCTTGCTCGAAGTTGTCGCTGCCGATGTCAGCCATGTGGATCGGCATGCTGGAGAGATCCCCGTTGGCCTCACTGCGGCTCTTCTTCAACGCAGCGTCGGCCATCTGATTCACGTCGCCGCGGAGCCGGGCTCGCAATGTGATCAATCGATCCTTGTAGACCTTCGTGTCGGCTTTCTTCATTACATCCGCTCCTGTCGAGGTCTTGCCTACCCTTGTGGCCTTTTGGCCGTGGGTGATTGTGGCCCATTTCGCCACCCACAGACCTTCGATTCTAAACGTAGCGGGGGGAGTTGTCAATCATCTCGGGTGGGAGGAGGAGGTCCGAAGTATGGCGCTGACGGGCCGGGTAATACCCACCCCCGGGTGGTTGTTGCGGTGAGGGCCAGTTCCTAAATGCTTCCAAGGCAGCAACTAAGGTCGCCCGGGGCTGGTGAGGCTGGCCTTGCGGGACGCACGGTGGCCTAGCTACTCCAGGTGGACGACATTCAGCCGACCTGTTTATTGGCCTGCTCAAAATGGCCACACCGGACAGTCGGTCAACGCCTCGCGCGGTGTACAGCCAAGTCTACCCCCGCCTTGATGCACTGGCCCGGCTGACCTAGATTTGCCTATGATTCCATCTTGTAGGGTGCCGTCAACGCACAGGGGGCGAACGTGGGGGCAAACGTAGTGGTGCGTGTCGCGCACCCTGCGTCTGCCAAATGTGCGAGAGGGCGACCCCGCGCCGCAACGAAAGAGAGCAAGGCCATTCTGCACACCGATTCCGTATATCAACAATGCATCTCGCCCGCCTGCGAGGCAACGTACGCCGTCGACGAGGTTCGCGTGGCCTGTGGGCAATGTGGCGACTTGCTCGACGTGGCCTACGACTGGGACCGGCTCGACGTGCCCGGCTCGCTTCGCGCCTTCGAGCAGAAGTGGTCGCGGCGCGGCGATCCTCACTGCTTCAGCGGGGTGTGGCGATTCCACGAATTGCTGCCGTTCGTTCCGTTGCGGCAGTGTGTTACCGTGGGCGAAGGCCAGACGCTGCTGCAGCCGGCCGACGGCGTGGCCGAGTATGCCGGCATGAAGCCGGGGCGGCTGTTCCTGCAATACGAAGGGATGAACCCTTCGGGCAGCTTCAAAGACAACGGCATGTCGGCCGCGTTTACGCACGCCCGATTCGTCGGCGCCAGCCGGGCAGCCTGCGCGTCGACCGGCAATACCAGCGCGTCGCTGGCCCTCTACTGCTCGGTCACCCGGCTGATGCAGGCGGTGATCTTCATCGGCTCGGGCAAGATCTCCTACGGCAAGCTCTCGCAGGCGCTCGACTACGGGGCGCTGACCGTGCAGATCGACGGCGATTTCGACGACGCCATGGCCCGGGTGAAGGAAGTCTCTGCGCAGTTGGGGATCTATCTGGTCAACAGCGTGAACCCCTTCCGGCTGGAAGGCCAGAAGACGATCATGTATCGGGTGCTCGAAGCGCTCAACTGGGAAGTGCCGGACTGGATCGTGGTGCCCGGCGGCAACTTGGGCAACTCCAGCGCGTTTGGCAAGGCCTTCTTCGAGCTGCGGCAGTTGGGGCTGATCGATCGCGTGCCCCGGCTGGCGGTGATCAACGCCGCCGGGGCGAATACCCTGCACGAGTTGACCCAGCGTCGGCACGTCCGCTTCAACCGCGGCGAGATCGATACGGCCGCCGTGCAAGACTACTACGGCGAGATGGACGCCGCGGGCATCCGCGCCGACACGATCGCCAGCGCCATCGAGATCAATCGGCCGGTGAACCTCAACAAATGCCTGCGGGCGTTGGAGTGGTGTCACGGGGTCGTCCGCAAGGCGAGCGACCGGCAGATCCTCGACGCCAAGGCCAAAGTCGGCGCCGGCGGATTGGGCTGCGAGCCGGCCAGCGCGGCCAGTGTGGCCGGCACGAAACTGCTGGTCGACGAAGGCCTGATCGAGCCCGACCAACGCGTCGTATGCATCTTGACCGGCCATCAACTCAAAGACCCCACGGCGACGGTGGCCTATCACACCAGCGACCAAGAACAGTTCGACCGCGTGTTGGGCAGCCGCGGCGTGAATCGCGCCGCGTTTGCCAACCGAGCGGTGGCCGTGCCGAACGATTCGGACGAAATCATCAAGGCGATTCAAGCACACGGTTAGCACTCAATAACAGTGAGATTGATGGGTGGCTGGGGTCGAGCGCAGCGAGCCCCCAGAATGCGACGAACTGGGGGCTCGCTGCGCTCGACCCCAGCCACCCCGCAACGCGATTCTACGGCCACGTACGCGCGACCTCGTTCAGCTCAAGTGAAACCAGCTTCACCTCACCGCCGGTGGTAGAGAGGCTCAGGCTGGCGTCGTCCGGTGTGAAGGCGAATTGCTGTGAATAGGAAAATACGCCCCCGGCTGCGAGGATTTCGAGTTGGCCCCAGTCGACCAACATGCGGATCTTCAAGCGACCGTCTTCGTCCGGCTTCAGCGACTTACCCAATAGCGTCTGATTGGCGATGTCGTACGGCACGACCTTGTTGGCAATCCTCAACTCGATCGTTTTGGCCGTGGCACCGGTCAGATCGAACTCGGCGGTCAGGTCGAACGTCTTGGATTCCGTCCCCTCGAAAATGTCCTTGCCGCCGGCGGCGTCCGAGATCGTCTTGTCGCGCCACGTCTTGGTCCCCTTGTAGATCGTCTTGATCGCCGGAATCGGCGTGCGGGTGATACGCATTTTGCCGTCGTACGTGACCAATCCGACTTCGACCGGAAACGTGGCGTTTCGCTCCCAGGGTTTTTCGCCGATGCCGCCGTTCCAGTGGTCGTTCCAGGCGATCTGGAGCAGTTCCTTGGTGGGCAGGTTCGGGCGGAAGAACGTCTGCGCGGCGTAGAAGTCCGGGCCCACGTCCATCACCAGCCGATCTTGCTCGGAAGTAAACACCTTGCCGTCGAACCGGCCGACGAGGTAGGAGCCGTTGGCGTCCTGCAAAATCCACTTCATCTTGTCCTTGTCGCCGTCCAGCGGAAGCTCGTAGACGTCGGGGCATTCATAGCCGAAACGGATGTTGCTCAACTGCTCCCATTCGATCAGGTCCTTCGAGCCGTAGAACGTCGTGCCTTTCTCGTAGATGGCCAAGATCCACGTTTTGGTCGGCTCGTACAGGAAGACGCACGGATCGCGCGGGTCGGCCCCGCCGGTCGGGTTGGCGACCGGGTTGGCCTTGTAGTCGTGCCACGACGTTCCGCCGTCGTTGCTCCAGGCGAGGCACGTGCCGCACTTGGTGCCGGTGTAGATAGCGACCATCGCTTCCTTCGTCGAGCCGGTAATCTTCTCGGCCACTTCGCCGGATACGACCACGCCGCTGCCCGAATAGACGTGGGAACCGCTCACGTTGCGGACCGCTTCCTTCGGCAGGAACGAGTCCTGGGGGATCAGCGCCACGCCCTCGTCTTTCCAGTGCAGAAGATCCGTGCTCGTGGCGTAGCCGCCGTGACGGATGCGCTTGCCCCATTGATAGATCATATGGTACTTGCCGTCGTGATACATCAGCGCGTTGACGTCGTTCATCCACTCCGTCTTGGGGCTGAAATGAAACTGCCCTCGGAAGTTCTCCGTGTAGTCGATCCCCTCCGGGTGCGGATCGAACTGCGCGTAAGACGTGGTCGCCTGCAGGGCAAGGCCGATAGCCAGAACGAAAATCAGGCGCTTCATGGCTGGGTGTCCCTCTCTGTTAGGGTCTCTGAATTGCAGTGGACGAGAGCCGGACGGCCGCTCATCATCCCGACCGTAGCACAACATTGCCGCAAACGCAAGTTGATGGTATCATCGGGCTGGTGGAAATCGAGACCAGCAAGAAAGGAAACTCATGGAAAATCACCTGCAAAACGTCCGCGAAGTCCTGTTGATGGGCCCCGGGCCGTCGTGCGTGCCGCCGGAAGTCTACCAGGCGCTGTCGCGCCCGACGATCGGCCATCTGGATCCGAGATTCATCGCGATCATGGACGAAATCAAGGCCCTGCTGCAACAGGTGATGCAGACCACGAATGCGCTGACGCTGCCCATCAGCGGCACCGGATCGGCCGGCATGGAGACCTGCTTCGTCAACCTGGTCGAGCCGGATGATCGCGTGCTCGTGCTGGTCAACGGCGTCTTCGGCGTGCGAATGGCCGACGTGGCAGGCCGGCTCGGGGCGTCGGTCGATACGCTCGAGTTCGATTGGGGAACGCCCGTCGATCCGGAAGCGGTCGAGCGGAAGCTGGCCGACGGGCCGTATGCGATCGTGGCGATCGTCCATGCGGAGACATCGACCGGCGTCTGCAACCCGGTGGCGGAGGTCGGCAAGCTGGTCTCGGCGACCGGTGCACTCTACCTGGTCGACACGGTCACGAGCCTCGGCGGCATGCCGGTGGCGATGGACGCTTGGTGCTGCGACGCGTTGTACAGCGGAACGCAAAAGTGTCTTTCTTGTCCGCCGGGCTTGGCGCCGGTGAGCTTCTCAGAGCGTGCCGTCGACAAGCTTCAGGCACGAAAAGCCAAGGTCCCGAACTGGTACTTGGACCTGACGTTGATCACCGGTTACTGGGCCGGCGCGAAGCGGGCCTACCACCACACCGCGCCGATCAACATGCTCTACGCGCTCGATCAGGCCTTGCAGTGCATTGCCCAGGAAGGTCTCGAAGCGGCCCACGCCCGGCATACAGCCGCGCACGAACAACTGGTTGACGGCCTCGGCAAACTCGGGCTGGAAATGCTGGTCGACGCCGATTCGCGGTTGCCGATGCTCAACGCCGTCACGATCCCCGACGGCGTGGATGAGGCGGCCGTCCGCAAGACGCTGCTCGACGAGCACGACATCGAGATCGGTGCCGGGCTGGGCCCATTGGCGGGCAAGGTATGGCGGATCGGCCTGATGGGACACACGGCCAGGCCGGAAAACGTCTCGCGACTGTTGGGCGCTCTGGAGGCGGCGTTGCAGGCATAATGCTCGAACGCCTGAGATCCGCTTGCAGATGACACCGCCGTCCAAAACGGCGGCTGTTCTATCTCGCCCGAAGAGCCAAGTCGTTGCACCGGCGGGCCGCTTCGATTAGGGTGGTGACTGACGTACGCGAAGACACCAACGTGAGGTGATGCCATGTTGCGGCGAGTTCGGATCATCGTGTTGTCTGCCTTTGCGCTGGCGGCCTGGAGCGGAGTGACCGCCGCGGCGGAGCAGGCCGACGTCGGGATGATCCTCGACGGCGACGTCCTGAAGTCGTACGTCGACGCGTTCAACCAGCACGATGAGGAACTCTACGCAAACGTGCCAAACGCCGAGGCGTTTACGTTTCTCGACGGCAATATCCCGCTGCTGGAATGCCCGGACGAGGACGTCGAGCGGACGTACTACTTCCGCTGGTGGACGTATCGCAAGCACGTGAAGCGGACGCCCGACGGTTGGGTGATCACGGAGTTCCTGCCGCAGGTTTCCTGGTCGGCGAAACACAACACGATCAGTTGCGCCGCCGGGCACCATTTCTACGAGGGACGCTGGCTGCACGACCCGCAGTACCTCAGCGACTACGCCCTCTTCTGGTTTCGCAAAGGCGGGTCGCCCCGGCGGTATAGTTTTTGGGCGGCCGACGCGATGTACGGCAGGTACCTCGTCGACCACGACGAGCGGTTCGTCACCGGACTGCTGGACGACCTGATCGGCAACTACCGGGAGTGGGAGAAGTCGCGGCTCGAGCCGGACGGGCTCTTCTGGCAGATCGACGACCGCGACGGCATGGAGTGCTCCGTGGGCGGAAGCGGCCACCGCGGCCAGGGCAAACGGGCGACCATCAACTCCTATATGTACGGCGACTCGCTGGCCATCGCGGCCGTCGCCGAAATGGCCGGCAAGCCGGAAATCGCCAAGGAGTTTCGCCAGAAGGCCGAGCGGATCAAGCGGCTCGTGCTCGAAAAACTCTGGGACGACGACGACAAGTTCTTCAAGGTCCTGCCCCGCGGCGCGGACGCCGAGTTGGTCGACGTCCGCGAACTGCACGGGCTTACGCCCTGGTACTTCAACTTGCCGGAGCAGGGCCGAGGCTACGAGGTCGCGTGGAAACAGTTGATGGATCCGCAAGGGTTTCACGCCCCGAATGGCCCCACCACCGCCGAACGCCGCCACCCCGGCTTTCAACTCCGCTACGAAGGCCACGAATGCCAGTGGAACGGCCCGAGTTGGCCGTATGCGACGACCGTCACGCTGCGAGCGCTGGCCAATGTGCTCAACGACTATGAACAGGACGCGGTGACCAAGGCCGATTACTTCGAGATGCTGAAGATCTACACGAAGTGCCATCGGCTGAAGCGCGACGGCGGCCGCGTGGTGCCGTGGATCGATGAGAACCTCAACCCGATCACCGGCGATTGGATCTCGCGGACGCGGCTGAAGACCTGGAAGAACGGCACCTGGGACGCCGGCAAAGGCGGCAAGGAACGCGGCAAGGACTACAACCACTCGGGCTATTGCGACCTGGTGATCACCGGGCTGATCGGCCTGCGGCCGAGGGCGGACGACACGGTCGAGGTCAACCCGCTGCTGCCGCAAGACGCCTGGGACTGGTTCTGCCTGGACAACGTCCTCTACCACGGCCGCATCTTGACCATCGCTTGGGACAAGACGGGCGAGAAGTACCAGAAGGGCAAAGGCCTGCACATCTTCGCCGACGGCCGGCAAATCGCCCACAGCGACGTGCTCACGCGCGTAACCGGCAAGCTGCCGGCGATCCACGGCGGCGAAGACCTGCCGTCCTCTAGATGAACGATCTCAATTCCAAGGAGTCCATTATGTTTATGCGCGGCTTGTGTCTGCTATTTGTGCTGATGCTTGGCAGCGTTGCCACCGCGGCGGAGCGGCCGAACATACTCTTCTGCTTGGCCGACGACTGGGGTTGGCCGCACGCCGGCGTGTACGGCGACCCGGTCGTCGAGACCCCGACGTTCGACCGGCTGGCCCGGGAGGGCGTGCTCTTCGAGCATGCGTTCATCTCCAGCCCGTCGTGTACGCCTTGCCGCAACGCCGCGCTGACCGGCCAGCAATTCTACCGCCTCGACCAGGGCGCCAATCTCTACGGTACGCTCGATCCAAAGCACCCGACTTTCATGTTCCTGCTCCGCGACGCCGGCTACCAGATCGGCCACTGGCGCAAGGCGTGGGGGCCGGGCGACTTCCGGGTGCTGGGCTACAAGGAGCACCCCTGCGGCACCCAACTCGCGTTCGACCAGTTCATCAAACAACGCGACAAGACCAAGCCGTTCTGCTTCTGGTTTGGCACCTCCGATCCGCATCGCGGCTACAAAAAGGGCAGCGGCGCCGCGTCGGGCATGGACCTGGCCAAGGTACGCGTGCCGGACTTCTTCCCGGACGTGCCCGAGGTGCGCTCCGACGTCGCCGACTACTATTATGAGGTGCAGCGTTGGGACCGGGACGTCGCCGCGGCCTTGAGGCTGCTCGAGGAGGCCGGCGAGCTGGACAACACGATCGTCGTGATGACCGGCGACCACGGCATGCCGTTCCCGCGCTGCAAGGGCAACCTCTACGACTGGGGTGCCCGGGTTCCGCTGGCGATCCGCTGGGGCGAAAAGGTCAAGCCGGGCCGGCGTGTGAAGGACTTTGCCTCCTTTACCGACCTGGCACCGACGTTCCTCGACGCCGCCGGCGTAACAATTCCCGAGTTGATGACCGGCCGCTCGCTGCTGCCCGTGTTGACCGCCGAGGGCAACGGCCGCATCGATCCGAAGCGCGACTTCATGGTCTTCGGCCGCGAGCGCCACGTGCCCGCGCAAAAGATGCCGTCGCTGGCCGGTTACCCCGCCCGCGCCATCCGCACTGACCGCTGGCTGCTGATCCTCAACCTCGCCCCCGACCGCTGGCCCGCCGGCGTGCCCAGCGGCGCCAGTCACCCGATGAACGTCCACCCCGACTGCGACAACGGGCCGACGAAGTCGTTCATCGTCGAGCATCAGGGCGATCCGAAATACGCGAAGTACTTCGACTTGTGTTTCGCCAAGCGCCCACCCGTCGAGCTCTACGACTGCACGGCCGACCCCGACCAGCTAAGCAACCTGGCCGACGATCCGAAGCACGCCGAGACGGTCGAACAGTTGCGCAGCCAACTTGTTGCCTATCTAAAGACCACCGCCGACCCGCGCTTCACTGATGGCCCGGTGAAGTTCGAGGAGTATCTCTATCGCGATGGCAACATCTACAAGTACCTCGATAGCAAAGGGTTTTGAGAACTGCGGTCGATTCTAGGCACCAGTCATGCAGGCGCAACGCGTTGGTGTCCTCGCGGCATGTCCACAACGAGCATGGGCATGGCGTCCGGCTGTCTGAAGTCATTCAGGTGCTGGGAAGCTCTTCTCGATGTACTCAAAGACAGGCGCGAACTGCCTGCGACTCGCCAGCCGGCCAAACTTGTCATTAAGCACTTCCTTCGCCGCCAACATCTCATCACAGTGAACCATGGCGGCAATAACGCGCAGAAACTGACTGCGGTCATGCAGTACACGTTCATCACCGTTCGCATACAGCCTTACGACACCTCGGGCGTTCGAATACTCCTCCAGGAACTGAAACAACCATCTCTTCGAGAAGGCAACGAATTCAGCAACCGCCATAACGACCGAGTCCCTTTGATAGATGTACCAGCGAACACCGATCCCTTTGGGAGCAACGAATTCGATAGGTTGACGGAGTGTCGGGGCGGAAGTTGAGAGCAGGGTCTCGTTCCCTGTGGTCATCTCAATCGCAGTTCTATCGACGTCTGGAATCCGAACCGACAACCATGGATAGACTGCGGCCGCCGCGTCCGGATTGTCTCTCGGAGCGTGTTCGATGCAAACTTCGACCGATTGCGTGCAGTCATCGAGCTTGCGCCCGTACCGAAGGCTCCCAATCCGACGTACGAAGCCACGCGAGCCATAGTCGCCGTCTGCCCTTTTGCACAGCGCCGCAACGACCGTTTCTTTGATCTCTTTTCTCTGATTGCTCATGATCGCCTTATCAGACGCGGATGCGCCGGGTGACATGGCCCGCGCTTGCGTGGCCATGCCGTGCAACGCGCCGTCATCATCCCAACATGCCCACGCAAGCGTGGGCATGCCACCCGGCCTTGAGCAGCAACTTACTTCCCCCGACACTGGGTGGCAAGCCGCCAGTGCAACGACAGCGGCCCCATCACAGACTCCACCCCTCCCGATACGTCTTCCGCACGTGCGCGTTGGCCGCGTCAAGATTGGTGACCTTGAACGCCTCGGCGTCCCATTCGATCCGCGTGTCCATCCGCTTGGCGACGTTGCCCAGCGTGCAAACCTCCGCCAATGGCCCGGAGTAGTCGAAGTTGGCGCCGGCCGCCGGACCGCCTTTGCAGGCGCGGACCCAGTCTTGCTCGTGGGAGTCGGGCACGCGCGGGATCGTCTTCGGCGGCGGCTGGAACTGCTTCATGCGGCTGGTGGGCAACAGGCACGCGCCGTTGCCGTAAGTGCCACACATCAACTTGCCCTTGCTGCCCTTGAAGATCACGCCGCCCTCGCCGTCGCCTTGGCGTCGGCCGTCTTCGAGTTCTTTGGGGCGCGGGGCTCGCAGCCCGTCGTACCAGGTCAGTTTCACCGGCGGCAGGTCGCCGCGGGCGGGAAACTCGAAGGTGATGATGGCGGCCAACGGGTGGGTATCCGGGTTCATATTCATCGAGGTCGCGTCGACGCTCGTCGGGGCCCCCAGGTTCAACGCCCAGAAGACCGGATCGAGCGTGTGGGCACCGCGGTCGCCCATCATGCCGGAGCCAAAATCCCACCAACATCGCCACACGGCCGGATGATACGCCTGATGATAGGGCCGCATCGGGGCCGGGCCGATCCAGAGGTCCCAGTCGAGCCCCTCGGGCACGTCCGGCGTTTCGGCGGGCCGCTTGCCCCAGCGGGAACTCCAACCGGCGTGGCCCCAGGGATAGTACGAGAGGTTGCACCAGGCGTCGACCTCGCGGACCTCGCCGATCGCGCCTTCGCCGATCCACTCGACGATCGACCGCACGCCGTCGCCGGCGTGGCCCTGGATGCCCATCTGTGTGGCCACGCCGGCCTTGCGGGCGGCCAGCGTGAGCATGCGGGCTTCGTGGACGTCGTGCGTGAGCGGTTTCTGGCAATAGACGTGCTTGCCGGCCTTGATGGCGGCCATCGAGATCACCGCGTGGGTATGGTCCGGCGTGGCGATCACCACCGCGTCGATCTCCGGCTGGTCTTCGAGCATCTGGCGGTAATCGGTATGCACTCGGGCGTTCGGATACTTCTGAAACGTCCCCCGGGCGTAGTTGTGGTCGACGTCGCACAGGGCCACGATGTTCTCGGATTCCACCCGGGCCAGGTTCGCCCGGCCCATGCCGCCGACGCCGATGCCGGCGATGTTCAGCTTCTCGCCGGGCGCCGTCTGGCCCTCGCCGCCGAGCACGTGACGCGGAACGATCGACAACACGGCCGCCGCGGCGCCGCCGGCCAGCAGGTCTCTTCGAGTGATCGGAGTTCTCGACATGGCACGTTCTCCTTTGCAAAGGTTGGAGTCTGATGGAATCGCCCGGACGTCGACCCGGGCACGTCGTCCGGACGCGAATTACGCGTCGAGGCCCGACAGATCGCCTTCGATCCGCTTGTTCTCTCGAATCAGCGCTTCCATCGTCAGCCGTTGGCGGCGTCGGGCGGCTTCGCGGCCGAGGATCGTGGCCAGGGTGCTGTTGACCGAGGGTTCGACGGTCGGGTTGGTGAAATCGTCGGCGGTGATGTTGCGGCGGAAGGCGATGATGTTCTTCAGCGCCCCGGCCTGATAGAGGCCGGTGATCTCGCCGCCCTCGTACGGCGCGTCGCCGCCGCGCATGAAGGCGTTGCCCGTGTAGCCGATCTCCGCGTTGCCCTTGGAACCGATGGCCACGCAGCGGACGTGGAAGGGGTAGTTGACGTGGGAGCCGGTGTGGTTCATCACCACACCGTCGGCAAACTCGAAGGTGATGCTGTAGAGGTCGCGGCTGTCGCCGTGCGGATTGGCACGCCCCACGGTCGACGCGCCGCTGGCACTGACCGGCCTGCCGCCGGCGATCCACAGGCCGCCGTCGACGCCGTGGATGCAGGCGTTGACGTGATAGCTGCCGCCGATGGCCACGTCGTTGACCCAGACGAGGTGCCGCAGCCGGCTGGCCCAACTGTCGGTCAGCGGCGGATCGGAAAAACTGCCGGCCCAGTAGTTGGTGTTGATCTGGGCCACCCGACCGATCGCGCCGTCGTGGATTCGCTTGACCGTTTCGATGTTGTGCGGATCGGTGGGGATCTGGAAGTCGACCAGGAAGCAGCGTTTGTTCTCGGTCGACTTCTTCCCCAATTCGCCGATCTCGAGCGTGCCGGGCGCATCGACCGCCACCGGCTTGGCCATGTAGACGTGCAGCCCCGCTTCGACCGCCGCCCGGGCGTGTTCGGGGAAGAAGTACGGCGGCGTCTCGAGCACCACGGCGTCGGGCTTCGCGTCGATCAGCCGCTTGTAGCCGCCCAGCGTGCCGAAGCACCGCTTGGCGTCGACCTTGAGTCCTTCGCCGGCCGCATCGGCCACTTTCTGGAAGTAGTCGGCCACGGCGTGAAACTCGTAGCCTCTATGCCGCGCAAACAGCCCGGCAATCCAACGTCCCCGGCCGCCGCAGCCGACGAGTCCCAGCTTCACGCGGGAATTGGCTTCGGAGCCGAAGACGAGCTTTGCGTCGATCAACGACAGCCCCGCGACCCCGGCCGCTGCCGACTTGAGGAACTTGCGACGAGCCATGTTTCGCATGGGAATTCTCCTTGGTTTGTGGTTTCACTCCAAGAGCGACTTCATCGTCTGGCCCAGCCCTTCGCCGATCAGGAAATACGTCTGGGCACTGTTGAACCAATGGTGGATGCCGCGGTTCGAGGTTCGATCCTTGTGCGGGATTAGGCAGTCGCCGGTCTCGAAACAGCCGACGTCGGTGAGCTGCCCGGCGGCGGCGATTTGGGCCGGCTCGACGTAGTCGCGCAGGCGGTTGACCCAGCCGTCGTGCTTGCTGGGGGCGTGCTTGCCGAATCCGCTGGTGCCGATCACCACTGGGATCGGGCCGTACTTCTCGCGCAGGTCGCCGACCAGATGCTTGAAGTTCTCCTCGTATTCGCCGGCCAATTCGACGGACTGCCCGTCGTTCCAGCCCTGGAACCAAACGAAGCCGGTGATCTCGTAGCCTTGCGACTGGTCGTACTCGGGGAACTCCGTTTTGAGGTTCTTCAGCGTCGCGTCGACTTCTTCGAGCATCAGCCGGTAGTAGTGTCCGTAGGAATTCGTCATCTGCCCCATGCTGATCGGAGCGCGATCGTTGCGTTCGTTGTTTTCGTTGATCTGATCGAGCCTGGCTTGGAGCACTTCCTTCGGCGGCAGGCCGGCGCCCGGCGGGCGGAAGTCGATCGCCAGGCTCTTGCCGCCCCAGGCGGTCTTGATCAACAGCACGGGTTCCTCAAAGAAGTCGCCCATAATGTGGCCGAACTGCAATTCCGGGCCAATCTTCAACGAACCGCCGGCACCGTACCCGACGGTCAGTTTGCCCTTGATTTCCTCTACGTCGCGCCCACCCCGTCGCCAGATGAACCAGACGTCGTCGCGCTGGGACCAACCGCCATTCGCGTCCAGCAGATGCCGGTATCTGGCCTTGTCGTCCGATTGCTTGGCCAGGTAGTCGAGAAAGTTGTGTTTGTCGCGTTCAAAGCGGTCTTCCTCTTTCATCCGCCCGGCGTTGGCTTCGGTCAGTTCAACGTTGCCGTGACCTTCCATGTTGGATTGCCCGGCGAGGATGAACACTCGCAGCGGTTTCGCCGCGCTACGGTCTGCGCCACGCGCAGCGGCCGCCACGCAGCCCACCGCCAGCGCCAGCGCCACCAGTCTTACGATCGATTTGGTTCTCATTCTCTCAGCCTTTCATCTATCGATAACAAATCACGCTGCCATCGATCGTCGAGACAAACAGCTTGTCCTCCGCGGCGGCCAGGCCGTCGAACACGGGGCAATCGTCCATGCGGAGTTCGTTCAGTCTCCGGCCGTCTTTCGCGGAGATGACGTGCATCAAGGCCCCCTTTTCGCCTCGCAACGCGGCCACCTGCTCGGCCGCCTTGGCGATAACCTCCTCGGCAAACGGACGGCTAAAGACTGCTTCTTCATCCACGACGTCCGCCGGGCCGGCCACGAACAGGGTTCCACCGGCCAGCGCCATCGCTCTGGCCTGCAACGCCGGGTCTTGCTGCCGCCATTTGAAATCGATGGCGGAAATCTCGGAAAGCGGGAACGAGCCGTAGAGCTTACGGTCGAACGTGATCCCATGCCCGTGGCCGTCGGGGCCGCGGCCTTCCTGTTTTTGATTGGCCGCCGCCACGCGGTCGATCGAATCCTGCTCGACGTTACGGTTGGCAGCAAAGAGTTGATATTCCAGGGCACTGGACCAGACGTACATGTTCGGCCGGCGTCCATAGCCGAAGACGGCGTCGTCGTCGAAGACCAGCATCCGTCCGGCGGGGGCGAAGCGTCCGGCGCGGAACCAGCCGTTGTGTCCCGTACCGTAGCCGTGTCCAAAGACCCAATAGGCACGGTGGAACCAGGTGTCGTCGAGAAATCCGCTCGAGCAGACCAGATGCGCCTCTTGGCCGCCCTGGTCGGTCGGGCCGGAGGCGTCGAGGTCCGTCCGTTTTCCGTCCAACGACATACTCTGCGAACGCATATAGAGCCGCTTTCCGTCGCTGGAGAGGATATCCGGCAGGGCGACCGGCATGTCGAGCGCTCGGGCGGTGGTGTGCAAAGGCTCGCCGCTGCCGGGAATCGTGTCGTCCATCACCTCTTCAAACTCGGGCTTTCCGGTCAGCGCGTCCAACTTGAGCAAGCGGAGTCCACCGTCGAGAAACATCGAGCGACCGGCAACGCAATAGACGGAACCGTCCTGCACCAGCACCGCACCGCTGACCGGCCAGGTTGACTCCAACTGGTCGTAGGAGACGATCAGGCGTTCTTCGGCGATGGCCCGATAACGCCAAGCCAACGCGCCGTCGGAAGCCCGCAGGCAGTAGATCCAGCCGTCTCGGCAACCGAAGATGCAGAGGGTCGCGTGTTGCGCGTCGGGCGTCGAGGAAGCGATCGTCGGTGGCGTGTCGACGCGTCCGCCGGCGGTGGCCTTCCAGAGCACTTTGCCGTCGTTCGAATCCAGTGCGTAGACCGTATGTTCGTCGACAGCCGCCACGAAGAGCTTTCCCTCGGCAACGGTTACTGGCGAGAGCTTTCCGCCGATCTCCGCCTTCCACGCCGGCTTCAATTCCGCCGAGACGTTCGCCTCGCTCGACCCGCTCCGCATGTTGTCCGAACGGTAGGTCGGCCACGCCGCCGAGAACGCTGCGTCGCGTGCCGCGCTATCCGTGTCAGGTGGCGCGAGCTTGCCGTAGGCCGGGCCTTTTTCCAATCTCGGCCGTAGCGGAGCGTCTTCGCTGCGCGTCGAACGCCGTGCGGCCAGGGCGTTGAACCCGTTGAGCTTCGACTCGATATAACAGGCACACGGATGCGGCGGGGCGTAGGTCAGCCCGTTGGCCGGCATGTAGCCGTAGAGGCAGGCGCCGCGGACCCAAGGGTTGGGCGTCCACTGCCCGGTCTGAAGATCGACGTACTCGATGCCGGTCCGTGCCATGATCAGGTATCGATCCGTGCCGCGGCCGCGATGGCAGCGATGATGGAACCAGTCGCTCTTGCCGGGCGGGAAGACCTTTTCGACCTTGCCGCTTTTCGGATCGCGGCCGATGTAGGTCCAGTGCGGCCTCTTGGATAGCTCGAGGGCTTGCTGGTAGTCGTCGCGCCCTTGCCGCACACGGCCACCGGAGGTAGACCAGACCAGCCCGTCGGCCACCAGCAGATCGTAGGTGGATTGGTGGCCGGTATGGCCGTGGGAGCCGGTCCAGAGCGTCTTGCCGTCGTCGATCGAGATCGAGGTAACCTCTCCCGGCCCGGCAGAGAACAGGACCACATCGTCGTAGATCACCAGGTTCGGCGCCGACTTGACGAAGACGTTGACGGTCGTCTCACGTTTGGAACGCCAGGACTCCTCGCCCGATTGGCGATCCAGACAGACCACGTTCAGACCGTCGTGGTAGACGACGCGCTGCGAATCGACGGCCAGCGTGATCGGGGCGACCGCCGCTTGCTTCTCCCACAGCACTTTGCCCGAGGCGATATCCACGGCCACGATCTTCTTCGGGTCGTCCCGCTCCCATTTCCAAGGGCGGGTGCTGTTGGAGCGGCCGGTTTCCGTCCAGCAGCGGACCGTGTCGAGTTGCCATTGGCCCTCCGGCGGCGCGGCGGCGTGGGCGGTGACGAAGAGTTGATCGCCGCAGACGAGGATCTCCTCCGTATACTCGGTACTCTCGAACGTCCGGAGCGTCTCGCCGGTGGCCGCGTCGAGCATGCTCACCGGGGCGTGCAGCCCAAGCGTGGCGTAGACCCGCTGGCCCACGGCGGCCAGCCGCCGCGGCAATTGGGCCGGCCCGGCCTTGGCCGGCCAGATGTCGGTGTGCCAGTCGGGAATCGAGCGCTTCCAGAGCAGCTTGCCGTTGTACGCGTCGCGGGCGACGAGTTGCCAGTCGGCCGGATACTGGATCGATGCTCGGGGGCCTTCGTCGAGGATCGAGAAGACCCGGCCTCCGGTGGTCACCACGGCGCTGACGCTGCTCATGTGATCGTGGTGCCGTGACCAGCGCGGCCCGCTCTCCCATTGCAGACTCGTCGGCGTATCGACCTGTTGATCGTGCGATACGGCGTTGTTCTTCGGGTCGTAAAGATAGTGGGTCCATTCGTCGATCTCTGCCGGCCTGGGCTTGACCGTCCTCTTGCCGTTGATCATTGCCACGCCCCTCGGCGCCAGCACTCGCATGATCTCATGCTGCGGTATCTCGTGCCGGGCGTTCGACATCACGAGCAGATTGACGAGGTTGTCGGCATACGGCAGCGTCTTACCGTCGAATGATACGGCGCTGATGTGGCCGTAGTTGCCGCTGGCATGGATGGCCTGCCGTGCTCTTTCGACTCTCGCCGGATCCGTATCGAGCGCCTGAACGAGGAGGTTATCGCTCTCGGCAAATTCATCGAGCAATGCCGCGTCGTCGCAGCCAACCACCACCGCCAGCCCTCCCCGCACACCGCTCGATTCCAGAATCGCGCCGGCCGCCGTGGCCGTAGCGGCCAAAGGCAGAAACGCCGCCGCCAGAAAGGCCGCAATACACCGTCTTGTACACATGGTCTACTCCTGTTGAACGCGGTCTCTCGTCGATCGCCGCCTTGCCGGGCTGATGCTAATGCACGGCAGTTTCCGCCGGAAGGGTCTCCGGCACAGATCGATTATGGCCCAAGCGGAGTCGTGCGTCCACCGGGCACATCGGTTCTTGCCAAGGCACCGGCGGCCGAGAATCGTTTTGCACGGCCTCGATTCGGCGGGTATAATCCGGTCGGTTTCCACAGGCGGTCGCCGAGGCCGTCGCCAATCGCCCCTTCACCTCCCGCAGAAGAGGATGGTCAGATGTTCGGTAGAGATCGATCTTGGCGATATGTGTTTGTTCTCGCAACAGCGTGCGTTTTGGCGTCGGCCGCGAACGTCGCGCTAGCGGCCGAGCCGGCCGTCAAACAGGACCGTCCTCGGTTTCGCGGCGCCATCGCGTCGTTGGGGGCGGCCGATCTGATCGAGTTGGCCGAACGCCTTGGCAAACCGGAGCCGGTGGCCGAGTCGCGCGAACTCGTCCGCCAACACGCCGGCAGCCGACGTTCCGGCCCGGGCACGGTCGTGGCTTTCGAGGAAAATCGGTCTTTCGTCTACGCGGCAATCGATATGTCGGGTAACCCGCCGCAACAATCCACGCGGCGAATTCGCCGCGTCTTTCTGTTGAAGCCGTCAACGCTGGTCATCGAAGACGTGATCAGCTTGAAGGACCCCGAATTGCCGATCCGCTGGATGTTGCGAAGCTCCGCCGAGCCGAAGATCGACGGGGGGCGCTTTCGTGTGAACGTCGAGGGCAACGAAGTTCTCGGCGAAACCGTGTTCCCGGCCAACGCCACGCTGGAGAAGCTCGCGCGGCCGGCCGTCGGCGATCGGCCCGCAGGTTTCCGCGTGCTGGTCGCTGCGAAGCAGCCGGCGGCCGAGGCCCGATTCGTTCACGTACTGCATCTCCGCCCGGCCGGCGGACAAGACGTGCCGCAGCCCGCGCAACTTACCGGCGGCGACAAGATCAACGCGTTGACTCTTTCAGCACAGGGGAAGGACTTCCGGTTGGCGTTGCCCATAAGCCCCACCGCGGCCGGCAAGATCGAGATCGTGGCCGCCGACGGCGCGGCGATCGTACCGCCTCGGCTGTTGCCCTCCGGCGTAATGCCCCACGGCCCTGAGGGCGCCCGATTGATGGAGCGCTGGGACGCGCCCTATCGACGCGAGGGAATGCCCGGCTGGGACGTCGGGCGGCCGAGTTCGTATCTGGTCAAGGCGGTCGAGGACGGCACGTTCAAGCCGGGCCGCGCAATCGTATTCGGTTGCGGCACCGGCACCAACGCGATCTTCCTGGCCAAGAGGGGTTTTGAAGTGACCGGCGTCGACGTCGCACCCTCGGCACTGGCCATCGCGGCGGAGAAAGCCCGCGAGGCGGAGGTCGAAGTCGAGTGGGTGTTGGCCGACGTGGTGGCCATGCCGAAGCTGAAGTCGTACGACCTGATCTTCGACCGCGGCTGCTATCACCACATCTGCCAGTACGATTCGCCGGGTTTCGTCAAGACGCTCTGCGCTCTGACCGACCCCGGCGGCCGCGCCCTGATCCTGGCCGGCAGTCCGGCCGACGGCAGCCGCGGCGGCCCGCCGAGAATCCCGGAGAAGAAGATCCGCGACGATTTCACGGCCGCGTTCACGTTCGAGTGGCTTCGCAACATCCACTTCGAGTCGCGCAACCCCGAGGCCAAGGGCCCCTCGGCCTGGTCGATCCACTTGCGGCGAAAGGACTCCCAGTGATTAGAAACGCCTTCTTCTCCATCGTCATCCTTGCCGCTTTGGCGACTTGCCTGAACGCCGGCGAGCCGGCTTCCGATGTGGCCCCGGCCATTCTCGCCGATAGCGGCGTTCAAGGCGGCCTGATCGTTCACGTCGGCTGCAAGGACGGGCGGCTGACCGCGGCTTTGCGAAAAGGCAACGCCTGTGTCGTCCATGGGCTGGATACCGATCCGGCCAACGTGCAGACGGCCCGCGAGCACCTTCTTGCCGGTCGGTACGGCGGCGCGGTTTCGGCGGCCGCGTTCGACGGCGTGCATTTGCCGTACGTCGACAACCTGGTCAACATGGTGGTTTGTTCGCAGCAATACGAGCTTTCCAAAGACGAGATCCTCCGCGTCCTCTGCCCCGGCGGCGTGGCGGTCATACGCGACGGTGCGAACGTCGAACACATTGTCAAACCCTGGCCCGACGCCTACGACGAGTGGACCCACTACCTGCACGACGCCGACAACAACGCCGTCAGCCGCGATACGGCCGTCACGGCTCCGCTAAAACACCTGCAATGGACCGCCGGCCCGCGATACTCCCGGCATCACGATAAGTCGTCGAGCGTGCCAGCCGTGGTGACCGCCGGCGGCAGGGTCTTCGCCATCGTCGATGAAGGCCCCCGGGCGTCAATCCTCTGGGCGTCCCAATGGCAACTGGTCGCTCGCGACGCTTTCAACGGCGTGGTGTTGTGGCGCAAGCCGATCGCCGAGTGGACCAGCCATCTCTGGCCGCTGAAGAGCGGACCGGCCGTGACGCCGCGGCGGCTGGTCGCGGTCGACGATCACGTCTACGTCACGCTGGGGATTCTCAGTCCGGTGAGCAAGCTGGACGCGGTGACCGGCGAGGAAGTGACAACGTATGCCGAAACGGAGAAGACCGAGGAGATCCTCTACCGCGACGGTGTGCTCTATTTGGTCGTCAACCCCAACGTTCAGGTCGAACCGGCCGGTGCGTGGCAGCGGTCGCCGAAGACCGTGATGGCCGTCAAGGAATCGGACGGCGCGATACTCTGGCAACAGCAACTCGATTGGGTCGCCCCCTGCACGCTGACCATGGGCGACGCTCGGGCATTCGTCTGCGACGGCGCGGCGATCGTGGCCTTCGACCGCACCAACGGCCGCGAACTCTGGAAATCGCAGCCGCTGCCGTCGCGCGAGAAGATGCCCACTTACTTCGCTCCCACGTTGGTGGCCGTCGAAGGCGGCGTACTCTACGCGGGCGGCGAGGACTGGAAGGAACACGCCGGAAGCCACGGCTTGATGACCTGTCTGGACGCCGAGACGGGGAAGATCCGGTGGCAGCAGCCCCATTTGCCGTCCGGCTATCAGTCGCCGCAAGACATCTTCGTGATCGGCAATCGGGCTTGGTGCGGCAGCACCAACTCGAAGCCGGGGGAGTTCGACCGCCGCTATCCGGACATCGCGCCGAGCACGGGCGAGTTCGTCTCGTACAACCTGGCGACCGGCAAGCCGGAGCAGTCGATCCCACGCGGGGCCGATTGCTACTGGTTCCATCATCGCTGCCATCGGGCCCGCGCGACGGAGAACTTCTTTCTCACTTCTCGCACCGGGATCGAGATGATCGACGTACACAACGGCCGCTGGTCGCTGCACCATTGGGTCCGTGGCGCGTGTCTGTATGGGATCATGCCGGCCAACGGCCTGGTTTATGCCCCGCCGCATCCGTGTGCGTGTTATCCGGAAGCGAAGCTCAGCGGCTTCAACGCCGTGGCGGGAGCAGGCAGCAGGGCGTCGATTGAAGAACTCACGCGTGGGACGCGTTTGCAGAGGGGCCCCGCGTACGGCGAAACGCCTGCCAACATCGGCACGCCGGCCACATCGAACGACTGGCCCACCTTCCGCGGCAACCCTGCACGCAGCGGCTCGACGGACGCCGCCGCGGGAACCGACCTGAACGTCGCCTGGCAAACGGAACTCGGCGGCCGGCTCTCGCAACCGGTAGTCGCCGGCCCGACCGTCTTCGTAGCGGCGGTCGACGATCACGCGCTCTATGCGCTCGATCGAACGTCCGGCAAAACGCTCTGGACCTACGTCGCCAGCGGCCGCATCGATTCTCCGCCCACGATCCACCAAGGCACGGCCCTGTTCGGCTCGGCCGACGGTTACGTCCATTGCCTGCGTGCGTCGGACGGGGCGCTGATCTGGCGATTTCGGGCCGCCGAGTGCGATCGGCGCGTGATGTCCTACGGGCAGCTCGAATCGGCCTGGCCGGTCCACGGAAGCGTTTTGGTTCGCACCGGCGTGGCCTACGTGGTCGCCGGGCGCTCGATGTTCCTCGACGGCGGGTTGACGCTCTATCGTCTCGATCCGCGCAGCGGCAAGGTCCTCTCGACGACCAAGATGGACGGAAACGACCCGATGACCGGCGAAGACCTCCACCGCCACGTCACGATGCTCGACATGCCGGTCGCCTCCTCGGACATTCTCAGCAGCGAAGGCGAATGGCTCTTCATGCGGTCGCAGCCGTTCGACCTGACCGGCAAGCGTCACCGGGTGAAACACGTCGCCGTCAACCAACAGCGCGACGAAGACGCCCACCTGTTCGTGCCCAACGGCTTCTTGGACGACAACTACTGGCACCGCGCCTTCTGGGTCTACGGACGCAGCGTCCGCGGCGGACCGGGCTACGCCGGCACCGGGCATCAGGCCCCATCGGGCAAGATCATGGTGCTCGACGACGAGAACCTCTACGCCTTCGGGCGTCAGCAGGGATATTGGCGATGGACCGTGCCCACGGAGTATCGGCTGTTTTGCGTCGATCGCAGTCTGCCACGGTCCGAGCAGCGACCGGCTGCCTTCGCCACCCGCTGGAGTGTCGAGATCCCCATCCTGGTCCGCGCCATGGTCAAGGCCGGCAACACGGTCTTCGCGTGTGGCCCGGCCGATATCGTCCACGAACCGGACTTCAAAGTCCTGCAGCCGGACAAGCTTGCGCCGCTTGCCAAGCAGGCCGAACTCTTCACCGGCAGCGAAGGCAGCTTGCTTTATGCCGTGGAGGCCGAGGACGGTGAGACGATCCGCGAAACAAAGCTCGACGTGCTGCCGGTCTTCGACGGCCTGATCGCCGCCGGCGGGCAACTCTTCATGTCGACCGTCGACGGCAAGGTCGTCTGTCTTGGAGGCAGTCAGTGAATTCAGAGAATCCCGTGCAGAAACGACCATGCGACACGGGTGACCGGTGGCTGAGCGCAGCGAAGCCCCGGAAGGCTCAAACTGGGGCATCGTTGCGCTTTGCCCCAGCCACGCGTCGTTTCAGAGAAATCAAGGAGACGGACCATGAAGCGTCTATCAACCTCGGTACTTTTCGCATCCCTGTGGCTGGGCCACTCTGCATCGACAACGCTTGCCAAAGACGGCGCCGACTTCCGCGTCGATATCTGTAGCCGGAAAACCGACGGGTATCACACCTACCGCATCCCCGTGATGGTACTGACCGACAAGGGCACGGTGCTCTTGTTCTTCGAGGGCCGCAAGGTCAGCCGAAAAGACGGGGGCGACGTCGATCTGTTGATGAAGCGGAGCGAAGACGGCGGCCGGACGTGGTCCAAACAGGTGCTGATCCACGAAGAGGGCGGCGACGCCCAGATCCGCGTCGGCAACCCGTGTGCAATCGTCGAGCGCGACGGCAAGCGGGTCCACCTGCTCTTCACCCGCGGCGGCGGCGAGTGCCTGTTCTATACGCAGAGTACCGACGACGGAAAGACGTGGTCGAAGTTGCGCAAGACCTCCGACGTGCCGGGCGAGCCGGAATACTCGGAAACGTCGTTCCTGAAGGGCTTTGGCGGCACGGAGGTCCGCGTCGGTGCCGGGCCGGTACACGGCATCCACGCCACGAGCGGCCGGCTGATCGCGCCCTCTTACGGCGGACGGAAGTTAGGCGACGAGCGTCGCGGCGGGTCGTGCGTTATCTATTCCGACGACAACGGCGAAACTTGGAAGGCCGGCGGGATGATCCCCTTCGTCGACGAGCTACGCCACGGCGAGTGCACGATCGTCGAATGCAGCGACGGCTCACTATTGATGAACCTCCGCGTGGGCGGCCCGCAAGCCTACGCCATCGGGCATCGGGCCGTCTCGACCAGCACCGACGGCGGCCTGACCTGGTCGACGCCCGTGTTGGACGAGAACCTCCCATGCCCGGCCTGCCAGGCGAGCATGATCCGGCTGAACGAGAAGGAGATCCTCTTCCTCAACCCGGCCGTATTCCGCGCCGGCGGGTTTCATCTTTGGAGCCGCAAACACCTCACGCTGCGGCTGAGCCAGGACGACGGACGCACCTGGAAATACGCCCGCATGCTCAACGAGGGCTTGGCCGGCTACAGCGACATGGCGATCACCAAGGACGGCAAGATCCTCTGCGTCTTCGAGAACGGCACCGGCGACTACTGCGAGAAGATCTCGATCGTGCAGGTCGATCGCGCGTGGCTAGTGGCCGATCGGGATGCGGCCGAGGAGGAAACGACTGAAGGGCAGTAGGCTGTGCCGGGTAGAGAGCGCTGTGGGCAGAGCGCAAGTCACATCGGGTGGCCCCGCCGCTTTTCCGCAACAGACGGCGCCACTTCTCTCGCATGGCCGGAAGAGCGTCGGGGTTGCGCAGCAACAAGAGGCGCCTGGCCCGACAATGCGCCTCTTGTGGCTTCGCCACCCGGGCACTCTTGCGAATCATGCTTGTCTCAGTGGCAAAGCGGGCTCCGCAAGAGTGACCGGGCCACCCACGAATTCGGCTACGGCCGTCGGGAAACCCGGCCTACGGCCGAATCGCGATGATTGCTCGCCGATAGGCAACGAGGCTGGGTGCGCCGTCGTCCTCGACGGTGAGGATCACGTGGACGGTCGGGTGTTTCGGTGAGCCTCGGCCCGGCGGGGGAATCGTGAGCTTCGTTTGTATGCCCGTAGTATGGCTCAGCCGCACGTCGCCGGAGAACGTGCCGGCCTCGCGATAGACCATCCAGCGGCAACTCACCGCGTCGCCGTCGGGGTCGCTGCTGCCCGCCGATGAGAGTGTCACGGTTTCGCCCGGCTTGGCCGTGATCTGCAACACGTCCTTCGAGCGATCGCCGCCCAGCACGGCCACGGGATTGTGGTTCGCCTTGGCGAACTCATCGGCCACGCACCAGTCCATTCGCGCCGCGAAATCGTGCTGGAAGTGTCTTCGCCAGCGCCAGATCGTGGCCTGATCGGACGTGTGCGGCTTGCCGTCGACCTCGACCGTGTCGCGGCTGAACTGGTTGTTGGTCCAGATCGGCCGCCGTTCGGCGTAGGACCGATAGAGCACGTAGCGCCCGGCCCAGCCGCCGTAGGCCGGGCTGATCGACCAGCCTAGCCCGTTGCGGATCAGCCCCAGAAACGACGGCGTGTCGCCTTCCATGATGTATTCGAGCTTCGGGTAAAGCGCCCCCAGCGGTCCGTGGTTCTCGATCACGTTGGCCGTAAGCCAGGGGTTGTCGACCAGCTCGAAGTCGACCAGCGGCCCGTTGCGATAGTGGCGGTCGCCGGAGATGCCCGTCCAGGTGGCACGGCAGTACTCCTTCCAATCGGTGCTACTGGGCGAGACGACGTAGAACAGCCCCGGGAATTCCAGCCGCAGCCAGCGTCCGGCGTCGTCCTGGTCGGAGATCGTATAAACCCGCAACTTCGCCACCAGCTTCGCAAGTTCTTCCGGCGAACGATCGCGGCGTGCGTCGTGCAAGGCCTGGGCCAGGGTGTTTGCGCCTCCCCACACACTGACCCACAGCGGCCGCTCGTCGTCCTTATCGGCGGCCGCCAACAGCCGTTCTGAGCCGGCCGAGGTCCTCCCTTCGCCGACTGCACCCATGCCGTAGCCCGGCTGCCCGGTGGCGGTCACGGCGAGCAGGGCCTCCTTGGTGGGATACCCGTCGGCATGTTTCACGAGGTTGCCGCGAACCTGGCCGTAGGCGTCGATCTGGCGGCGGATCAGGTCTTCCCGGGTGCGATTGCGCAGATGCGTGGAGGTCGTCGCCACCAGCCCCTCGACGTCGTACTCGTTGGCGTAAACGAGGAAGCGGACCATCGACTCTTCGTCGTCCGGTTCGTTGGAGATATCGGTCAGCACGAAGACGCGCTGTTTCTCGGCAGCGGCTGCGCCGGAGATGGACAGTATCAACAACAGGCAAACCGGCAACGTTCTCATGGCGACTCTCCGCTACTGGAGTGCTTCGACGAACTGGTCGACCGTTACCGAGCCGCCCAGGTGCGGGTAGATTTCCCGCTCGACGTATCGCTGATTCGCCTCGGAGGTGGCCCCCACCGCGTCGTGGATCACCTGGACGCGATAGCCCAGGTCGTAGGCGGTCCGCGCCGTGCCTTCCACGCAGACGTTGCTGAGAAACCCGGCCAGGGCGACGTTCTTGATACCGCGGCGGGTAAGTATCTCTTGCAGTTCGGTGTTCGTGAACGCGCTCAAGGCGTGTTTGCCCGAGAGCGTTTCGTCGCCCTCGGCCGGCGTCAACTCGTCGATCAATTGCGTTCCCCAGTCGCCCGGGCGAAACGCCCCGTCTTTGGCCGCGCCGCCGATGATACCGCACACGCAGTGTTCCTGCACCCACTGCTCGTCGAACACGAACGGGCAGTGGATGATCAGACAGCCCTTGGCACGTGCCTTCTCGACCAGCGTCACGGCATGTCCGATCGTATCCAGCCGGACGATCTCGGCCTTGACCGCATCGAAGAGCTTTCCGCCGGGCTTGCAGAATTCGTTTTGAAACTCGATAAACACGATGGCCGTATCGCTGGCTTTCATGACCTGCAACTCGTCTTGGGGGTCTTCTGGAGAAACCACAACGCCCCGCTATTCAAGCCGCTTTGCCGACGTTTGGCAAGGGGCCCTATCGGCCAGTGCTCCGCGATCCCCGGGTCTTGGGTGCCATGCCCACGCTTACGTGGGCATGCCGAGAAATCGACCAACATGCCCACGCAAGCGTGGGCATGGCACCCGCCAAAGACCCCGCGCTACGGCTCACTCCGCCAGAGCCTCTTCCCGCGTGGGGTCGTGAGGCTGGGCGCAGTAGTCCAGGACGACCATCGGATCGTCGCTCGCCGGGATTCGCTCGGGCATGCGGCTGGTTCGCTTGAGGTGGTCGACCAGGAGCGAAACGTAATGGGCCACGCGGGCCCGATGCTCGGGCCGGTTCGCCAGGTTGGTAAACTCGCCGGGGTCGTTCTTCGTGTCGAACAACAGCAACGTCGGGCCGGGCAGCGGATGGTCTTTGCCCGGGTCGTAGCCGTCGCTGCGGCGACGCTTGCCGCGGATGTAAACCAGCTTCCAGCGGTCGTCGCGGACCATCACCTCGTCGGCCCAGGCGTATTCGACGAAGACTTGCCGGCGATGCACGTCCGTTTCGCCCGCCAACAACGGCACCAGCGAGCGGCCTTGCACGCGCTTGGGCACGGCCACGTCACAGACTTCGAGAATCGTCGGCATCACGTCGATGAACTCGACCATCGCCGACGTGCTGCGGCCGCCGGCGAACCGTTTTGGATAGCGGATCAACAGTGGCGAGCGGACGGCCGGCTCGTACGAACAGTGCTTCTCGAATCGGCCGTGTTGCCCGAGCATGTAACCGTGATCGCCCAGATAGACCACGATCGTATTCTCCGCCTGTCCGCTCCGCGTCAGTGCGTCCAGGACGATGCCCATGTTCTTGTCGGTAAACTCGGTCGAGGTGTAGTACGACGCCTGCACCTTCCGCTTCTCGGCGTCCGTTAAGCCTCGGAACACGGCCGGTATCTGCCGGTCGTCCTCCCGGCCGATCTTCATCAGGTCGAACCGATCGGGGTCGTGCCGATCGCGATACTCCAACGGGAATCGAAACGGCGAATGCGGCGTCGTCAGGCTCACCACGCAACACCACGGCCGCCCGCGACGCCGGGTGATGAACTCCGCGCCCTGCCGAGCAAACCAGGTATCCCACATCAGTTCGTCCGGCAAGCCGAACGGCAGGTAGACGCCGTTGATCCACAGCCGGGCCGGATCGCGAAACGGCTTCCACGGCGGCAGTACGCCGGGGCTCGTGTCGTCGACTTTCTGCCCCCGCTCTTGCAGCCAGCGCCGCCAATCGCCCACGCCCGCCACGACGTCGAAGCCGTGTTTCAATCCGCTATTGAAATGCGTCTTGCCGTACCAGGCCGTGTCGTAGCCGGCCTCGCCGAGCACTTCGCCGAGCGTGACCGCCGAGGCCGGCAGCGGCGTGCTGAGCACGGTCACCCCAACGCTGCGCGGATACATGCCGGTGATGAACGCCGCCCGCGACGCCGAGCAGACCGGGCTGTTGCAGTAGGCCCGGTCGAACCGCATGCCGCTCTCGGCCAGCCGATCGAGATGGGGCGTCTTGACGCGCGAGTTACCATAGCAGCCGGTCACGTAGGCCGCGTGGTCGTCGCTGATCAGCCAGAGCACGTTGGGTTTCTCGGCCGCGTGGAGCCCGGCCGCTTGAAATCCCGCCGAGGCAGCCAACAGAACCAAAAGGCATAAGACGGTCGGTAAACACCGTAGCGGCGTCGGTGTCGGGTGGTAACTCATGGCAAGTCGCACCGTTGCTTTGACCTAGGGAAACAGATCGCCCACGTTCCAAACCGCCGCGTTGGCTACTCCAGCGACGGTTCGACGACCTCGCCCCGCGACTGCGCCATCGTGTCTTCATAGGCACCGAAGAAGTCCGAGTTGCAATCGAGCCAGACCGTGATCCGCCGGAACTCCTCCGGCGAGAGCTTCACGTCGTGGTGCCCCTTGTCGAGCAACTCGACCAGCTTCGATGCCCGGGCGCCGAATTTGCCCGGCATGGTGCGAGCCGACGTCCAGCCGTCGTAGCCGGGATGGAACTTGGCGCCGAAGTGGAAAGCGTACGGATAGAGGTTGCGATACGACGCGTACCAGTGATGCGGGTCTTTCTGCCAATCGCCGGCGGCCAGGTCGATCACCCTCTCCTCGCCGGCCTTTTCCTCGTGACACGCCACGCAACGTTTTTCGAGCACCGGCTGTACCATCCGCGGATAGCTCAGCGGATTCGAGCCTTCGACTTCCGGCCGGATCGTCGACGGGCTGCGGAGGAAGGCCAGCCCGCGTTGCTCGGGCGCGGCGGGCGAAACGTGTTCGCGGCGATTGTGGCAGCCTGCACAAACGAGCTTCTCGCCCGCGTGGACGTACGTGGCGCTGCGCATCGACTGCACTGCCAACCCCCGCCCGTCGAGCGCCTGGAAGAAGACCTCCTTGCCCGGCGGGAGATAGAAATGGGCGCTGCCGTCCTCTTCCACCGGCACGGTGCCAAGCACCGCCCGGGCACTCGTCTCGCAGCCGTAGCCGATCTGCGGCTGGTGATGATGCGAAGTGCTCTTGGGCAATACCTGGACGATCCGCAGGGCCTCGACTTTCGTATCGGCCGGGAACGGATAGAGGCTGTCGTAGACGTCCATCAGCCCGACGACGCCCATTTCGCGCATGCCCGGGCTTTGGACGTCGAGCGCGTGTTCGGCCCCCACTTTATCGTACGTCGGGTTGGCCACCAGCTTCGCCGGTTCGCCCACCGCAGGGATCACCGGCGGGGCCGGGCGCGGCGCAAGCGGCACCGGTCCCAAACAAGCGATCGCCGGGTCCCAGTGCAATAGTTCGCGGTTGCCGAAGGCGTCGATCAGGTAGACGCCGTACTTGCCGCCGCCGCGGTCGTACACGCACAGATAGTAGTTCTCACTCAGCGGCCACGCCGTGCCATAGACCTCCTTGCCGCGCTCGGCGGTCTCGACGAAGCCCTCGTCGGGCGTAAGCCGCCGCAGCGGGGCCATGGCGTGGTCGTCGCGCACACTGGGGTCGATCAGGATGAACGACCCGAACGCCTGGCCGTGGTGCGGGGCCGCCGTAGCCACGTAGCGCCGCGAGCCGGGGATCGCCACCGCGTTGAGTTCCATGTCCGGGTTGTCGTCGTGCCGCTCTTTGAAGTTGCCGTTGACCGCCCGGGCGTCGCGGCCGTCGGGCGTGGTGATCCAGGGATGGTGGGCCTGGT